>JACONL010000008.1:0-33460 GCA_014332745.1 Alphaproteobacteria bacterium GM7ARS4 | reverse complement strand
AAGGGATGTATGGAGCAAGCCTAAACGGTCGCGCCTCCATAGGATAGAACGAAGAGGAAAGATACCACATGGGAAAGCGCCATCTCCTTCTTTTTTCCATCGGGTGATTCCCCCTTTCCCTAATAGACAAGGGGCGCGCCACTGACCATAATGGAGCGTGCCTTGATGGGCACAAGAGGCATGCTGATAGAGGGAAATGATTGTCATGGTGATAGGTGATGACAAACTCTCATGTCTTTTGCTGAGCGCTGATGCTGTGCTCATAGACGTGATGAAGCATTATGGCAAGCGTCATAGCACGCTCACCCTCGATGTCATGTCTGCCCTCACCCTCCCTACAAGGCACATACCCCATGCACAAAAATCCCATGCCGATACATCGTGTGTCCTTTTGCATGACATTGATGACGCTATTGTCTGTGGTCCCCATGAGTCATGCGGACGTTTAGAAGAGTCGTCCTCGCACTGGGCCTGGTGGCAAAACCATCGTCATATCCATATTGCCTTGTTAAGACAAAAGCGACTCCATTGGCCTTGCGCCGATTACACATTCTACCAACCTTTTTCTATGCGTGATATTTTTTCTCTTTTTTATGACTCTGGTGGACAAGAGGGTTCTATTGCCCAATGTCCCCCCAAGAACGTTTATCGCTTTGGTCCTTATGTCTTCGATGGCGCGCGCAGGATGCTCCTACGTGCGCCCCATGGGGAGGAGGTGGCGCTGAGCGAGCAAGAAAAATCCCTCTGTGTTCTCCTCACCCAAGCAGGTGGACGTTCGGTCTCTAAGGCGCATATGATGCGTGTGCTGGCGCAGCTGGAGTCTCATGTGGAAAGTCACCGCATGGAGACGTTGGTGTATCGTCTACGGCAAAAAATAGAAGTTCATCCATCAGTGCCGTGTTTTCTACGCACAACAGAGGACGGAGGATATTGCCTTGCTCTCTCATGATGATTGGTGGCTCAGGGCAGCCTCTAAAAAGGCATCGATATGTCCATCGAGGACGGATTGCGCGTTACCTATCTCCACATGGTAGCGTAAGTCTTTCACGATCTGATAGGGATGGAGGACATAGGAGCGAATTTGATGTCCCCAACCAATATCATCTTGTTGTCCTCGTTGTTCGTTTGCTTTCGCTTGGCGTTCTTCAAGGATATTTTCGTAGAGGCGCGCCTTGAGCATGCGATAGGCTTCAGCGCGATTTCTATGCTGTGAGCGGTTGCTTTGGCATTGGACGACGATTCCACTGGGGATATGGGTGATACGTACGGCGCTATCTGTTTTATTGACATGTTGCCCGCCTGCCCCGCTGGCTCGATAGGTGTCGATTCTTAACTCTTTGTCATCGACGGAGACGTCAATGCTGTCGTCTATGACGGGATAGACGGTGACAGAGGCAAAACTCGTATGTCTCTTCCCGTTGGCATCGAAGGGCGATATTCTCACCAAGCGGTGGATTCCCGACTCATGTTTGAGCCATCCATAAGCACAATGCCCTTCGATGTGTATGGTGGCAGATTTGAGCCCAGCCTCTTGGCCGCTATTTTCTTCGAGCCATGTGCTTTTATAGGAACATTTCTCTGCCCAACGGAGGTACATTCTGACGAGCATCTGTGCCCAGTCTTGTGCTTCCGTGCCGCCAGAGCCCGCTTGGATGGTGATGTAGCAATCATTGCCATCTGCCTCGCCAGAGAGCAATGTCGTGAGGCGCATGCGCGCCAATTTTTCTCCCAAGACATGCAAGGAAGAGGCAACCTCTTCGCGTAGGGAGGCATCTTGTTCAGCCAGTGCGACCAATTCGCGCATGTCGGCAACGTCTTTGGCGATGGATTGAAAACGCGCCAGTTGCTCGTTGATATGTGAGCGTTCGCGCAAGGTTGCTTTTGCCATCCTTGCATCATCCCATAAATCCTTGCGTTCACACAGGGTATCAAGCCTCTCCAGTTCTTTTTTTAGCCTTTCAGGGTCAAAGATGCCTCCTAATGAGGTGCAAGTCCTTGTCTATCTGTTGGAGCTGTTCGTCTAAGGCGTGGTCCATGAGAGTCGATGGGATGTTAGTAAAGCCCTGTCGGTTCATTGTCGAGGATAGGGTCAGCATTGATCACGGGGTCAGCAATATCGATATGGGATGTGCTGTGCGTCGCTTGCGTTTGTCCCTCTTCTGTGAATTGGTCAGCGCGGAAGGCTTCGAAGATAGCGCCCTTTGACCCTGGATCAGTAGGCAATCCACTCTCCCTATCGATGCTCACGAGGCGCACGCCTGTGGGAATACGGAAAGGATACATAGGCGTTCCTTGAAGGGCTTCGTTCATAAAGAGGGCAAAGGTCGGTCCTGCCGCACCAGCCCCCGTTCCTTGTTCTCCGAGAGAGCGAGGAACGTCATATCCTGTATAGACACCCACGAGCAAATCTGGCGAAAAGCCAATAAACCATGTGTCTTTATGGTCGTTCGTTGTTCCTGTCTTGCCAGCGATGGCGTGCTTGATGATACGTCCAATATAGTAGGCTGTGCCACGACGGACGACGCCTTCTAACAGGGAGAGCATTTGATAGGCGAGGGCTGGCTCAATGATTTGTTCGCGGACATTGTCAGGGTAAGGGGGGCGCATGAAGGGAGTCCACGCTTCCGTTTGGCACTCTGGACATGAACGCGTATCTTTTTTATAGATTGTCTTGCCATGTTGGTCTTGAATGCGGTCAATGAGATGCGCCTCTATTTTTTTCCCGCCATTGACAAATGGCGCATAGGCCTTTGTCAATTGGAGCAGGGTCGTCTCACGTGTTCCCAACACGGCGGCGAGGTCATCAGTGGGAAATGTGTCGTTGACGCCTAATGTTGTGGCATAATCGGCAATAGGTTCTAGTCCAATGGCATTGGCAAGGCGTAGGGTGATAAGGTTGCGCGATTTTTCTAACCCCTGACGTAACAACGTCAAGCCGTAGAATTCCTTAGAGTAGTTTTGCGGTTTCCAATCGGCATCTTCCTTGCTTTGGCGGAAAACAAAGGGGGCATCGAGGATTTTACTTGTAGGTGAAAAGCCGTTATCCAAGGCGGCGAGGTAGACAATGGGCTTGAAAGCCGAACCGGGCTGTCTTTTTGCTTGGGTTGCGCGGTTAAATTTACTTGCCTCCCACGAATATCCGCCACTCATGGCCAGAATACTACCATCATGCGGGTTGATGACGATAATGGCCCCATTGACTTCAGGGATTTGTTGCAAGAGGTAACGTGGCGTCTGTGTGTCAGTGCTTTCTTTATCTTTTTTCTCCACGAGGATGACATCGCCTCGCCTGAGAACATCCGCCATCGCTGTTACCTCGTTATGGGGAGGAGGTGGCTCGCTGTTGTCGTCGGTGCTTTCGTGAGCCCATGTTGTGTCTTCTAACGCAATCATTCCCTCGCCGCCATGGCTCAGTCCGATACGGGCATTGTCTCGTGTCGTGCTGAGGACAACGGCCATATCCAATAGGTGCGCTCCCGATGGATGGTCGATGGCGGTCAGTTGCTTCTGCCAGTCATTGAGGACGGCAAGATGGGCGATAGGGCCTCGATAACCTAATTTTTGGTCGAAATACTCTAACCCATCGATGAGAGAGCGATGGGCGATGTCTTGCAGGTGAGGGTCAAGGGATGTGTAGACGCTGAGACCCCCGCTATAGAGCGTTTTCTCGTCATAGCGCGTGACCAATTCTTGTCGAACTTCCTCCGAGAAATAATGGGTATCAAGGTTTTCTTGCTTTTTAGAGAGTGTATTCAAAGGTTGTTTTGTGGCGATATGATACTCGGTGGAAGAGATCATGCCTTCGTCCTCCATGCGTCCTAAAGCCCAGTTACGCCTTTCAATGGCGCGCAAGGGGTGGCGTATGGGGT
The DNA here is from genome assembly GCA_014332745.1 of Alphaproteobacteria bacterium GM7ARS4. Lineage (NCBI taxonomy): Bacteria > Pseudomonadati > Pseudomonadota > Alphaproteobacteria > Alphaproteobacteria bacterium GM7ARS4. The sequence continues at coordinate 29,591 of JACONL010000008.1, read as the reverse complement.
GATATGTGCTGGGCGCTTTTGGTAGCCCCGCCAGAAACGCTGCCTCAGGAAGAGTGAGCTCACCAAGTGTCTTGCCAAAGTAAATCTGTGCGGCACTTGCCACACCATAGGCACTGAGCCCTAAGTAAATCTCATTAAGGTAAAGCTCGAGAATACGCTCCTTCGAGAGAGTCTCTTCGATACGTAAGGCAAGAAGCGCCTCTTTGATCTTGCGCTCTAGGGATAATTCGTTGCTGAGCAAGAAATTTTTCGCGACCTGCTGTGTAATGGTTGAGCCTCCTTGCGGGCGTCTATTATCCCGATAACGCTGGATATTCCCTATGGCAGCGCGCACCATACTGAATACATCGACCCCAGGGTGCGACCAGAAATTTTGGTCTTCGGTCGCAATGAAGGCATCGATAACCCGCCTCGGAATATCCTCGATGGGAACGAACACGCGTTTTTCGTAGGCATATTCCGACATGAACTCCCCATCAGAGGCGTAAATCCTCGTTGTCGTCTGTGGCTTATAGTCGGCAAGATGACGATGGTCTGGGAGTCCTCGGCTATAGGTGGAGATGATGACAATAAGGACGATGGCACACAGCCCCACAGCCAGTGCCGTGAAGAGGGTGATACGCCGCCAGAAGGCGCGCCGCCTATCGTCATAAGACATGTAATAATCCATAGAGTGTCTTCTCTGTTTTTCCTAAGGTGCTCGCCTTATTGTATCATATAATTCTCTTTTTGTGAGGTTAAAGGTTTTTCTGTGTCGAGGGGCATGTGTCACCGATATGGCGTGTGACGGCATCGGTGATGGCGCGCGCTAAGGCGGCAAGATAGCCTGTTTTTCGTAGACGTTTTTCATCTTCTGTATTTGACAAATAGCCAAGCTCGATGAGAATGGACGGAATATCGGGGGCTTTGAGCACAGCAAATCCAGCAGAGCGCTTGGGGTTCGGTAAGCTTGAAGATACGACACGCATTCTATCGACGACACAAAGGGCCAGCCTATGGGCGTTGTCATTGGTTGCTCTCTGTGTCAAGTCAATTAAGATATCGAAGACCTCAGGCCTCTCTTTACGAAAGTCAACGCCAGCGATAATGTCTGATTTATTTTCTCTTTGGGCAAGGGCTTCGGCTTCTTTATCTGACGCCGTTTCCGATAATGTATACACAGAAAAGCCTCTCACATAGGGCTTAGGGTGGCTGTCGGCATGAATCGATAAAAACAAGCTTGCTTGTTGCTTTCTGGCCTTGATGACCCTTTGGGATAAGGACACAAAGACATCTTTCTCGCGCGTCATGAACACACGCACTTTCCCTGTCGCCAACAGATAGCGTCTTAACAGGAACGCCATGCGCAAATTCACGTCTTTCTCCGCCATGCCATGCACACTGATGGCCCCTGTATCGATACCGCCATGCCCCGCATCGATGACAATAAGAGGCTTCTCTCGAGGCTTAAGCGCAACAGGGGGCGCAATGGGGGGTGTAGCAGGCGCGCGTGTGGTGGGAGGACGTTTATCGCCATCCTGTTCATGCTCTTGTTCATGAGGTGGTGCGGCGTCCTGTCTTTTTGGCAACGGCGGGGTCATAGGTTCTTGACTCTGTGGGGGAGGAGGACGCAGAAGAGATAAGAGTGCCGTTGCGGAGGCGAATCGTCTTTCTTGGCGCTTCTTGTCAAAGGCCGCCTTGTTCTCTACCGCTTCTAAATCTATCACCAGACGCAAGAGCGGGTGGTCGTCATCCACAGGCAATGTGAAGACTCGGCTGATGACGACATAGGAATCCATGAGAAGGACAAGACGACTCACCGTCTCTGTGAAGCGACCATAGCGATAATCGGTGATGAAGCCGTGAGCGCGTGGTGTCTCCGTTTGGGGAAGAGAAAAGGCGCCATGGTCGATGTCGATAACGATACGCACGGGCTCGTCCAACATAAACGCATGATAATCGACATGCTTTCCTGCTATGTCGAGAACAACCCGCATCGTCTCTGTCGACGCGGGGCTAAAACGTATGGCTTTCACCTGTAGGCGTGATGTGTCCGCATAGAGACATGTCGCACCAAGCAACAGCAACACAACAGCTGTGACAGCCATGAGCAAACCATGTAAGAAACAGGGGGCAATGTTCCTTGTGCTGTGGTATAGAAGAGGCATAGGGGAGGAGCGTTTTCTTTTGTCTCTCGTGCTGATGATGAGTGTCATATGACGTTACTTAGCAATCGCTATTCTTGCCTAATTCTTGTAGATATTCAAGAAAAGTTGCTTCCTGTGATGGCCGACTCTGAGGGAGTCGTCAAGAATGCCGCCTTGCTTTGTGCGTTGGCGCGCTCCCTCGACATTCCTATCATTGCCTCACAGCAATATCCTCAAGGGCTGGGTGAGACTCATGCCTCGTTACGACCTTATATCGAGACATCGTCCATGAGGATAGACAAGGTGACATTCTCAGCAGCGGCGTCACCAGATTTTCTTGGCGCGCTCTGTCGCCATGAGGCGCGAAAGCAGCTCGTCATTGTTGGTATCGAAGCCCATATCTGTGTTTTGCAAACAGCCCTCGACCTCTTGAGGCGGGGGTATCAATGCTTTGTCGTGGTTGATGGCGTATCGTCACGAAAAAAGGCCAGTGTCGATGTGGCGCTCTCTCGCCTACAACAGCAAGGATGTAGCGCTGTCACCACCGAGATGGTCTTGTTCGAGTGGTTGCAAAAGGCAGGGACGCCTCTCTTCAAGGAGATAAGTCAAAAAATACGCTCAGGTTAGCTCGATGGTGGGGGCAGACAGCATGCTGTTGTCTATCTATCGTCTTTACGTTTGTAAACGCCCCGGGGGTCGATGAGAGGTTCGCATGTGTTCTTCCATGTCTTGTCTGTCTTGTTCCATAGGCGATAGAAGCATGAGGGGCGTCCTGTATGGCATGCGACGCCCTTTTGTGTCACATGGAGCAATAACGTATCGCCATCACAATCCAGCGTGATACGCTCTAGATGTTGGGTGTGCTGTGACGTCTCGCCCTTACGCCATATCTGCTTGCGAGAACGCGACCAGTAATGGACGTAGCCTGTCTGCATGGTCAAATCCAGTGCTTGTTCGTTCATCCATGCCATCATGAGGACATCTTTCGTGTGCGCATCGACGGCAATGGCGGGGATGAGTCCATCCTTATTGAAATGGATGGGCTGTGTCATGGTATGGAGATAGGGTGTGCCGTTTGTCATGTTGCCTGTTACGGGGGGGTTGATGTATGTTGAGGTTTATGAGGGTGGCGTGAATTGATGGCGCGCTCGGTGGAGGAGCATATGGTCGCATAGGACGAGGGCGAGCATGGCTTCTGCCACAGGCACGGCGCGGATACCGACACATGGGTCATGACGCCCTGTGGTGCGCACATGGGTATTATGTCCTTTTGTATCGATGGTCTGTAGGGGTGTTCGTATGGAACTGGTGGGTTTGACGGCAAGCTGGAGGGTAATATCTTGTCCCGAACTGATACCGCCAAGGATTCCGCCAGCATGATTGGATTGAAAGGACACATGGTCTTGTTCTTTGCCTCCCTTTGCGCCTTTTGTCATGCGTAAGCCGTCGTGATGGTCTTCTCCTCGCATCGAGATGGCATCGAATCCGGCGCCTATGCCCACGGCTTTGACGGCGGGGATGCTCATCATGGCGGCGCTCAGGTCAGCATCGAGCCTGTGATAAAGAGGCTCTCCCCATCCTACAGGCACACCACATGCCTCTACATAGAGGCGGGCACCAAGGGATGACCCTTCTTTACGCACGGCGTCTATGCTCTTTTCCCATTGCTTGACCATCGTGGCATCGGGGCAGTGAAATGGGTTGCGCGTGACTTCATGCCAATCCCAGTGGGCGGGGTCCACGGCAAGTCTTCCTATTTGCGTGACAGCGCCACGTATGACGATATTTTTTCCCAACACTTGGCGGGCGATGGCAGCGGCAGCGACACGCGCCACCGTTTCTCGCGCTGATGCCCGTCCTCCTCCTCGATAGTCACGCACGCCATACTTCATGTGGTATGTATAGTCGCCATGCCCAGGCCGATAGAGGGAGGCAATGGTATCATAATCTTTCGAGCGTGTATCTTCATTGTTGATGGAAAGAGCAATAGGCGTCCCTGTGGTTTTTCCCTCGAAGACGCCAGAGAGGATATGCACCTTATCGTCTTCCCTTCGTTGCGATGTGAAGCGCGATGTTCCGGGTTTGCGTCTATCCAGCCATGGTTGGATATCCCCTTCCTTGAGAGGAATTCCCGCTGGCACGCCATCAACGATACACCCCATGCTCACCCCATGGCTCTCCCCCCATGTCGTCATGCGTAAAAATATCCCGAAACTATTGGCGCTCATTGGCGGTGATGTGACGTCTGCTGAGAATGTTAGGATGTATGGGCATGGTGTGTATACTCCATGCCGACGATGTGGTAGCCACAATCGACGTGGTGCACTTCACCGCTGACGCCTCGTGATAAATCACTCAATAAATAGTGACCGCTCGCGGCAATGTCCTCTTGGGTGACGGTGCGTCTGAGGGGCGCATTCCGTTCAGCCCACTGACGTATGGCGTTAAAGTCGCCTATGCCAGAGGCAGCGAGGGTTTTGATAGGCCCAGCTGAGAGGGCATTGACACGTATGCCATAATGCCCCACGTCCATCGCCAGATAACGTACAGATGCCTCCAAAGCCGCCTTGGCGACACCCATGACATTGTAATTGGGAATGGCTTTCTCAGCGCCATAATAGCTCATCGTCACGATAGACCCCCCCCTGTCTTTCATAAGAGGAAGGGCATGGCGCACAATCTCCGTGAGGGAAAAGCATGAGATGGCAAGGGTACGCGTAAAATTCTCTCTCGTTGTCTCTATGTAGCGTCCCCGCAAAGCCTCCTTATCTGACCATGCAAGGGAATGTACGATAAAGTCAATATGCCCCCATGTCTCTTTGAGAGTCTTGAACAGGGACTCCATATGGAGAGGGTCTTCCACATCACAGGGGATGACGATGTCGCTTCCTATCTCTTTGGCTAGTGGACGCACACGTCTCTCGAGGAGGGTGTTCTGATAGGTAAGGGCAAGTTGCGCGCCGGCGTGATGCACGCTCTTGGCGATCGCCCATGCGATGGATTTTTCGTTGGCAACGCCAATGATCAGTCCCCGTTTTCCTTCCATCGAAAAATGATACATGGTCTTCACAAAGCTCCTCACAAAGCCTCTATCTCACAGACACCATCATAAGGCAAGGGATAGCATTATTGCAAAGTGATTACTTTGTAACGATATGATTATTTTTGTCACACATACTCTGTCCCAAGAAAGCCGTGACACAGGCAGCTTCTGTGACGGCATCGTTTTTTTCTGACAATTTTGAGCGGGTCATGTGATGATACAAAAACATACTGACACATTCTTTCGCGCGCTCACATTGGCACCAAGCGACAGAGATGTGCGTTTCAATGCGAATTGGCGTTTGGTGAGTGCTGACACGCGACCGTCAAAGCATCAACAGCTCTCCAATGGACGTCATGTCTCCCTCCATACCAACGGCGGGGCTCATGAAGGCGCGCTGAGGGGAATCGCGCCGAGGGGAGGCGCTCGACAGAGTCCTTATGTGACGATAGATAAGACTCGTCACACGCTCTACGATATGTTTCGAGAGCAATTGGATACGGTGCGTAAGGCTCAGCCACAGAGTGTGCGCTATTCTCGTCGTTTACAGAAGCGCTATGCGCGTGTCGCCACAGAAATCCAGAATCTCAAAGGGGCAGGGAAAGAGAGCACGCCTATCAACGGGCAGTATCTCAGCCGATTGGCAAAAGACGTCATCGATGTCTCTGCTCGCATAGAGCAAGAAGGAGAATGGCTCAAGAGGGGAGAGCACTCGCACCACAAAGCCCCTCGGCTCTCACGGCAGGAGACGTTGTTCGATGAGTATCACTATGACAAGGAAAGTAAGCAACTTGTCGCCAAGCAATCCAGCCGTCTCGATAGTCTCTTCAAGTCTTTCGTCACCCATTTTAGAGCAGGACGATTGTATTATGCCAAGCGCGCCTCTCATCACTTTGCCCGCGCGATGGTAGAGCAATACGGCGCGACCCGCGCAGAAGCAGCCTTCAAGAAGCGAGGCATTGCCCTGAGCCACTATATGGCTGATTTATCGGTAAAAGATTTGTCGATTCCTCTCCTTACCGAGCGCGATGCCCTCCTTATTCAGAGCGCGCTTGGCATGCCCCATGAACAAGCAAGGAGCGTGACGTGGCATGCGAAAGAGCTGACAGAAGATTACGGCGTCTCAGGAGATAGGGGATATGCTGTGCGCCAACAATTAAGCGCGCAAGAACGTGAGACACTAAGGGATCCAGCACGACAAGGGCTCTTCCAGTCTCGTTTCTACCACATTGTCTATGATATTCTCAACACAAGGGATGCGTCCGCCATTAAGGCGCAACTCGATAAGGCCGCCCTCAAAGCATTACGCAATATCGCCGCCCTCAGCAATGAAGAGGTGCAAGACCTACAAGAGCATGATGAAAGAAGGCGGTTAGCTATCTATAACGGCATCCAATCGATCGAAAGAGGAGAAGAACAGCCCTTTTTCGACAATGTGCGCATCGCCATCGAAGAAGATGGATGGTTGTTTAAGAACGACCCCGTGTTTGGACAGAGGGGGATAGACCTTCATAGGCAACGCACACAGAAAGGCGCACCAGACGCCCAACAAGGTCCCCAAGAACTGCCGGGGGGCGATGACGTCGCGATACTACGGCAATTCGCCCGTCATGAATGGAGTCTTATGACACCCAACCAAGCCACATATGTCGCTGAAAAATTACAAGGCTCTTGGGGTCGGGCGTGGGGCATGGCAGCAGGCATGCTGGATATGGACATCAACATGAGAGGGAGCGAAGCAGAGACCGAGACGACCTCGCCCTTCTTTGATGAGCCTCACGCCAAAGCCGTCGTCTTGACCAGTGAGCAGAGAGCAGACCGCATGGCCTTTTGGGAGCAAAAGGAGCGAAGAAACAATGCCTATGAATTAGAATTCTATCGCTTAAACGAGATCGCACAGAAGGCGCGCGCCATGCATGACGAGCATAGCGTGGACCCTGAAGAAGCCGAGCAAAATAACGTCATGTTCCGCTATTATTACGAGCAAGGACGTAATCTCTACCTCACCATGCAAGGGCAGACATCTTCTTCCCAAGAGCGACAGGTCATCCATGGACAGGCGTCCCTTCCCCAAGACCGACGAGTCTTGCTGATACGGCAGGCATCGGATATAAGCTCGATAGAGCCTTCAGAGCAAGGGAAAATGGTCACGGCATTGACGACGTCATGAGATAGCCGATATTCTCTTAAAGATACCTTGACCTCTCTGTTTTTTTGCGTTTAGTAAGGAGGGGAGTAAGGATAAGATATGGCGCATGAGAGGGGGTCAATATGAGGGGGCAGATGGTAGGAGCATCGCTTCGAAGAGCATCATGAGGAGGCACTGAGCCCAATGCAAAAATATATCTGTACGGTGTGTGGACACATCTACGACCCAGCGGAAGGCGACCCTGATAGCGGTATCCCTCCGGGGACGGCTTTTGAGGATATTCCAGACGATTGGCAATGTCCAGAATGTGGGGTCACCAAGGCGGATTTTGAACCCTTAGATGAGTAAGTTACTTGCTTTAAGGGACAAGAATAAGGTAAGACATCGTTTTAAGGAGGAGGCACCAGAGGCGATACACGCGCTATCACTATGAGGACACGCATATAAAGGGATGATGGTTGGTCTATGAAGCAGGATGTTTCTTTTACCATGCGCGACTTGTTAGAGGCGGGTGTGCATTTTGGCCACCGTGTGCATCGGTGGAATCCGCATATGCGTGAGTTCATTTATGGCAAAATTCATGGCTCACACATCATCAATCTCGATGAAACGGTCTCATGTCTCAGGCATGCCTTGATAGCCCTAGAGAAGGTTGCCCGTCGCAAGGAGTCCATTCTTTTTGTTGGCACAAAGAGGCGTGCTTCTGACATTATTGCGGCGGAGGCGCGGCGTTGTCGTCAGCACTATGTCCATCACCGTTGGTTGGGTGGCATGCTGACGAATTGGAAAACGGTATCGGCATCGACCAGACGTCTCCATGCGCTATCAGAAGAGCGCAACAAGAGCGATTCGGCGCTCACCAAGAAAGAACGTCTCCGTATCGAGCGCGAATACAACAAGTTAGAGCGCGCCCTTGGTGGCATAAAAAATATGGAGGGGCAGCCATCCATGCTCTTCGTTATCGACACCGTCAAAGAAGCGATCGCCGTCAGTGAGGCCAACAAATTGCGCATTCCCGTTGTCGCCGTGACAGATACGAACGCTGACCCAGCAAAAATACAATATCCCATACCGGGGAATGATGACTCTCTCAAGGCCATACGGCTCTATGCTCGTCTCGCCGCCAATGCTGTTCTCAAAGGGAGCGGAGAGACGCCATGGACCGAAGAGACGGTCCCAGACATGAAAAGAGCGTGAGGGCGAGAGACAAGGTTACATGCCAGCAGACATCTCTATAGAGCTTATCAAAGCATTACGCGACAAGACAGGGGCGGGCATGATGGATTGCAAGAAGGCTTTGCAAGAAAGCCAAGCCTCTATGGATAAGGCGGAGGATTGGCTACGTAAAAAGGGTATGGCACAAGCATCTAAAAAGTCGGCGAGAGAAGCAGGCGAGGGTGTGGTCGCCATCCATGTGGCACAGAATGGGTTGTCGGCGGCGATGGTCGAAATCAATTCGGAGACCGATTTTGTGGCAAGGAATACGTTGCTCCAGACCTATGCTCTGTCTTGTGCCCAGCTCGCTGTGGAGACGTCATGTACCCAATTGGAGAGGTTGACATCCATGCAACGCCCAGACAGCGCCCAGACTGTGGCGGAAGGGTTGATGGAGCTCACCGCTTCCGTTGGCGAAAATCTTGTCCTTGCGCGCCTTGCCTATGTTGCCATTGATAAGGGAAAGGTCGGGCGTGTCTTCCACTATCTTCACAATAAATATGCAGACAATATCGGACGTATCGGTGTCCTTTTGGTGTTGGAGGGAGAGGGTGTCCAGTCTTGTGGCGATGTGGGGAAGTCTCTTGCCATGCATGTGGCGGCAAGTGCCCCTTTGGTTGTGTCTCGAGAGACCCTCCCAGGCCAATGGCTCGAACGAGAACGCGCCATTATGCTCGAACGCGACGATGTGAAGGCCAAACCGCCAGCCATTGCCCAGACCATGGTCGAAGGGCTGTTGCGTAAACGCTATCAGGATGTGGTGCTCTTGGAACAGCTCTATGTCATGGATGGCAAGACGCCTATCAGTCGCGTCCTCGAGCAGGCAGGCGGGAAGAACGGCATGCATATTGCCGACAGCGTGCGCTTTGCTTTAGGCGAAAGACAGGGCGCGTGACATTGATGGCGGGCAAGAATGCCATCAAACGTGCGTCTTTCTTGGAAGGACATAGACGCATTCTTCTCAAAATATCAGGGGAGGTCTTGGGGGAAGGTGGTGAGGGTATCTTCTCGAAACAACGTTTTGCCGCCATGGCGGAGGATATTCTCTTCATGGGAAGGCAAGGCGTGGACATAGTCGTTGTGGTTGGTGGTGGCAATATCGTTCGTGGCAGAGATATTCATGCGTTGGGGATTGAGACACAAGGGGTGGGTGATGATATGGGCATGCTGGCCACCATCCTCAATGGCATGCTCCTCCAAGCCTTCATACAAGAGAGGGGAGGGCAGGCGGTTGTGATGTCGGCGCTCTCTATGGAGCGCATGTGTCAGCCTTACGAACGAGACAAGGCGCGCAAGTGTCTTTGTGATGGGCAGGTTGTCATTCTTGTGGGCGGTATCGGACAGCCATTTTTTACAACGGACACGACAGCGGCTTTGCGCAGTCTCGAGTTAGAGTGTTCGCTGATGCTCAAAGGGACAAAGGTTGATGGCGTCTATGACAAAGATCCAGTGGGCGATAGATCCGCGACCCATTATCCCACGTTGACCTATCGGGATGTCATCGAGAAAAAACTCCATGTCTTGGACGAGACGGCCATGACATTGATGCAAGGTCGGGGAAAATCTGTTATTGTCTTTAATATACGACATGGAGGTATACGTGCTATGATAGAGGGGACGCAGAGATACTCCCATATATGCGATGTCGTCACGACATGTGCGTAGGTGGCACATAGCCCACGGCTATAGAGCAGAGTGAGAGAGAGGAGCATAGAAGACGATGTTGGAACAAGAGAATATAGACGAGCGTATGCGTAAAACACAGGATGTCTTGCGCCATGCATTTTCGGGCATACGAACGGGGCGCGCCTCCATTGCCATGCTCGACCCTATCATAGTGGATGCCTACGGGCAGAAGATGCCCCTCAATCAATTGTCAAGTGTGGCGGTTGCTGATGCGCGCCTCTTGACTGTTCAGGTGTGGGATAAGTCGATGGTTGAGGCGGTGGAAAAAGCCATACGGGAGTCAGATTTAGGGCTCAATCCCATGCGCGATGGACAACTCATTCGCCTTAATGTTCCGCCTCTCTCGATGGAGAGGCGGAAAGAATTGACCCGCCTCGCCGCAAAATATGCGGAACAAGCGCGCATTTCCATACGCAATGTGCGCCGTGATGTGTTGGAGAGCATCAAAAAACAGCAAAAAGATGGGGATGTATCGGAAGACGATATGCATAAGGCATCGGAGGAAGTGCAAAAAATTACCGATAAATACATCGAAGAAGTCAATGACTCTCTCACACGCAAGGAACACGAGATTACCCAATCATAACAAGGGGGCGGGACGCGTCGCATTGACGCCAAAAACAATGTCCGCCACATTGCCTCTCTATGCCCATATGCCACGCCATATTGCTATTATCATGGATGGGAACGGGCGTTGGGCTATGCGTAAAAATCTCCCACGTATCGAGGGGCATAGACGGGGTATTAAAGCCTTACAGACATGCCTCAAGGCATGCCACGAGCATGGCATCCCTTATTTGACGGTGTTTTGCTTCAGTGAAGATAATTGGAATCGGGACAAAAGAGAAGTCGATGGCTTGAAGAATTTGCTATGTTATTATCTCCACGAGGAAAGTATTGCATGGCACGACTATGACCTTCGCTTGCATGTCATTGGTGATTATGAACGTTTCGGACAGGACGTTGCCCAGCTCATCAGGAAGCAAGAAAGAGAGACACAACAGCATGGGCGTCTCCATTTTACGCTTGCCCTCAGCTATAGTGGACGCAAGGATATCTTGCGTGCCGTCCGCCATATCATAGCCCATGAGCATCGTCCCCATCTTCTGGAAGAAAAACATATCGAGAAATACCTGTGGACATCCTCCATGCCAGACCCCGACCTTGTGATTCGCACATCAGGCGAGAAGCGCCTCTCCAATTTTCTTTTATGGCAGACGGCCTATAGCGAGTTTTACTTCACAAAGACCCTTTGGCCTGATTTTGATAGGAGAGAATTCGAGAAAGCCTTGGCCGATTACGCTGTGCGTGAGAGGCGATACGGGTTATGACGCACTCTACGATGTTGGCTCATGCATAATATGTATCAACGCGCCTTGACAGCATTGATTGTCGTTCCTGTGTCGTTATGGATTGTCGCACGAGGTGGTCTTCTCTACAACCTCTCTCTCTTTGTTCTCTGCATGCTCTCTCTGTATGAATTGCGGCGCCTTGTGTCTGTGATGTCGTCCCCATGGTTTTTATGGGGTGCTCTCTATATCATAGGGGCAGTCTTCTGTTTAGCCGCTCTATGCTGTATGGCGTTGCCTTCTGTGTTGGGAGACAATTTTCCTCTTCTTGTGGGATTTTTGACAATGATTTGGATCAGTGACAGCCTTGCCTATATAGGGGGGCGTCTTGTAGGGCGACATCCTCTGATGCCTCGAATCAGCCCAGGCAAAACGTGGGAAGGGCTCATCATTGCCCTCATAGGAGGTGTGTGCTACGCCCTAGGGTTTTTGTATTGGCAAGCGCCTTCCTTTGCTCAAGCGCCTATGGCGACACAATTGCTCATAGGCGTGATGATTTTAGGCTTGTTGGTTGTTGGTCATGCGGGAGATGGGTTAGAATCGTTGTTGAAAAGACGTTTTTCTGTTAAAGATAGCGGAGGTATGTTCCCAGGCCATGGTGGAGTCCTCGATAGGATGGACTCGACCTTTTCTTCTGCTGTCATGCTTGTCGCCATGCTGTTCGTGCATAAGGTGCTGTGGGGAATGTGACAAGAGTCATGGCGATGGAATGGGATAGAGCATATGCCTGTTAGGTCTTCCATATCGAGGGCGACGCCTTCATCTCAGTCGAATCATTCTGCGAGACGTTCCATAACGGTGTTAGGTTCGACGGGCTCTATTGGTCTCAATACGGTGGATGTCCTCATGCGGAAGCGTGAGATGTATGACATCAAGGCGCTCACCGCCAATAGCCGTGTCGATGCCCTCATAGAGCAGGCGCGCCATGTCATGCCCCAGCGTGCCGTCATCGGTGATAAGCGCTTATACAAACGCTTAAAAGAAGGTCTTGCGCAGACGCCCATTGACGTCGCTGCTGGCCATGATGCTGTCGTTGAGGCGGCGATGATGGATGCCGACTGGGTGATGGCGGCGATTGTGGGGGCGACTGCCCTTAAACCTGTTATGGCGGCTGTGGAGAGAGGATGTATTCTTGCCCTCGCCAATAAGGAGACGCTCGTCTGTGCTGGCGATATTATCTGCCAGAAAGCCACAGAGCATGGGACAACAATTATCCCTGTGGATTCGGAACATTCCGCTATTTTTCAGGTCTTCGATACAGAACAGACGGCTTGTATCTCTAAGATTGTTCTCACGGCGTCGGGGGGACCTTTTTTCTCCTATACGAGCCAGCACCAGCTCAAGGATGTGACGCCAGAACAGGCTCTTGCCCATCCTAATTGGGATATGGGCGCAAAAATATCCATCGATTCGGCCACCATGATGAATAAGGGCTTGGAATTGATTGAAGCATGCCAGCTCTTTCCCGTGAAAGAAGAGTCCATCGACATTGTCGTCCATCCCCAATCCATCGTCCACTCTGCCGTATGCTATAGCGATGGTTCTATGCTCGCCCATATGGGTGTGCCAGATATGCGTACGCCCATTAGCTACGCCCTTGGTTGGCCAGAACGTATCAGCGCGCCAGTAGAGACTCTCGATTTGACTAAAATTAGCACACTCACGTTCTTTGAGCCTAACGACCATGTCTTTCCCTCCCTTCGCTTAGCGCGCCAATGTCAACAACAAGGAGGGACAGCGCCTATGATCCTCAATGTCGCTAACGAAATTGCTGTGGAAGCCTTCCTCCAGAGACGTATCCCTTTCTTAGAGATCGTGACAACCGTCCAGCATATTCTAGACAAGACACCCATAACCCCTATCCAAGGATTAGATGATGTGATAATGTGCGAACAAGAGATAAGGCGGTCGACGCAAGATTATCTCGACCACAAGGTGCGTCCTTCACATGATACAAAGGACATGTCTCTCAGCGGACAGGGAAGACGATAAAGGAGTAACATGGTAGCATTTTTTACTTTTCTGCATGTGTTGATATACAACGTTCTGCCCCTTCTGATTGTTATCAGTGTGCTTGTCTTTGTTCATGAGTGGGGTCACTATATTGTTGCGCGCTTTTACAAATTGAAGGTTGATATTTTTTCTATCGGGTTTGGTCCTGTCCTTTTTGATGTCAAAGATTCGGCAGGGACTCGTTGGTGTTTTTCTGCCATTCCTCTCGGCGGGTATGTTAAATTTCATGGCGATGAAGACATATCCTCTATGGTGCAAAAGAATGGCGGCAGGTCGCCTGTAGGCGTCAAAGCGGTGGATGGTTTTCATCAACGTCCTAACAAAGAAAAAATACCGATTTTATTGGCAGGTCCCCTTGCCAATATCATCTTTGCGTTTGTGATTTTGCAGTTGTTTTACGCTCTCCATGGCGTGTCTTCCTATGAACCTGTTGTGGGCCATGTGCAGCCGCTGAGCGTGGCAGAGACCTACGGGCTCAAACGAGATGACCGAGTTGTGATGCTCAACGAGCGTGAGATTGTCGATTTTCGCTCTTTACGGGATGCTATCGCTGGTCATCGGGCGGGGGATGATATGGTCATTGATGTTGAACGTGATGGGGCTGTGATGAGGATCATCATTCCTCAGATGAAGGAAAGCATGTTGGGTATTAGGGGTTCTGGAGAGGCGAGGATGGAGGATGGGCGTCCTGTCATCAATGACATTAGTGTCGGAGAAAGTATGCGCCATGCGTGGGCGGAGACAGTCTATATCAGCGGGGCTATTTTCCGTTTTTTAGGCCGCATGGTGAGTGGTGGCGCGTCCATAGAGGAATTAGGAGGGCCAGTGCGTATTGCTGAAGGCACGGCGATGGCGGTGGCGGAAGGGTGGCAGTCGACGATTCACCTCATGGCATTGATTTCCATTAACCTTGGTATCTTTAATCTTCTTCCTATCCCTCCCCTTGACGGAGGACAGATTTTCCTTTATGGAATAGAGAAGTTGGGGAGGAAGCAGGCAGCCTTTATACGTTCTTGGGGCTATCCCCTTGGTTTCTTTTTTCTCGTCATGCTCCTTGTTGTTGTCACGTGGAATGATATTGCGAGATTGGTGGCGGCGGGTTAGGGTTTTTCTGGATGGCGTTATCGTGTCATGGTCTGGATATTGTAGGTTTTTAATGTGCGTTGTGCCGTTTATGATGTCAAAGATGAGTGTTGGTGTAGAGATGAGCAGGAAGCTTGGTGATGTGCTTGGCGTTTGGCGTGTCGGCGTTCGTCTCTCTTTCGTTTTAGGGAGTGTGTTTCTGTTCATGGCTGTTGGTGTGGGGGGTAGTGTGTATGCTGGTGGCGTGGGGGGCGGGGCTGGCGGTGGCACGATTCGGGACATTGTTGTCACGGGGAATCAGCGTATATCGGCATCGACCATCAAGACCTATGCTGGTATGGAGGTGGGTGGAGACTATAGTGACGAGATGTTTTCCGATGTCGTCAAGAATCTTTACGAGACAGGTTTTTTTGTTGATGTGACGGTGCGCCTTGATGAGACAAAAGACGGCGTTGTGGTGATCATGGTGGAGGAGAGTCCCATCATCAATCGCATCGTCTTTGAGGGGAATGATGATATTAAGACAGAAAATTTGGAGAATGAGATAGGCCTCACGCCGAGGGAGGTCTACACACGTAGCAAAGTGCAAAAAGCGACGGAGCGCCTGTTAGAAATTTATCGCCGTAGTGGTCGTTTTTCAGCCACGGTGAGGCCAAAGATTATTGAACGTCCGGACAATCGCGTTGACCTTGTGTTTGAGATAGATGAGGACGAGGTGACCAATGTCTCGAAGATTATTTTTGTCGGCAACAAAGCCTTTCCTGATAAGACATTGGAGGGCGAGATTTTGACGGAAGAGTCGAGGTGGTATCGATTCTTTAGCAGTGATGACACCTATGATCCTGATAGGGTGGCTTTTGATAAGGAGCTCTTGCGGCGTTTTTACTTGCGCAATGGCTATATAGATTTTTCTGTTGTCTCTGCATTGGGTGAGCTCACTCCTGATGGTAAGAGTTTTATCGTCACCTATACCCTTCGTGAGGGTGAGCGCTATCGAGTGGGGAAAGTCTCCACCGTTGGTCAATTTGATGAAGTCAAGGATGTTGATTTCAGCGATGTTTTAGAGCAAGAGGAGGGCGATTGGTATTCATCCGATGATGTGGATGCGACTATTAACAGCCTTAATGAGCGTATGGGGGAGTTAGGCTTTGCCTTCGTTGCTGTGCGCCCTCGTATTCAGCGGGACCAAGAGAATAGCATTGTCGATGTGCGCTATAGTTTGGAGGAGGGCGAGAAGGTCTTTATCGAGCGTATCAACATTATCGGCAACAAACGCACCCTTGATGAAGTCATTCGGCGGGAGCTCCTTGTGAGTGAGGGTGACCTCTTTAACGCTGAGTTGGTGCGTCAGTCTCGTGAAGAGCTCAGCCGTATGGGTTTATTTTCCAATGTTGACGTCCGCAACCGTCGTGGCACGTCTTCTGACCATACCGTTCTCGATATTGATGTGCAAGAGACGGCGACGGGGGAATTGTCTCTAGGGGCGGGCTTCTCGACGACAGATGGGGCATTGGGCAATTTGCGTATTCGGGAGCGTAATTTTCTTGGCAAGAATCAGGACATCCTTTTTTCCTTTAATATCTCGAACCGTCGGCAGGATTTTGAAGTGAGTTTTACAGATCCTTATGTTTTTGACCGTCGAATTTCCACGGGCATTGACCTCTATAATCTGGAGCGAGACTATGAGTCGGAAGCTGGCTATACGAGCAGATCCTTTGGTGGGGCTTTGCGCACTGGCTATCGTATCTTGCCTCGACTCAGTCAGGATTGGCGCTACAGCATCGAAGACACGACCATCGATAGAGTCGATTCGAGAGATGTGAGAGGCTTTTCTATCTCAGGGACAGGCACATCGCCCGTCTATGAAAGAATGGGGGAGATGTTTCGAGACACGATCGGCGTCATAGAGAATGATGATGGATTGACGTCTTCTATCACCCATAGTCTGACCTATGACGACAGGAATTCGTTTTTTAATCCTACTGAGGGTCTGTATGCGCGAGCGCGGATTACGTATGCGGGCTTGGGTGGGCGTTTTGCCTATTGGAAATATGAAGGGCGTATCGCCTTTTATCATCCTTTTGCGCCTGGATGGGTGGCGCGTCTACAAATCAATGCTGGACATATTCAGGGGACGA
Organism: Alphaproteobacteria bacterium GM7ARS4; assembly: GCA_014332745.1. Taxonomy (NCBI): domain Bacteria; kingdom Pseudomonadati; phylum Pseudomonadota; class Alphaproteobacteria; species Alphaproteobacteria bacterium GM7ARS4. The sequence continues at coordinate 12,789 of JACONL010000008.1, read as the reverse complement.
GAGGCAAGACTGTGCGCCCTGAGGACAGGTTTTTCTTGGGTGGTGATGACTTCAGGGGGTTCGAGTTTTACGGCATAGGGCCTCGTGTGCGTAGTTCCCTCAGTTCGCGCGGGGGCAATACGTATTATGTGGCGCAATTAGAACAGAGTTTTCCTTTGGGTTTGCCGCAAGAATTGGGTATTGAGGGGCGCGCCTTTGCGGATTTTGGCTCTCTTTTCGATGTGGATGGAGAGTGCTTAGTGGAGACGACAAACACAGGCACGAACATGATGGTGGGGTCTCCGTCGAGGAGACGTTGTACCGATAGTGACTTGGAGCAAGTCTATTTTCTCGACAAATCGCCGCGGTTTTCAATAGGGGTTGGTGTTGCTTGGTCGTCTCCCTTTGGTCCTGTGCGCATCTATTATGGCTTTCCTGTCAAGAAAAAGCATTATGATAGGCGCGAACAATTGCGTTTCACATTTGGGACGCGTTTTTAACTTTTTTTCTCTTCAAATCATACAACATAGGAGTGTGCATGATGACGATATATCGAGCTTTTTTTCAGATGATGGCGATGGTTTTGGCGACGGGACTTGTTTCCCCTGTGTGGGCTGGCGGTTCTGGGGGGGACGGCATGCAAGTGCCTGAGGCGCGCATTGCTGTTATCGATATACAGACAATTTTGCGTGATTCAGAGGCGGCTATCAGTCTTCGTAAGCAAGTTGATAACGAGACGCGTAAATACAGGGATCAGTGGGTGAAACGTCGGGACAAAATCAAGGATATGCAGCAGGACCTTGAACGTCAGCGTAATTTGCTTTCTCAGGACGCCTTTCAGAAGAAGTATCGTGAGTGGGAAAAAGAAGCCAATGATTTTAATGACGAGGTTAAAGTGCACGAAGAGCAGCTGACTCTTGCCTCCAACGAGGCTCTGTCTGTCATCCATAGCGATTTGATAAAGATTATCAGCGCTCTGACCGTTGAGAGCAATATCAACATCGTGTTGGGGAGGGAGCAAGTCTTGCTCTTGATGAACAACGGCATGGATATTACCAAGGAGGCGCTTGAGGCGCTCAATGAACAGCGTCCTTCGGTGACGTTAGACGTGGCGGCGGCGGCGAAGAAGATACGCGAGGCGAGAGAGAGGAGTCAATAGTCGTTTGTCGATGAAAGAGCGGCGTTTTTTTTGTTGTGGCGAACCTCTTTTGCTTTCTGATATTGCATCGAGGGTGGGGGGGGATGTGCGGGGAGAGGGTGCGGGTGACGTTGTCATCAGGGGTGTGGCGACTTTGGAGTCGGCATCTTGTGAGGACATCAGTTTTTTTAACAACAGGAAATATGCATCTGCCTTTGCTCAGAGTCAGGCGGGGGCGTGCTGTGTCTTGGAGAAGGATACGACTCTTGCCCCTGATAGTATGGCATTGCTCGTGACGCCTCATCCCTATCTTGCGTATGCCCGCATAGGGCACATGTTTTATGCTGAGAATCGGGAACAGAGCAACAGCACGCATGCGTCGGCGGTGATAGCGTCAAGTGCGACGCTCGGTCATGGCTGTTCCATTGGAGCGGGCGTTGTCATCGAGGATGATGTCGTCATCGGTGACAATGCGTGTATTGGGGCCCATGTTGTGATAGGCCACCATGTTGTTTTGGGGGAGGCGTGTCGTATTGATTCCCATGTCTCCATCAATCATGCCGTCATAGGCGATAGGGTGTGCATTCATCATGGCGCGCGCATCGGTCAGGAGGGCTTTGGTTTTGCACCAGACGGGAAGGGACGTTACGTCACCGTGCCTCAATTGGGCTGTGTTGTCATCGGTGATGATGTCGTTATTGGGGCAAATACGACCATAGACCGCGGTAGCGTGCAGGACACGGAGATAGGGGCGCATTGTCGTATTGATAATTTGGTGCATATTGCCCATAATGTCGTTCTCGGTCAAGGGTGTGTGATAGCCGGACAAGTGGGTATATCGGGGAGTACTCGTTTTGGGGACTATTGTATCATAGGCGGGCAAGTGGGTTTTAGTGGCCATAACGTTGTGGGGGATGGTGTTCATATCGCTGCAAAAAGTGGTGTCATGCGTGACATTGGGGCGGGTGAGCGTGTAGCGGGGATACCTGCTGTCCCTGTGCGTCAGTGGCATAAGCAGACGTTGGCGTTGGAACGACTGGCGAAACAGAAGAAACGTAGAGAGGAGAAGCATGGCGGATAAAAGAGTGCATTGTCATGAGATGACTCTCGAGGATATTCAGCGTCTCATACCTCATCGTTATCCTTTTTTGATGGTAGAGAAATTGGTGGACATTGTCCCTTATGAGAGTGCGACGGGTATCAAAAATGTCTCCGTTAACGAGCCTCACTTTACGGGTCATTTTCCTACGAAGCCTATCATGCCCGGCGTTTTAATTTTAGAATCCCTTGCACAGACGGCTGGTGTGCTTGTCATGCATTCGTTGGATGCTTATGATGCGATGAAATTTGTCTATTTCATGTCGGTGGATAAGGTTCGTTTTCGCCATCCTGTTCTTCCGGGGGACACCCTTCACCTGAAGGTGCAGAAGCTCTTTAATAGGAGGAACGTATGGCGTTTTCATGGCAAGGCGTTTATTCAAGGACGAGACATTCTTGCGGCTGAAGCGGTCTATACGGCGATGATTTCAGATGATTAAGAATTGATGGGCCATGTAGATAAGACAGCGTGCGTTGATAAGAACGCGCAGATAGACAAGGATGTCACCATAGGTCCTTATTGCGTTGTGGGTGCGGGTGTATCATTGGGACAGGGTGTTCGCTTGCATAGCCATGTGGTGGTGGGTGGCGACACGACACTGGGAAAAGATTGTGAGGTTTATTCGTTTGCTGCCATTGGTTTCCGTCCACAGGACATGAAATATCGAGGTGAGCATTCTTCGCTGGTGATAGGGGATGGGACGGTGATTCGTGAGCATGTCACGATTCACCCGGGCACAAAGGATGGAGGCTTAGTGACGCGTATCGGTGCGCATTGTCTTCTTATGGTGGGCTGTCACATTGCCCATGATTGCCAGATAGGTGACCATGTCATTATCGTGAATGGTGCGACATTAGGTGGTCATGTCGTTGTAGGTGACTATGCTGTCTTAGGGGGATTATGCGCTGTGCGTCAGCATATTCGTATAGGGCGTCATGCGATGGTGAGTGGTATGAGCGGTTTGCGCGGTGATGTTATCCCTTATGGTTTTGTGATAGGGTATCCTGCGTGCTTAGAGGGGCTTAATCTTGTGGGTTTACGGAGACGCAAGTTTGAGCGTCGTGCGGTCCATAAGTTGCGAGAGGCATTTCGCATGATTTATGGGGTGCGTGAGCGTGTCGCACTGGCACAGCACCTCACAATGGTCGAGGAACAATTTTCCCAAGAGCCTCTTGTGATGGACGTGGTGTCCTTTATGCGTCATTCATCGGCACTATGCCCGCCGTCAGTATCCATGCAGAAGAAATTGGCACACTCCTCCCATAGGTGAGTCATGGTGTCTCCTTACCGTTTATGCATTTTAGCAGGAGCGGGTGACCTTCCCTTCCGTGTCTATGAAGGCGCGCAAGAGGATAGTCGCTACAGGGGCCAGTCCATTGTGTTAGCCATAAGGGGCGTGACGAATCCTTCTTGGCTAGGTGTGGGCGTTCCTCATCGTTGGACGAAGCTCATTGGTTTAGTGGGGGCATTGGAAGGGTTGCGCGAGGAGGGCGTCTCCTCTCTTGTCATGGCGGGGGCATTGAAGCGTCCGTCATTGGCATCTTTCTTGGGGAAGGTTGATAGGCGGACATTGTCAGTGGCAAAGCGTGTGCTTTCTGGTGCGTATGGCGATGATGCTGTCTTGCGTAGGGCCATAGAGGTGATGGAAGAAGCAGGCTACGAAGTCTTAGGCGTTGAGGATGTTATGGGGAAGAGTTTTGCCTCTTTGGGTGTGTGGGGAACAGAGGTGGCGGACGCCCAAGCCCTTGCTGACGTGAAGAGAGGGATTGAGGTTGTACTGGCGTTGGGGGTATTGGATGTGGGACAATCGGTTATTGTGCAGCAAGGTATGGTGTTAGGCGTGGAGGCCATTGAAGGTACGCATGCGCTCATTGAGCGTTGCAAGGGATTACACCGAGAAGGTGTCGGCGGTGTTCTCGTCAAGCTCCAGAAACCCAAGCAAGAGCGGCGTGCTGACCTTCCTGTGATAGGCGTTCATACGGTGCGGGCATGTGGCGCATGTGGATTGAGGGGTATGGCGGTGGAGGCGGGCAGTGTCCTTGTCATCGATAGGGAGTCTGTCATTGCCGAAGCCAATAGGCGTCACCTTTTTGTCATGGGGGTTGATGCATGACGAGGACGGGAAAGAAGACATATCGTTTTTTTATTGTGGCGGGTGAGGCGTCGGGTGACATATTGGGGGCGGGGCTTATGGCCGCTATGAAGGAGCAGCGGCGCGATGTGCGCCTCGTCTTTGAGGGCGTGGGGGGGCGTCATATGTGTCGTCAAGGCTTAAAGCCCTTGTTTGATATGGGTTTATTGTCTGTGATGGGCTATAGCCAAGTCTTATGGCGATTGCCGACGCTCATAGCATGTTTGCGTCGTTGTGTCGTTCATGTAGCGCATGGGCAACCGGACATGGTCATCACGGTGGACTCTCCTTCTTTTGCCATGCGTTTTGTCTCTCGTCTCAAGAAGAATAAGGAAACAGCATCGATTCCTTGTATTCACTATGTAGCGCCGACGGTGTGGGCATGGAAAGCAGGCAGGGCACAAGATATGGCGCGGCTCTATCAAGGGCTTTTGACACTCCTTCCTTTTGAGCCGCCTTATTTTGAGTGCTATGGTTTACCCACGTATTTTGCAGGACATCCTTCAGTGGTGGGGACAGAGGTGATACGATGTCGCCGTCGCGATGACAAGAGGATAATGCGCCTGTGCTTATGTCCTGGCTCCAGACCTTCGGAAGTGCGTCATCACTTGCCGTTGATGTTAGAGGCTGTCTCCCTCTTAAAGCGGCGTTGTTTAGCGGAAGGAGTCACCTTTGAGACATGGATTGTTATGGCACAGGGGGTGGAGGCGCGGATACGTTCTATGGTGGAGGGTAGGGGAGAGCCATCTTTGATAGATAGATTATGGGCGAGAGAAGGTGCAGGGAAGGAGGAGGGCTTTGAGGGTATGGACGTGGCACTGGCGGTGTCTGGCACGGTGAGTCTTGATTTGGCGGTTAAGGGTGTCGCTATGGTGATTATTTATAAGATAGACAGGCTGACGGCATGGATTGTGAAACGTTGCGTGCGGGTGCGTTATGCCACGTTGGTTAACCTCATGGCAGAGTCCATGCTGATACCTGAATTGCTGTTCGATGCGTGCACAGCTGTCAAGATGGCGGAGACACTTTATCCCTTGATGATGGAAAAGGATGCGCGTGAGCAACAGCAAAAAGCTGTTGCGCCCTTCCTAAGGCAATTGCGTTGTCAAGACGGACATCACCCCTTTACGACGGCGGCGACACAGCTATGGCGATGGCTCGCCCACCAACCTTCGCCAAAAGCCCTATGAGATAGAGTGTGGTCATCTCCTCTTCGACTATCCTTAGGGTTGTTAGAAGCTCTATAAGATATATTATGGTAAGTCAGATAACCATGTGAGCGACCACGCGTACCGCGCTCCCATCTTCAATCTCTCAACCTACCTAAAAGCCATTGACAATGCCTCTACAGGCTTCCTATGCTACTCGGGGCATGCTGGCAAGACCGAAACTGACCCAGCACATGGTGGAAGCAATGATTAGAAATGGCTTTCTATTCGCTATAGGGGCAACAATAGGAGTGACACTCCTATACATAGGAATAAATATCCTAGCAGGAATAATGATGATAATAACAAAATAGAACCGCGTAGCCGACACAGCACCATGACCATCATCGCCCTACTCTCTAAAGACCAATACGGACATGGAAAAGTATTTAGCACGCGGTGATAAGAGAAAGCCTCATAAAGGGCGCGTTCTTAAGACATACCTTCCTTGAAGCTGCTGGGCGTATCAGGGCTAAATTTCTCCAGCGAGTCAATCATCTTCGTACGAGGGCGGAAAGCCGTATCAAATTTCTCTAAAGTCTCTAACAGCCATTTATGCTGTTGTGGCCATATGCTCTCATCGGAAGGATCTGTGTTCTTTGCCAACATGACATGGGCAATGTCATGGGATTGAGGCTCACGACGCAACTCACGCCATTCCAGATTAACCCCTATCTCCCACTCCACCTTTTCCTTATGCTTGAGAAGCAAGTTAAAGTTTTTCGACGCACTGGGACCCTGACATAAAAGCACAACAGAGATAGACGAGTCTGGAAGCTCCTTTTTGTTGGCGAACTTGATGACAGCCATAAGATAAAAATTATGACAGCCAATGCTGTAACTCGTCCACTCATTGGAAGACGGCTCAGGCAAACCAATCTTGCTCCCCTGTTGTTCCATGAACGCCCGAAATGCAACCCAGTATTTCTTAATCAGGGCATCCCGTGGCAGAGGCGACGACGCCACCACGCCAGCGACCGCCTCGCGTCCCATATCCTTAGGCAACACAACATTGTCAGCTTTCACGCCAGAGGACACATTGTCCTTCTTCCCCTCCTCCTTGGCCGGCGACGGCGTTGATGCGCTCTTGTGGAAATGGGGAGATGAAGAGACGACATCAAACCATATGGCAGGGTCAGAATCACCGATCGTCCATATGCCAGGGTCCACGCCGCAAAACGTGATACTCTCATCTGTCTTGCTGTTGAGCCAGTTGAGCGTTTTCTTATGCCTCTCGGCAAAAGGCGTCGCCACCCAAACCACCGTCAAGTAAGGGACATCCACGTTCACAACATTTGTAAGAATAGTACCAACATCGCTATCAGAACTATCCTCCAAACGCACTTGAATCATGACAATATGGTCGTGCCCTTTATCGTCTCGTGCTTTGCCAAGAACATCTGCCCCCAGATTCTTTTTCAAAGAGTCGTCATCTAACAGCTTGAGGTCCATGGACAAACAATCACCCAACGCATGGAAATTCTCGTCTTTTTTTAGCCACGCTAAAAAGTCCTCACGCCCACCGGGCCATATTGCGCGTAAATCCTTGACGCGCTTGAAATTCTTTAAGTGCTGTGCATCCATGCGTTCTCACCTACCATTCCCTGTCGAACTCTCATACCATGATTATAGCTCTCTATGCTTTAGGTGTCAAGAAAAGACATAAAAATCACGTTCATACCCTGTCTTTTTTTCCATGCGTCCTTCCCGTCATAATTCTACGACCATGCCGTCCCATGCTGGCTCTATCGGCTTTGGCGCACGATGTTTGAGCGTGCTATAATCGCTCTCATGACTCATATGTGTAAGAAGCACGTGTTTTGGTTTTAAGGAATTGGTCCATTTTATCACGCGCTCAAGGTGCGCATGGGTTGGTGAGGGTTTCTCGCGAAGGCAGTCGACGATCCACAAGGACAGCCCGCGCAACTGGGCGAGGGATTCCTCTGGCAGTCTTACAACGTCTGGCGAGTATGCCATGTTTTGATAACGAAAGCCCACCGTTTGGCAGACGCCGTGGTCTTGGCGCACAGGCACGATATCCAATCCGTTAACAGAGAACGTCTTGCCTATTGTGATGATATGCGAGATAAAGCAAGGTTTGAAAAATCGTCCTTCCTTATTCCTTGAAGGTGTGCGGAAAATATAAGGGAAACGTTGCTTGACCTCCTCGAAGGTCTCTTTTGTGGCATAGAGCGCGATGGGACGTTGCATGGCATTGTTGAGCATGCGCATATCATCCAAACCATTAATATGGTCAGCATGGCTATGGGTCAGCAACAAGGCATCCACATGGGATATGCCGGCATCGATGAGCTGCATACGCACATCAGGTGTTGCATCCACCAGTAGGATACAGCCTTTATCCTCGATGAGGATAGATGAACGCCGCCGCCAATTTTTAGGCTCTCTGCTGTCACATGCGCCCCAATGAGGACCTATGAGGGGGACACCTCCTGACGCACCACAACCAAGAATGGTGATTTTCATCTTTGCGTTCTCGCTTTTGTGAAAAGGGTAAAGAAGTTGTCCGTTGTGGCTTGTGCCAGCTCTTGTTGAGATATATTTTTACACGACGCCGTCTTTGCCAATGTGTGGATGATGAAGGCAGGTTCGTTACGTTTGCCCCGATGGGGGGGAGGCGCAAGAAATGGAGAGTCCGTCTCGAGCAAGAGTCTCGATAGCGGCACGACATCCTTGATGATGGGAAGAAGAAACGCGCATGATGGGTAGGTGATGAGGCCAGACACAGAAATGAAAAATCCCCACGATAATGCTTGTTCAGCAAAATGTCTCGAGCCACTAAAACAATGAATGACGCCACGCAGTGTCTTGTTGTTCTTGTAAAAAGAGCCGATATGGCGGATGGTGTCTTCCTCTGCCTCACGCATATGGATAACAACGGGAATATCACAATGGCATGCCGCTTCCAAATGAATGGTGAGAAGACGTTTTTGCTTGCGGGCATTCTCCCTTGTGTCTTTGTAATCTAATCCTGTCTCACCAAAGGCGATGACTTTCTCGTGACGCCCATGGGCACAGAGCGTATCGAAGAGGCTCTCTTCGTCAATGCCCTCTTCCTCCACATAGCAAGGATGAATGCCAACGCTACACCAGACCTGAGGATATGTCTCGGCCATGGCACGTAGGCGGGGAAAGGAATGAATATGGGTATTGATGGACAACATTGTCTCAACGCCAGCATGGGACGCACGACGGATCGTTGCCTGCTGTTCATGGGAAAAACTATGCCAATCGAGATGACAATGGCTATCAACAATAGACAAGTTCTTCTTCATGGGACATTCAGAGGGGCCAGAGGGGCTTGGTGGGTGGATGGGCGAGCGTCTGTGCCATTATGACTTTCTTGGAAAGAGTGGTTGAGGAGGGGGGAGTCTCTCTCCAACGCGCAGAACGTTCGTGTCACCGAAGGAACGTTGTGAGTCGGGAATGGCGAGGAAGGAACATAAGCGCCCCATGGCGTTTGGCATAAAGGGCAATAACGTGAGGGCAATGGAACAGAGCGCTTCCAACAAGACATACAGCACGTGATGCATGCGCTTCACATCTTTTTTCTTCAGGGCCCATGGTTGTTGTCGGTCGATATAGCCATCTGATAGGGAAATGCTATGCCATATATGGTGTAGTGCTGTATGGAACGCTTGCTCTTCTAGGGACTTACGCACGCGCGGATAGAGGCTCTCTATCTCTTTTAAGAATGCTTTATCATCCATGGTCTGGAGATGGGAAGGGTTCGGCACTTTCCCATCGCAATGGCGTTGCACGAGGGTCAGGACGCGCATAGCAAGGTTGCCTATTCCATTGGCGAGGTCGCTGTTGGCGCGTTGCATCAGGGAGTGTTTCGAGAAATTGCCATCACTGCCAAAGGGAATTTCACGCAAGAGGAAATAGCGTATGACATCACTTCCCCACTCTCGACAGAGGCTAAAAGGGTCGATGACATTGCCTAAGGATTTCGATATTTTTTCTCCTTCATTGGTCCACCATCCATGGGCAAAAATGCGTGCTGGGAGCGGGAGTTGTGCCGCCATAAGAAAGGCTGGCCAATACACAGCATGGAAGCGGAGAATATCTTTGCCAATCATATGGAGGGATGCTGGCCAGAAATGATGTTTATGGTCATCCCAATCAGGGTAGCCTAACGCTGACAGATAGTTTGCCAACGCGTCAATCCATACATACATGACGTGATGTTTTTTTGTTGCCAAGGCGGGCTTATGGGGCGATGGCGGGACATCGATTCCCCAAGAAAAGGTCGTGCGGGATATGGAAATATCTTGTAAGCCTTGTTCGATGAAGGTCATCACCTCTTTCATGCGCGATGGGGGTGCGATGGAGTCGGGATGTTTTTTATAGTGGTCGAGCAATGCGTCCTGCCAATGTGAAAGGCGGAAAAAATAGCTCTCTTCTTCTAGCCATTCCACCTTTTCACCCTGTAGGCTACGTCCTGTGCCTTTGTCATCTTTCACGACATCGCTATCATTGATGAAATGCTCATCGCGGACAGAATACCACCCTTGATATGTCCCAAGATAAATGTCACCATGCGCCACTAAGGCTTTCCACAAGGCGACAGCGCCTTGTTGATGGCGCTCTTGGGTTGTCCTGATAAAGTCATCAGGGCTGATATTGAGGCATTCCGCCAATTGCTCGAACTTCTTTGACATCATGTCTGTGAATTGTTGCGGGTCATAGCCAAATCGTCTTGCCGCCTTCTCCACCTTTTGTCCGTGTTCATCACTACCCGTGAGGAAGAGCACTTTTTTACCTTGCATACGTTGGAAGCGGGCATAGACATCACATGCGATACTTGTATAGGCATGCCCTATATGCGGATTGTCATTGACGTAGTAAATGGGTGTTGTCACGTAGCAATAAGAATTCATGTCTGTCCCTTGTCTGTCGTCCATGCTGTATGTATGTAAGAAAAAGCCGTCACAATGATTTGGCTTGGGGCAAGATGGAGAGCTGTGCCTTGCTGACGTAATGTCAGGAGCTCATCCCACAGGGTGAAGAGAGCCTTCTTCTCAAAAGGATGGCTGTGCGTCATGGTGTCATGGAGCCAGTAAAACACATAATCCCAAAAAAGACGCCACAGTGACATACTGTCTTCCTGTGCGTCAGAGAGCATGAGTTTCTCCATATGGTGAAGATAGCGCGTGAGGGACATATGGTCGAAAGAGGATTGCGTGATGCTTGTCATCAAAGGCTTCAGTTCTTGGTAAAGGCTCAGTGCTTTCGGGGATAGCCAATGGTGGAGGCGTCCTGGGGCGCCCGCACTGAGATGATAGAGGTCTTCATGGTCTTGTGTGATGTTCTTATGGTGGGCTGTCAGATAGGAGGAGAAGGCTTCTTGCGACAGGGGAGACAAACGTGCGAGACGACAACGAGAGCGAATGGTTGCTGGCACAAGGGAGGCATGTTCTGTGGTGATGAGAAAGAGGCTTCGAGATGGGGGTTCTTCCAGTATCTTCAGGAGGGCATGGGATGCTTGTAGCACGACATCACGAAAATTGTCTAAGAGAACGACATTCATGGCATGCGCGCTGGGCTTTACGCTGAGGAATTCATGGATGGCGCGTATGGCGTCTATTGTAATGGGCGATGATGCCTTATTGCGTCTTGTTTTGTCACCAGTGATGAGGAGAAAGTGGGGGTGACTTCCTCCATGCATGCGCTTGATAACAGGATTGTTCTTATCAATGTCGGCAAGATAGGGTGCGGCGTCTCTATTGGCGCCTAAGACAAAGGCAGCGATTTTATAGGCAAGACACGTTTTTCCTATGCCTTCCTCTCCGTGCAAAAGCCACGCATGGTGCATGTGCCCTGAGTCATAGGCTGTGCGAAATGCTTCTTCGCAATGCTTGTGTCCGTAGAGTGTCGGCGGGAGGGAGTCTAAAGAGATGGACATGGTGAGGCGTTAAGGAAATGCTTTGTGATGTCTTGTTGGATGGTGTAGGCGATGGACTCTTCCTCTGCCAATCCGTCGATGACCACACAGCGATGGGGTTCTTGGCGCGCCAGAGTCAGAAAGCATGCGCGGACACGCTCATAAAAAGCATGCCCCATCTGTTCGTAGCGTGCTGTAGGACGACCGTCCTTCTCACGTTGTAAAACGTTTTGTGCGGGGATATCTAAGATAAATGTCCTGTGTGGCGTCCATTCATGGGCGATGATGGTGCGTAGGGTGTCTATCACACCGCTATCGACTCCCATTCCTGCTCCTTGATAGCATAGGCTCGAGTCGATGAAGCGGTCACACAGCACCCATGCATGCCTGAGACGTGCTGGTTTAAGACATGTATGAATATGCTCATAGCGTGCCGCGTACAGAAGTAAGAGCTCACTGAGGGGTTGGCACTGGATGTGAGGGTCACAGAGGAGAGAGCGTATCTGCTCTGCCAGAGGCGTTCCGCCGGGCTCTCTTGTGGCTACCACATCGATATGGCGGTGTCGTAGCCATTGGGCGAGGCGTTTTTGCTGGGTCGTTTTACCACTATTATCGAGTCCTTCGAAGGTGATGAATGGAGGATGTCGTATAGGTGACATGGCGTTTGGCGGTGTGTCCCTAGGGACAGCACGGAGAAGACAATTCTAACTGTTTAAAACCCCAGTCCAGCAATCTTCGCGCTTCTCTCAGGCGGTCATCTTCATGTCGAATTCCCGAGAGGACGAGGATAAGACGACGTCCCTGCCTCTGTGCTGACGCCACGAGGCTATAGCCAGCCTTGAGGGTATAGCCTGTTTTCAAGCCATCAGCGCCCCCATAATGGCCCAGCAATTCATTGCGATTATGTTGCCATATGGCGTTATAGCGGAAAGCTCTTTGGCGGAAATAGTGGTAGTACTGAGGAAAGTCGCGTATCAGGGCGCGGGCAAGGTGGGCGACATCCTCTGCCGTTGTCACATGGCCTTCGTCATGCCATCCTGTGCTGTTCGTAAAGTGGCTCTTTGTCAATCCCAAAGCACGGGCTTTTTCTGTCATATGGCGCGCAAACACTCTTTCATGGCCAGAGATGGCTTCGGCAATGACGATACATGCGTCATTGCCTGATTGGACAATGATACCACGCACTAAATCCTCAATGGTAGCAGAATGACCGACCTCTAGGAACATGCGCGATCCTTTATGACGCCATGCTCTTTCGCTGACGGTGAGTCGTTCATCGAGAGTCCATTGTTTTGTGGCGAGTCGTTCAAAAATGATATAGAGGGT
>JACONL010000007.1 GCA_014332745.1 Alphaproteobacteria bacterium GM7ARS4 | reverse complement strand
GGGTGTGTTGTTTTTGTCAAGCTATGGAGATGATGGCAACATCATGCTATGATGACGAGGGATGAGCACATAAGGTAAGGGAGGACCAATGAGCGTGCGTATGATAAGCATGTGATAGACGATGGCAGGACATTCCAAATACAAGAACATCATGCATCGAAAGGGTGCGCAGGATAAGAAGAGGGCGGCGATGCATGGGCGTCTTATTCGTGAGATTGTTGTCGCGGTGCGTTCTGGTGGCGGTGATGTATCGGCAAATGCTCGTTTGCGCTTAGCGTTGTCTCGGGCACGAAGCGCTAATCTTGGCAAGGATGTTATCACGCGCGCTATCAGTCGTGCTGAGGGGGCATCATCAGCGCAAGACAACTATCAGGATGTGCTCTATGAAGCGTTTGGCCCCAGTGGGGTTGCCTTTGTCATTGAAGCACAGACCGATAATCGTCATCGAACGGCATCGGACATACGTGCTATTTTCCATAAGGGCGGGGGGCATCTCGCCGATGGCGGGAGTGTCATTCATGGTTTCGAGCATGAGGGGGTTATCGTGTTTCCTTCTCAGTCCATAGACGGAGAACGCTTGATGGAGGATGCCATCGATAAAGGGGCGTTGGATATCGAGGAGGAGGCACATCGGTATATTGTGCGTGTGGCGAAGGAGGCATTTCACACGATATATGGGCAATTAGAGGCAACGTATGGTGAGGCAGAGCATGCATGTTTGGTGTGGCGTCCGCTCTCTTTTGTCCCTGTGTCATCGACCGACCTTGCCATGAAAATACAGCTGTTAGAGGAGCAATTGGAGGACAATGAAGACATCAGTGCCTTTTTTGCTAACCATCGTTTTGACGGGGAGAGCTGATGACCCATGATAGGCTGACAAGGGGCTATGGTGTCTGTTGCTCTTGATACGTCTCGTCTTGAGTGTCGCGCTCTTAGGTGTCGCATTCTTGGCATTGACCCAGGCCTACGTCATAGTGGTTGGGGTGTCATCGATGATGTGCGCCATGCCATGGAGTACAGGGATGGTGGTATCATCACGCCGCCTGTGAAGGAGGATATTTCTGTGCGCCTCGCTTTTTTATATCGTCGCGTGGTGGAGATTATCCATGTATGGAAGCCTCATATGGTGGCGATGGAGGAGAGTTTTGTGAGGACGGACAATGCCAAGTCGTCTCTTCTTTTGGGGATGGCGCGTGGCGCGTTATTGGCGGCTGCGGGATGTGCCTGTGTCTCTGTGGCATGCTATGCGCCTAATACGATAAAGCGTAGCCTCACGAGTCATGGCCATGGCGATAAGGAACAGGTGATGAAGATGGTGATGATGGTGCTTCCTCGTGCCCCTAAGGGAAGAAAAGAGGATTTTTACGATGCTTTAGCGGTGGCTCTCTGTCATGCCCAGCATCATTCTGGTGGGCGCATGGGGAGGAATGTGTGATGATAGGACGCTTAACGGGGACGCTTTTTGTCGTTGAGGATGAGGATGTCATCCTCGATGTGGGGGGGGTGGGTTATCAACTGCGTGTGACGGAGCGTGTGCGTCGTGTGGCGATGGGCGTGCCTGATGGTGTTGAGAATGTCACGATTTTTGTGGAGACCATGAGTCGCGATGATACGTTTGTTCTTTATGGTTTTGCTTCTTATCATGAGAGGGTGTTATTTCGTCTTGTCCGCTCTGTTCATGGCGTGAGTGGGACGTTGGCGATGCGTGTTGTATCATTGCTTGGCGAGGAGGCTCTTATTGATGGGGTATGTCGTCAGGATAAGAGCATTTTTCGGCGTGTGCATGGTATCGGTGACAAGGTTGCCAATCGCCTATGCCATGAGTTAAAAGGGAAGGTAGAGTCCTTAGTCGGTGCTGATGTTCTGGCCTCTGGTGTAGGGCGTGCGTGGTCTTCTATGGAGGAGGATGCTTTTTCTGCCCTTGTCCATTTAGGGTATAGGCGGGACGATGCGCGCAGGGCGGTAGAGAAGGTGAGAGGGGAGGAGACGGTCTCGATGATGGTCAAAAGTGCCTTGAGGGTCTTAGACGCATGACAAAGCTGACGACAGAGGTGACAAGGGGGGCGGCGACAGCCTCGTCCCGTATTGTTTCTCGCCATGTGGGTGAGGGGCGAGAGCGTCTGTTGGAAGAGCAAGAGAAAGCCTTGCGTCCTCGTCTCTTTGACGAATTCATCGGACAAGACGCTATCAAGAAGAATTTGCATGTGTTTATCCATGCGGCGAAGAAACGCCACGAGGCGTTAGACCATGTGTTGTTGTGTGGTCCTCCTGGGCTTGGCAAGACGACATTAGCGCGTCTCATCGCCTCCCATGCTGGCGTTGGTTTTCGTCAGACATCGGGCGCGGTTCTATTGAGGGGCGGTGATTTGGCGGCCTTGTTGACGAGTTTGGAGGCTTGTGATGTGTTATTCATCGATGAAATTCATCGCTTGTCGCCCTCTGTGGAGGAGATTCTTTACCCAGCGATGGAGGATGGTCAGTTAGACATTATGCTTGGGGCTGGTGTCTCGGCGCGTAGTGTGCGTGTGGATTTGAATCCGTTTACGTTGGTTGGCGCGACCACGCGTTCGGGGTTGATTACGCGCCCTTTGCGTGAGCGTTTTGGCATTCCTCTGCATTTGCAATTTTACGACTCAGACTCTTTAGAGCGTTTGTTGACTCGTTATGCCATGCGTTGTGGCATAACATTGGGCGATGGCACGGCTTATGAGATCGCCTCTCGTTCTCGTATGACGCCACGGGTGGCGTTGCGTCTTTTGCGCCGTGTTCGTGATTTTTCTGATATGGAGGGTGAAGGGGTTATAAGTAAGACGGTGGCACAACGTGCGCTGGCGTCTATGGGGATTGATGGTGTGGGCCTTGACGGCATGGATAAGCGTTATTTGCTTTGTTTGGCTGACAATTATGGCGGTGGTCCTGCTGGTGTGGAGGCTTTGGCGGCGGTGCTGTCGGAGCAAAGGGATGTGGTTGAAGATGTCATCGAGTCTTTCTTGATACAGAAAGGGTTCGTTCAGCGCACCAAACGTGGTCGGCTCTTGACACGGCAAGGCTGGCATGTGTTGGGGAAAACGTCTCCTGAGCGGGGTGATACACAAGAAGCCTTTTTGTCATAGGAGGCGCAAGGACTATGCATCATACGATAGGGACAAGACGATAACGATGATATGAGAGGGCATGATGATGGGTAAGAGACAGGGGATGTATGCGCCAACGGGTGTGATGGATGGAAAGTGCCATGTCTTTCCTTTGCGTGTCTATTACGAGGATACGGATGCGGGTGGTGTTATGTATTATGCGCGGTATTTCTATTTTGCCGAGCGCGCCCGTAGTGAGTTTTTGCGATGCTGCTCCGTTGCTGAGGACATGCATGGGGTGGCGAGGCATGAGGGTTGCGTCTTTGTGGTGGTGCATGTGTGCGCTGATTACCGCATGCCGGCCATGTTGCATGATTGTGTCATGATGGAGACGTCACTCTGTGGCGTGAAGCGCGCCTCTTTTGAGATGCGACAGATATTGAGGCGAGAGGAGGATATGCTCTTTGATGCGCGGGTCAAGTTGGCGTGTGTTTCAGCCGAGTCTATGGATGTCAAGGCCCTCCCAGAGAAGATGTTCTCTGTGCTATCAAGGATGGTGTCGCCATGAAGGAGGTATCGATGTTGGGATGGGGGGATTTATGGCTCAATGCCCATGGCGGCGTCCATATTATCAGTGTTTTCTTTTTTCTTCTGTCCATATGGTTATGGTGGGTTCTTCTTGATAAAGGCATTACACTATGGCGTGTGTTGCGTCTCCATGAAGGATTCGAGCGGGGCTTTTGGGATTGTGTCTCTTTGGAGGATTATTATGAAGCCACGAAGGAGCAGGCGTCATATCCTACAAAGGATCTTTTCATGTTGGGGATGCATGAGTATCGTCTGATCATAGAGTCGGATTTGCGTGCCCATGGGGAGGGTTGGCATGGCTATTTAAGCAAGCTCATGGGGATTGAACTGAATCGGTTATTTTTTTCGTTGGATAAGCGTATAGGGTGGCTTGCTACATGCGCATCCGCATCGCCATCGTTGGGTTTATTGGCGGGTTTGTGGAGGATGTTGGAGGCCTTTCGAGAGGAGAAATCCCTACAAGCCGTGGGCTTTGAGTCGCAATGGGCGGAGGTGGCGTTGATGGAGGCATTGATGGTGATGGTCATGGGCTTAGGGCTTGGGTTGATGGCGTTGCTTGGCTATAACGGCGTGGCGAGTGTGTTGCGTCATTTGTATGGGCGTTTAGAGAATTTTATCGAGCATCTGAGCATGATGCTGGCGCGTCGCCTCAATGACAAAAAGTGAAGGGAGAGCATAGACGATGATGACTGTCAGAGAGGCGCGCCACACACGCCACAAGCGCTACCCCTTGTTTTATCAAGGCGACAACACATCTTTATTGTGGATGTTAGGGCTGTGGGCTAGTCTCTTGGCGTCGTCCTTTGCGCTGTCCGAGCGCGTCTTATGGCAGACGACTCCATCGGCAGAATTGGCGGTGGCGGCACAGCATTTAGATATTGCGTTGGATGAGAAGGGGATTATCCATATTGATGGTGTTGCTAAAGATGTGCGTTTGTTTCGTCAGGAATTAGAGCATTATCGGGAGGAAGGGTCGTCAGAGATGTTGGTGCGTCTCTTTGCCTACCCGCAACAGGATTATGGGCGTATCATGCAGATATTGGGATTGATTAAGGAGGCGGGATTTCGTCGTATGGTGTTGGTCTCACTCTATGGCGAAGGAGATACGAGAGAATGAGACAGGCGGGATTACTCTCTTTCCTCTTCCATGGGATGTTTCTTGTGTCATTTTTTTGGGCGTCATCCATAGGGCATGAGACTGAATTGCCTGAGAGTTACGAGGAGATTGTTGTTGATATTGGTTATGGTCCGGGGGTTGGTTTGCGAGAGCAGAGGGGTGAGGATGAGATGGTTTTAGGCTCTGTTCATATTCCGCCCTATGTTCCTCGTCCCAGTCAGCCGCCAAAAGTGCTTTTTCGTCATACGGATGTTCCTCCGCGTCCCGTGCGTCCTTATGCCGAACGTATCTATCCTCGAGATTTAATCGCCTTTGACAATGGCTTGATTATTGGCAACTATCAGACCATACAGAGACATTTTCAGGATTGCTGGCGTCAGCCCACATTGTTAGATTTTTCTGATGGCGACATCGTCATTGGTGTCAGGCTTCGTATCAATAAGGAGGGACATATTGTTGGCAGTGTTTTCGAAGGAAAGGAGAGGATCGATGAAAGCCCATCTTACTATAGAGTGTATGAGAGTATTCTTCATGCCATCAAACATCCCCTATGTCGTAAGATTCACTTTAAGGAGGAGGACTATCCTTTATGGCAGGAAATAGATATCGAGTTTTCGGCGCGCAATATGCGCGGAGAGTAAAGGCGTGGTGCGCGCACAGCTGGAGTCGAGGCCTTTTTGTGGCGCTTTGTGTCTTGGGCACTCTTCATGACGCGACCCATAAGGGGGGCTATGCTGAGACGATACCTGTGGTGGCGGGTGCGGCGCGCCAATCGGTGGCGCTTGTTTTGTCTTATGGTGGCACTGAGGATGAAGAGGATGGTGAAGGGGCGATGATTGCTCTTGGTAACATTGTCGTCAAGAATATGGGCTTGGATGGCAGGTTGGATGTCAGGATTTTTTATCGAAGCCTTCGGGACGTGCCAGATTATGGCTGGTGGCGTGAGAACGACATAGACATCGTCATGCATGGTGCTATGCATGCCCACCATGGGCGCCTCACGTTATCCCTTCGCTTTTGGGATGTGGACACAGAGCGTTATTTAGGAGGAAATCGGTATCAAGCGCGTCGCTATGCGCTCTCTAAATTGGCGCATTTTGTGAGCGATGACCTTTATCACATGGCGTTGGGACGTAAGAGCGATTTTCCGACACGCATAGCGTATATTGCTGAATTTGGAGCAGGGAGGACAGGGGAGATCAGGCGGTGGCTGGCGGTGATGGATGTCAATGGTGGCAATCATCGTTTCATTGCGCGCTGGCACGATAACACGTCTTTCCCTCTTTTTTTAGGCGATAGTGAGGAGCTTCTCTATGTCCTTGCTCAGGGTCATTCGATGCGCTTTTTTGTCTTCGACCTCTCGACGGGGCGTCATGAGTATATTGATATGGTGGAAGGACGTCACGCCCCCTTCATATGGGTGGACTCCCATACGTCACTGGTGATGGGTGCTATGGTTGATGGGAAGGAGGACATTATGATGTTTCATCTCAAGACGGGACAGCGTATGGCTTTGACGGATGATACGGCGACTGATTGGTCGCCTACGTTATACGGGCGTGGCGACAGAGTCGCTTTTTTATCGGATAGGGGCGGTGTGACGGCGTTGTATACGGTGCCTCTTCCAGAGGCGTGGCGTGATGGTGCGCAAGACCCGCAAGACAACATCGTTCCCTTACCTCACCAGCCCGTTCGTCCTTATGATATGATTGTCCATGCTCCCCATCGTGATGGTTTTTTTGCCTTTTATCGTCATATGGGTTCTGATGGGGCGGGTGCTGAGGGAACGGGTACTGAGGGAGAGATGGGGACGTTTGATAGCATGACGGGGAAGGAGACCATTGTGCTACGAGGTGATATAGCGCCCCACATAGGGTGGGCGCCCAGCGGTTGTTGCTTGCTCTATGCCGAGAGGGGTGAGTTGCAGCAGGGACAACAACGTAAGATGTATCGTTTGAAGGTGCTTGATATTGACACCCAGCAAGGGTTTCCTTTGACGATTCCTTTTCATGGGCGCTATGCCGTGTGGTCGCCTTTCATGACGCTCGAGTGACATGTAGAGTGACATGTAAAGTGATATGGGAAGAGAGCGTCCTAGCATTTCTATGCGTTGTATTTTATGGTATGGGTGTATCGGTCACGGGGCCGTAGCTCAGTTGGGAGAGCGCGTCGTTCGCAATGACGAGGTCAGGGGTTCGACTCCCCTCGGCTCCACGCCGTGGTTGTCCTGCCGTAAGCCCTTCCTCAAGCCCTTCCGTAAACCATGTCCATAGCCCCTTTCGTCTTTATGACGCACTCGAGATGACGGATGGTTGATGGCTCTTGTGATACGTCTTTTGTCAATGGAGGGTGAGGGGTTACCTCAGTGTGGCTTATCTTTGTTGCTTGCCGTCCATCGTCGAAGGCGTGAGCATTACCCCCATCTTTGTGCGAGCACGGCATCGAGTGGGGAAAGTGGGCGCTATAGCATTTTATTCGCTTGCCCTCGTTCTGAGATTATCTTCCATCGAGGACGTGGCATTTCTCATGATGGTGTTGTTGTGAGGGAAGACAATTTTTTAGCCTATGTCGTCCAGCAATGGCGTTTGGAGCGTGACATATGGGCGGCCTATGGGGCCTATGGCGAGAGGGCGTGCGCTGGAGCAGAGATTCCGTTTCGTGGTGGGTGGTTTGTCTATGTGGGGTATGAATTAATAGAACAATGGGAGCGTCATCTGATTCTTCCTTCGCCTCCTCAATCATTGCCTGATGCGTGTGCGACCCGCTGTGCGGCGGCTCTTATTTACGACCATCAGCGCCATCGATTGTGGGCGATGCATGAGGGCGGTGAGGACGCTGCCATGTCTGTGGCGCAGATGGAGGAGGATGTGCGGGCTTGTGCTTGTGCGAGGACAGGGGGGGAGCGCGAGCAGTCTATGCCGTTACCTTCCATCCATATGCGAGAAGACGAGGAGGCCTTGTATATGCGGGCATTCAAGCGGTGCATCGAGTATATTTATGCGGGGGATGTCTTTCAGGTGAATTTATCGCGTCTGTGGCGTGGCCTATGTCATGAGGATATGACAGCGGCGGACATATTCGAGCGTTTAGCGCGCCATAATCCCGCCCCTTTCGCGGCATTAGCGACATGGTGTCATCAAGGGGAGCAGGAGAAGGCGGGAGATGGAGCGCGGATACAGGCGGTTATTAGTTCTTCCCCCGAGCGTCTTGTGCGGGTGGATAGGCATGGGGTCATAGAGACTCGTCCTATCGCTGGCACACGTCCACGTCTCAACAGGGATATGGATAGGGAAAAGAAGGAAGAACTTCTCGCCCATCCCAAAGAGAGAGCAGAGCATATCATGCTGGTGGATTTAGAACGCAACGACCTCTCGAAGATATGTCGTGCGGGGAGTGTGTCTGTGGATGAAATGATGATTGTCGAATCTTATGCGCATGTCCACCATATTGTGTCGAATGTGCGAGGTGTTCTGTCAGCACAGGCGTCGGTAGCGCATGTTTTAGAGGCATTATTTCCGGGTGGCACGATAACAGGCTGTCCCAAATTGCGTTGTATGGAGATATTGGCTGAGTTAGAGCATGGCGGTCGTGGTCCCTATACAGGTTCATTGGGGTATGTGAATCATGATGGTAGCCTTGACATGAACATTTTGATTAGGACGATTGTTTGTGATGGCAGGGAGCTGACGTTTCGTGCGGGTGGTGGCATTGTTGCTGAGTCCGTTGCCGAGCAAGAGCTTGAAGAAACGCGGGCAAAAGCGCGTGGCATGGTCAATGCCGTAGCGGGATAGGCGACAGGGTAGGCATATGACGGCAAATGTTTTGGTCAATGGCGGGCAATCTGTGGATGAGTCGCTCTTATGGGACAGAGGGCTTGCCTATGGCGATGGTGTGTTCGAGACAGCTGTGGCCTATAAGGGGAGGATTGCCTTTTTCGAGAGGCACTGGCAACGTTTTCTGTCGGGATGTGAGCGATTGGCGTTACCCCTCTTAGCGCGTTCATGTCTCGAGGAGGACATAGCGCGCCTTCTTGTTGGCAGGGATGGGGAGCGTCATATCATTAAGTGGATGTATACCCGTGGCAGTGGTGGTCGAGGCTACAAGCCGCCGCCCCTTGTCACCCCACGGCGTATCGTCATGGTGACGCCTTATGACTCGGGATATTATCGCGGGCTTGCTGAGGCTGGTGTCCATGTGCGCTATGGTCATGGATGTTTGGCGCGTCACGCCCGTTTAGCAGGGATTAAGCATATGAGTCGTTTAGAGCAGGTCTTGGCGCGCCAAGAATGGTGTGACGAGTCTATCTATGACAGCCTTCTTTTTGATGGGGAAGGCATGTTGGTGGAAGCCGTCATGTGCAATGTATTTTTACGTTGGTGCGGGACGTGGTATACGCCCCTCCTCCATCATTGTGGCGTCAAAGGTGTGATGAGGGATGTTGCCATCGCCTTGGCGCGGGATATGGGGGTGGTTGTGAGGCAAGAGGAGAGCATGCGAGGGCGCGTGGAAGAGAGCGAGGAGATGTTTCTCACCAATGCTGTCATAGGGATTGTGCCAGTCGTTCGTTGCGGGGACAAGGCGCTCTCCATTGGTGAGACGACGCGTCTCTTACAAGGGGCGTTAGCGCAAGAGTTTTCTTGATTTTCACGAAAAGCCCATCTAGAATAGGTGTGTGCGGGGACGGGAGATGGGGTGGGTTTGGTGATATTTTGTATGAGGATGTGTAACATGATGACACGATTCAGAGAGCCTTTATTGATTTTTTCGGGGTTAGGGTCGGTATATGGCATGGGCGTTCGTTTCACGGATGTGCTCTTGCGTATTGTGGCGGGAGGCTTTCTTATCCCCCATGGGATAAAAAAGATAGGAGGCACGGATAGATTTGCGGCGTGGTTGGGGGGCTCGTTAGGCATGCCTGTGCCTGAGCTCTTGGCGTGGCTTGTCGTGCTTGTTGAGGTCGTTTTTGGTGCGTGTATTGTCATTGGTTTATGGACGCGTGCGGCGGCGCTAGGCGCGATTGCTCTCATGGCGGGCATTGTTGGCTTTGTTCATTGGGAGAAGGGATTTTTCATAACGAGCAATGGCTATGAATATAGTCTTATGTGGCTTATCGTTTTGCTGTCCGTGTTTTTCAAGGGGAGCGGCGCGTATTCTGTGGATGCCATGATAGGCAAGCAATTTTAGAGTGGCACATTATCGATAAGGCGTGTTGTGCCGAGCCATGCGGCGGCAAGTAATCGGCAGTCTTTGTGGCGTGTTGTCGTTGGGGTGAGGGTGCGTCCATCACAGAGGTCGATATAGTCGATGGGGTCGAAGCCGTGGGTGCGGAGCTGTTGTTGGGCGTGTGTTATGCACTTGGTGATGTCCTGTCCTTGTTGGATGGCGCGTTGTGTCGTGAGGAGGGTTTTATAGAGGAGGGGGGCGCGTGCGCGTTGCGTGTCGTCCAGATAGGCGTTGCGTGACGAGAAGGCGAGTCCGTCATCATGGCGATAAGTGGGGACGGGAAGAATGGTGATAGGCATGTGCATATCTTTGACGAGTTGTTGGATAAGGCGGAGCTGTTGGTAGTCTTTTTCGCCAAAGACGCCAATATCAGGCTTGACGAGCATCAAGAGGCGAGCGACAACGGTGAGCACAGCGGGGAAGTGGTGTGGCCGATAGCGTGCGCAGAAATGGCGTGTGTGCGTGGGCATGGTGATGGATGTGGCAAAATCTTGAGGATATATGAGGTCTGTGGGGGGCATGAAGAGGGCGTCGATGGCTTGTGCTTTGGCACAAGCGATGTCTTGTTCTGGCGTGTGTGGGTATTGGCGCAAATCTTCATGGGGGGCGAATTGGGTGGGATTGAGGAAGATGCTCACGATACGTTTATGGGCGTGAGAACGTGCGACATGCATAAGATGGCCATGGGCGTCGTGGAGGGCGCCTAAGGTCGGGATAAGGGCGATGGTGTGTTGTTGTTGTCGCCATAGGGCGCATGTGCGTTCGAGGTCATGGAGGGTGCGTATGATAAGCATAGGATGGCGCTGGTGTTTTGGTCTCTATGTTTTTGGGTGAGGCGGCGCGTTGCGGTCGTAGCAGTGTTTTTTTTCTGGAAATTGTCGATGGCGCACATCATGGGCATATTGGCGCACAGCTTGGTCGATGCTATCGCTTATCTGGGCGTAGTGACGCACAAATTGGGGTGAGAAAGCGCGATAGAGTCCTATCATATCCTCTGTGACGAGGATTTGCCCGTCGCAATGGTATGATGCCCCAATACCGATGGTGGGGATGGTGAGGCGTTCTGTCACATGGTGGGCGATATGTTCGAAGCAGCTTTCGATGACGACAGCGAAGGCGCCGGCTTTTTCTACGGCGATGGCGTCATCGATAATTTTTTTCTCTTCGCTGGCGTTGCGTCCTTGCACGCGATAGTCTTGGGGATGAGAGACATATTGTGGCATGAGGCCGATATGTCCCATCACGGGGATATGATGGGCGCACAGGAGGGCGATGGTCTCAGTTGCCTCAGCGCCGCCTTCAATTTTGACGGCGCATGCGTGTGTTTCATGGAGAAGGCGTTGTGCGTCATTGAGGCAGTGTTGTGGCGTTGATTGACATGAGGAGGCTGGCATATCGATAATGACGCATGCGTGGGTGCTGGCGCGCATCACCGCTTGGCCGTGGGCGCTCATCATGTCTATGGTGACGTGGTGGGTTGAGTCCATGCCATAGAGGGTCATGCCTAAGGAGTCGCCTACAAGGATGACGTCACAATGGGGGTCGATGATATGGGCGATTGGGTATGTGGCAGCCGTCAAGCAGACGAGAGGCGGTTTTTTTCCACCCTTTTTATGCTGTTGCAGCTGTGCTATGGTGATACGTTGCGGGGATGATGGTGTTGTCATGGTGGATATGACAGGGGCGGATATGACGGGTCGTATGAATGGGGGTGTGACGTGAGACAGGAGAGACAGAGTGATGTGGTGTGGACGGCCTATTATGCGTTTTACCATTGTTCTTGCTATGGCGGGTCTATTTTATGGCTGTGAGGGTTTGGAGGCACAGCATGGTGAGTCTTTGAGTGGTGACTCGCCTGAGGGCGGGCGTCTGTTTCGCCATGATGTGGAGTCGGTCTATGGTCGTCAATGGATGGTATCGACGGCGAATCCTCTGGCGACTCATGCGGCATGGGCGGCTCTTGACAAGGGTGCTAGCGCCATCGATGGCGCGATTATTGCTCAGATGGTGCTGAATGTCGTAGAACCGCAATCATCGGGGATAGGGGGAAGTGGCTTTCTTCTTTATTACGAGAAGGCATCGAACAGCCTGTTTGTCTATGATGGGCGAGAGGAAGCGCCAGACGCCATGCCGCAGGATGCCTTTTTGGATGACACAGGCACAGCCTTAGGGTTTATGGAAGCGAGTTCCAGCGGTATGGCGGTAGGTGTGCCGGGGTTATTGGCGATGCTTGAGCATGCCCATGAGAGGCATGGCGCATGGGCGTGGCAACGTTTGTTTGATGACGCCATAGATAAGGCGCAGAATGGTTTTGCCATATCCCCGCGTCTCCATAACGCCATCAAGAGCAATCCGTGGCTCCTTATCCAAGATGGTGAAGGGGGATTTTTTGATGATGAAGGACAGCCTCTTGCCATCGGGAGCGTCTATAAGAATGCGCCATTAGCGCACACCTTGCGCGCCATTAGGGAGAGGGGACGTGCAGCTTTCTATGAAGGGGAGCGGGCGCGCGCCATTGTGGCGGCCATTCAAGAGTCGCCTCACAATGTGCCAGCGGGACGAGGTGTCATGACGTTATCGGACCTCTCTTCTTACGATGTGAAAGTGAGAGCGCCATTATGTCGCCCCTATGGCGCATGGCGTGTGTGTTCTCTCATGCCTCCCAGTTCTGGCGGTGTGGCGATAGCGCAGATTTTAGCGTTGCTCGAACCATTTGCTGTGGGGCAGATGGATGATGTGACATATCTTCATATGCTGGCGGAAGCCATGCGCCTTGCCTATCGGGACAGAGCCAGATTTCTTGCCGATAGTGACATGGTGTCTGTTCCAGTAGAGGGACTCCTTGCCCCTTCTTACGTGGAGAGGCGTCGGGCGTTGATAGGCACAGAGAGAGCGCGCCCCTATGTAACCTTTGGCGCGCCCCATGACATCCCGAGCGCCATTGATAACAATGACGACATCCATGACGACACCCGTGATGGCAAGGACACACAGCCTGAGCGTGTGTCCACCACCCATATCAGCATCATCGATAGAGAAGGCAATGCCGTTGCCATGACGTCCAGTATTGGTCCTGCCTTTGGTTCTTCCTTGCGTGTGGATGGTTTCTATTTGAATGGCGAGCTCACGGATTTTGCTTTTATGCCTCATATGGCGCATGGTGATAAGTCGCATGTGAATCGGGCTGAGGGAGGAAAGCGTCCCCTCAGTTCTATGTCGCCGACCATTGTTTTTGATGACGAGGGTCGGGTGCGTCTTGTGTTGGGGTCAGCGGGCGGTGTCCATATCATTGCCTATGTGGTGCGGGTGCTGTTGGATGTGTTGGATAGAGGCATAGACATTCAGGATGCTTTATCTATGGGGCATTTTGTCAAAAAAGAGCATGGGGATCGTCTCTGGTTGGAGGAGGGTCGTCAGTTAGAGCGTTGGCAGTCTGTGCTTGAAGAGAAGGGGCATGGGCTGTCTTATCGTCCTATGAATAGCGGTGTGCATGCCATTTATGTCGATGATGATGGCGGATTATGGGGCGCTGTGGATCCGAGGCGTGAAGGGTTAGCGCGTGGTGATATGTCCGTGCGCTGTCTTGAGAAAGATGGTAAGGTCTGTTAGTCTTGTGATGTGTGAGGGGAGGGATATAGGGTGCACCCGTAGCTCAGCTGGATAGAGTGTCGCCCTCCGAAGGCGAAGGTCGCAGGTTCGATTCCTGTCGGGTGCGCGAGTCAGTTCATAGAGGAGAGAACAATGCCAAAATGTTCATGTCGATGGCGTCTTGTGAGTCGAGAGGGGGGTCTGGGGTTGGCGTTAGGGATATGTGTGGCGCTGTTGTCGGGGGGCGCTGAGGGCTATGGGGAAGAGACGCGCCTTAAGGTCTCTGTGCTCAGTAAGGGGGCGAAATTCATTGGCTCTTCTTTAGGGGGTGCGCGTGTCCTGTTGCGCGACAAGGAGACGGGTGAGATTCTTGCACAAGGTGTAACGAAGGGGACGACGGGGTCGACGGCGGGGATTATGTTGGATGATAGGGAGGCGGGGCGTCCTCTCTCTACTGCCGACTCTGCCCATTACAGCGTGACGTTGGATTTAGAGAAGCCGCGCCTTATCGAGTTTCAAGCCTATGGTCCTCTTGCGCAACGCCAAGCGGCGAATAGGGCGTCGATGACGCAATGGGTCGTGCCGGGCAAGCATATAGACGAAGGTGATGGCATGATGCTGGTGCTTGCTGGCATGGCGGTGGATATTGTCAGTCCTCTTGCCCATAGGCGTTTGGAACTGGCGGGCAAGGAGTCTTATGCCGTGCCTGTGGTGGCGAATGTCACCATGATGTGTGGTTGTCCTTTGACGCCAGATGGTCTTTGGCGCGCCGATGATTTCGTTGTGGAGGCGGTGCTTTCTGATAGTGATGACAAAGTGATTGCGCGTCAGCGTTTGCGCACCCATGACATTCCCAGCCGTTTTTCTACCCAATTCGACATATCCACCAAAGGATGGTATCAGCTCATGGTCTATGCCTATCAGGCAAGCACAGGCAATACGGGACTCGATAGGACGAGCTTCGCCATCACCCAATGACATATGTATTACCTTAGCACGAGGGGGGAGGATAACAGGGTCACCCTTGAGCATGTGTTGACACACGGGCTGGCGAGCGATGGCGGGCTCTACATGCCTGAGCGTCTTCCCCATTATACGATGGAGCAATGGGAGGCATGGCGTCACCTTCCCTACCCCGCCTTAGCCCATGTGTTAGGCGTCCCTTTCATAGGCGATAGCGTCTCTGAGGATGTCTATAGGACTCTGTGTGAGGAGGCATGGCATGCGTTTTCCCCTCCTCGTGCCCATGACCATGAGGCTGGTCGTATTCCCCTTGTGGCTTTGGAGGATGGCCTGCATGTGTTGGAGCTTTTTCATGGGCCCACATTGGCTTTTAAGGACTATGCCATGCAGCTGTTGGCGCGTCTTTTTTCCCATGTCGTGCAGAGGCAGAATCGCCACATGACGCTTTTAGGGGCGACATCGGGTGATACGGGATCAGCCGCCATCCATGCATGTCTTGGTCGTCACGGGATTCGCATATGTATTTTACATCCCCATAACAGAGTATCACCATGTCAGAGGCGACAGATGACGACGGTGAAAGCAGAGAATGTCCTCAACATCGCCATCGAGGGGAGTTTTGATGATTGCCAGCGCATTGTGAAGACATTGTTTTTAGACAACGAATTTGCCCGTCGTTTTTCTCTTGGCTCGGTGAATTCCGTCAATTGGGTGCGTATCATGGCGCAAATCCCTTATTATGCCCATGCCGTTCTTCGCATGAAGGATTGGCGCAAGGGTGTGATCGTCGTTGTGCCTACAGGGAATTTTGGCAATATCTTCGCTGGATTTTGCGCCTTGTGTATGGGGCTTCCCATACGTCGCCTTGTCATCGGGAGCAATCACAACGATGTGTTGGTGCGTGTCGTCGAGACGGGGATAGTATCCATTGGTGCGAGCAAGCCGAGCCTCAGTCCCAGCATGGATATACAGCTTCCCAGCAATCTTGAACGTTGGCTTTATAGGCAGACAGCGGGACATCACACCGAGAAAGCGAACGCTGTGACAGCCTCTATGCGTCTTCTTCAAGAATCGAGGCAATTGTCTCTTTCCTCCCCTATGCATGAGGCTATGGGCGCGGTTTTTTCCGCCACCCGTGTGGATGATGACGAGACGATGAAGACGATGGCGTGGCTATGGGAGACCTATGGCTATGTCTCTGACCCCCATACAGCGGTGGGGATTGCCGCCGCCAGAGCCTATCAAAAACGCTATGGCGCTGAGCCATATCCCATCGTCTGTTTGGCAACAGCCCATGCGGCAAAGTTTGCTGATAGCGTGAGTCGCGCCACAGGAGTCCCATGCCCGTCCCATCCCACCCTTGACGGGACGACATCAAAAGAGGAACATTACGACAGGCTTCCGCCTATCGTCGCGTCTGTAAAAAGCAGGATAGAGGAGCAATGGGGCTCTTGTGCAAAAAAACCATAAAAAAGCTTTGACATATGGCGTGTTTAGTTTGTAGCCTGATAGAAAATCAACCTAAAGTAGTAGGTTAGGAGGGAAGAACGATGGTGACGATAGTGAAAAAGACGCGTTTGCTGTTGTGTGGCGTGGACGAGCATGCGGACTCGGTGTATGACCACTACAGGGGCGTGTTATCGGGGGATGACAGGGTCGAGCTGGTCTCGAAGCGATGTCGCACCTTGTATGAGGGCAATGGCGTTGTGGATACGGCATCGGCGTATGATGGGGCGGTCTTTTGTGTTGGGCAGAACACGAGGGCGGGGGATGTCTATAGCGCTCTTCATGCCGTGCGTGTGCGTCATGGCAACGATATGGTGTGTTTGGTGGCGCGCGCTGGCGTGGACTCGTCTCAGGGCGACACCGATGCGGCGTGGGTGGAACATGGCTTTGACGGCGTCATGCGTGGGGTTCTTGATGCGGACGGGGTGTTAGACCGCCAGAGGTGTCTTGCGTTATTGCGCGATAGATGGCGGGGTTTGGGCAACAAGGAGTCGTCAGAGGGGCATGGCACTTTGTGTGGAGATAGGTGGGCGTTGGGGACGTCTCACGGCGAAGGAGCAGGATATTCTTGCTTTGCTCATGCGCCATCCAGATAGGGTCTTTCACAAGGATGCTATTCACAGGCATATTTATCCGCAGGGTCGCACCAAGACAGCGGCGCCAGATATAAGGATTATCGATGTTTATATCTGTAAGCTACGTGCGAAGATAGAGGCTCTCGGTGGGTATGGCGGGTATATCCAAACCATATGGGGCGGGGGCTATGTCCTATCGGCAACGGTTGTCCAGAGCAAGAAGGTCAAACGTTCCGATAGCGGACAGCGTGAACGGCATGTGGCGGATAAGCACTACATACGCGCTGTCTAGGCGCGCTATCTAGGCGTTGTGCTGTAGATGATGGACGTGGCAACAGGGGAGGCGCACAAGGAGCAGGAATGCTGGGCGCAAGGGGGCGCAAGGGGTGGGGGGGGCAAGGTTGTTGTCATTGGTGGCGGGATACAGGGTCTCGCATGTGGTTGGTCTTTGGCGCGCGCTGGTTTCCATGTGACGTTGTTTGAAGCCAAAACATGCGGGGCGGAGGCCAGTGGGGCAGCGGCGGGCATGTTGAGCGGACGCGCCGATAGCAAAGCCCATGACGATGGGGTATTGCGCGGGTTATGTTTGCTCGGTCAGCGTTTGTGGCGTGATTTTGCGCGCCATGTCCAAGAGGCCAGCGGTATCGATATCGATTACCGACAGGAAGGCACAATCCATCTTGCCTATGATAAGGACGAGCACCATGCTCTTGCGAGGCATATGGCAAGCCATATGGACGAGACATGTGACGAGGATGCGCGGCCCTACTGGCTCAGTCGGGAGCAGCTCACACAGCGAGAGCCTCACCTCACTGGCAATATCTTTTCGGCATTATATTATCCTGATGAACATAGTGTTGATAGTCGCCTTGTCATCAAGGCGTTGTGTAAAGCGCTGAGAGCATCTGGTGGTGTCATCCATGAGAAGGCGCATGTCTCGGCGGTGCTCACGGATAACGGGCGTGTCTCTGGTGTCATGAGCGCTGGCACGGCATGGGCATGCGACTATGTCATTGTGGCGGCGGGGGCGTGGAGCATGGATGTGGAGGGGATAAGGGGAGGGCATGGGCGAAGAGCGCAAGGCGCGGGTTTAGGTGTCGTCCGTCCTATCAAGGGACAGATGATAGCGTTACGTATGGAGGACTCCGCCTCTATCCGTCACCATGTGTGGATGTATACGAAGGCACAAGAATGGGGAGAGGGATGTTATCTTGTTCCCCGTCAGGATGGTCGTCTGTTGGTGGGGGCAACCATCGAGGATAGGGGCATGGATAGAGAGATGTATGCTGGTGCTGTTTCTTACCTGTTACGTGCTGCATGTCGTATGGTTCCCGCCGTTGAGCACATGGCCATCGAGTCGTTATGGACGGGCTTGCGTCCACAATCGTCGTCGTCTCTTCCGTGGATGGGACGTTTAGAGGGGAGTCCCCGTGGGGTTTTTTACGCGTGCGGGCATTATCGCCATGGCATTTTGCTTGCTCCTGTGACGGCATCGACGCTGCTTTGTGCCATAAGGGCAGAGAGGCAGACACATGATGCTTCTTCTGTCTCATCAAGGGCAGAGCTGTTATAATGGCGTGAGGGGGCATCTGTTATGGAGTGGACAATCGATGCAACTGATGGTCAATGGTGAGTCGTTTTCTTGGGATGGCGCATTGACGCTGGCGCGTTTATTGGCGTTATGGGGTGTTTCTCTCGAGCGCGCAGGGATTGCGGTGGCTGTGGATGGCACATTGGTGGTGCGTGAGGAGTGGAGCATGCGCCATCTTCGAGGGGGGGAGTGTGTGGAGATCATTACAGCAGTCCCCGGTGGATGATGGGCACTAAGACGGGGATGACACCATCCCATGACGGGTTGCAGCTGGCTGGTGAGACGTTGTCTAGTCGGCTATTGATGGGCAGTGGTCGCTATCCCAGCCTTGACGTCATGCTGGCGTGTTATGGGCGGGCCTGTCCCGCCTTTGTGACGGTGGCGATGCGTCGCTTAGGTCATCGTCAGAAGGCGGAGGATAGTTTTTTTCATGTGCTCAAGGGGCGCTATCGTTGCCTTCCTAACACGGCAGGCTGTTATACGGCGCGCGACGCCATATTGACGGCAGAACTGGCGCGGGAGGCATTGGCGACATCATGGATTAAGGTGGAAGTCAT
Source organism: Alphaproteobacteria bacterium GM7ARS4 (assembly GCA_014332745.1). NCBI lineage: Bacteria > Pseudomonadati > Pseudomonadota > Alphaproteobacteria > Alphaproteobacteria bacterium GM7ARS4. The sequence continues at coordinate 44,816 of JACONL010000007.1, read as the reverse complement.
AGGCGACAGACAGACATTACTTCCCGATAGCGAGCAGCTGTTAGAGGCGGCGCGTGTTTTAGTCAAGCAAGGCTTTCATGTCATGCCGTATTGTAGCGATGATGTCATCTTGTGTCGTAAATTGGCGGATATGGGGTGTGTTGCTGTCATGCCACTGGCAGCGCCCATTGGCTCAGGGTTGGGTATACGCAATCCCCATAGGATCGAGCTGATATGCCACTATTGTCATGTGCCTGTCATTATCGATGCGGGTATTGGCACGGCGTCGGACGCTGTGCGCGCGATGGAGCTGGGATGTGATGGTGTCTTGGTGGATTCGGCTATTGCGGGTGCGCGTGTTCCCGAGCGTATGGCGATGGCGATGGCGGAAGCGGTGCGCGCAGGACGCCATGCCTATATGGCGGGGCGTATTGCCAAGCGTTACGATACCGCCATTGAGACGACATCCTTTCAAGGAATGATGACATCTCAGACACCCCATACATCTCAGGGGGAGGGGCAAGAAAAAACAACGATACCTTGACAGAACCATCCCATCCCTCTAAATAGCAAGGGGGCGAGGACATATGTTAAGAGGAAGAGAAAGTGGCGGCACTGTTTGCGATTGTTCGGCATGGGGGGCGTCAGTATCGGGTGAGAGACCAACGTTATATCTTGGTCGATAAGATGTCTGCCGATGTGGGTGAGGAAATTGCTATGCGTGACGTCTTGATGTTAGGGTCTGACGATGACAAGGCTATGCTCCGTGTGGGCGAGGATGTGGGGAAAGACACGTATGTATCGGCACGGGTGATAGAGCAAAGGCGCCTCCCTAAGATCATTGTTTTTAAGAAGAAGCGTCGCCAGAATTATCGCCGTAAGAAGGGCTTTCGCGCTGAGATGACGTTACTAAAGATTGAGTCCATTCTTCCAGATGGCAAGGGTGGGAAAATAAGTCATCCCTTATCGGCAAAGCCGTCATCGGACATCAAGAAGGAGTACACCCATGCGCAGTCGTCACAGCGACAAGGCGGGGTGGGACAGGCTATGAAAGAGGAGGATACACAGCATGGCGCATAAGAAGGCGGGTGGTAGTTCACGTAACGGGCGCGACACGGCGGGGCGTCGCCTTGGCGTTAAGCGTTTTGGTGGCGAGCATGTTTTGGCTGGCAACATTCTTGTCCGTCAGCGTGGCACGCGGTGGAAGGCTGGCGATAATGTGGGTGTCGGGCGCGACCACACCTTGTTTGCTCTCTGTGATGGCCAAGTGGCATTTCATAAGAAACGTCAGGCGCGGGTGCATGTCTCTGTCGTTCCGAGCATATCCTGAGCGACGTGGCGTTTGTTGATGAAGTCAAAATACACGTCAAGGCAGGTGACGGCGGTGATGGATGTGTCAGTTTCCGCCGAGAGAGGAACATTCCCTTTGGTGGGCCACAGGGAGGGAATGGGGGAAAGGGAGGCGATGTCGTTTTGGCGGTTGATGCGCGCGTCCATACCCTGTTAGATTTTCGCTATCGACAGCATTACAAGGCAGCGAGGGGCGGCGATGGGCGTGGCAGACGTTGCCATGGCCTGTCCTCTCCTCATGTTCTTGTGAAAGTGCCTTTGGGGTGCGTTGTCCTTGCTGAGGATAAGGAGACCATGCTTGCCGACATGGATGCCACAGGCAAGGAGATGACTCTCTGTCGGGGGGGACGTGGCGGGCTTGGCAATACATGCTTCAAGAGCTCGATAAATACAAGGCCGCGTATGGCGACTCAGGGTGAGGCAGGGGAAGAGCGCTGGGTGTGGTTGCGCCTCAAGTTATTTTGTGATGTTGGCTTGGTTGGCATGCCTAATGCGGGCAAATCAACCCTCCTGTCAAAGGTGAGCGCCGCGCGTCCCACCATCGGTGACTATCCTTTTACGACTCTTGCGCCGTCCCTAGGGGTGGTCGACCAGCATGACACGCGTTTTGTCATGGCCGATTTACCGGGGCTCATCGCCCATGCCCATAGGGGTGCAGGGCTAGGCATACGTTTTCTCAGCCATGTCGAACGGTGTCGCTGTCTTCTTCATGTCATTGATGCCACTGGCGACAATGTGGCAGCATGTTTTGACACACTCATACATGAATTGCGCTGTTATGGGCATGGCTTATTGGATAAGCACCATGTCGTTTGTCTCAGTAAAATCGATGCCATCGATACAGACCATGCGCGCATGCAGGTAAAAAAGATGACATCCCATCTTAAGACGCATGCCCGTAACATCCCTTTCCATGGGGATGTCGTTGCCATATCATCTCTGTCTGGCGCAGGCATCGATGATATGTTGACACGCCTTGCTCACCTTATGCGTTTCCACAGACACCCCCACGGGCACACTATGGAAGACACACCAGCCCCCGCACAGACATCCCCGCAGACTCTTACGTGGCATCCTCTCATGTCCGAAGAGTGAGGGGATGGAACAATGGCACGATTAAGCACAAGCAAACGTTTTGTTGTCAAAGTAGGCTCGCGTTTATTGGTGGAATCGACCGACTTGTCTACGAAAGAGGACTGGCTCCAGAATGTGGCAGAGGATATTGCCTTATGTCGACAGCATGGGCAGGATGTCATTGTCGTTTCATCGGGGGCTGTGGCGATGGGGCGGCGCGCCTTAGGGCATCGATGCCATGCTGTAAACCATGTAGCACAACAACAGGCAGCCGCCGCTGTGGGACAAGGCATGCTGTTATCGGCTTGGAATCATGCCCTTGCGCGCCATCATCTTCAGGTCGGTCAAGCGCTGTTGTCTTTGGAGGATATGGAGACAAAACAACGCGCCCTCAATGCCCGTGATACGTTTGACACGTTGCTTTCCTTTGGTGTTGTGCCTGTTATCAACGAAAATGACACCGTTGCCACAGATGAGATTCGCTTTGGCGACAATGACCGCCTTGCGGCGCGTGTTGCCCAATTGGTGGATGCGGATACGTTGGTCTTGTTATCGGATGTGGATGGTTTATATACCGCCAACCCACAACAGCATGCCCATGCGCGCCATATCCCGTTTATTGAGGAGATAACGCCTTCCATAGAAAAGATGGCAACATTATCTGCCCACCATGCGAGTACTGGTGGTATGGTAACGAAACTGATGGCGGCGCGTATTGCCATGCAAGCGGGATGTCGTGTTGTCATGGCAAGCGGTCACGAGGCGTATCCCTTACGCACGATCGATGATAAAAGTCGAAAAAAGACGTGGTTTTTACCTCAATAAAGACCTAAGGAGAGAGAGTCCCGTTTGCTGATCTATGGACATGGTGTGAGAATGATGGAAACAAGGGTGCTATGGTGTCGACGATAAGGCGTGAGGAGCATGCTTTGTGGGATGATGGCGGGGATATTGCCAGCAACGTCACGCGCCTTGCCTGTGAGGTGAAGGAGGCGTCGCAATCCCTTGCCTACGCCTCAGAAGAGAGTCGCAACAAGGCGCTACGTTGTGCTTCTCGCCAACTGCGTCAGAATAAAAAGGCGATATTGTCTGCCAACGAGCAAGATTGTGATATGGCGCGCCAGCATCTACCTCCCGCCTCGCCTTTACTCGACCGTTTGGCGTTGACGGAGGCGCGTATCGAGTCGATGGCGACGGGGTTAGAGAACATTGCCGATATTGACGACCCGCTAGGGCGTGTCTTGGCGTCATGGTCTTGTGCTGGCAACGGGTTGCGTATTAAACGCGTCTCTGTTCCCTTAGGTGTCATTGCCGTTATCTATGAGGCGCGTCCTAACGTGACGGCTGATGCGGCAGGCTTATGTATTAAATCAGGCAATGGGGCGCTCTTGCGCGCTGGGTCAGAGAGTTTACGTTCGTCCCTTGTCATCATGCAGTGCATGCAAGAGGGGTTGCGTGAGGCGGGGCTTCCTCCTCGCTGTGTTTGTCTCATTCCCCATAGATCTCGCGAGGCTGTGGGTGTGTTGTTGTCTTTACAGACGCTCATCGACATCATTGTTCCCAGAGGCGGCGCGTCTTTGATTAAGCGTGTGGAGGAAGAGAGCCGTATTCCCGTCATTCGTCATCTTCAGGGACTATGCCACAGCTATATTCACAGGCAGGCAGATAAAGACAAGGCGCGCGCCATTGTCTTCAATGCAAAAATGCGTAGACCCGGCATTTGTGGCGCTACCGAAACGCTCCTCATCGATAGAGATGTCATCGCGACACATCTTGCGGGATTGGTTGATGACTTACAGAAGGCGGGCTGTGTCCTGTGTGGCGATGAAGACATTGTCGCATGGGGTGAGGGCGCAGGCTATCCTATCACAAGGGCATCAGATGAAGATTGGGCAACGGAATATCTGGAGGCGCGCCTCTCCATGCGTGCCGTTGATGACATTCACGGGGCGATAGACCATATTCAACGCTATGGCTCTCACCATACGGAAGCTATCATCACTGAGGATAAAGAAGCAGTGCGTTTATTCATGGGGCGTGTCGATGCCGCCATTCTCATGCATAATACCTCGACCCAATTTGCCGATGGCGGTGAATTTGGCATGGGCGCTGAAATAGGCATCTCGACAAATAAACTCCATGCGAGGGGGCCCGTGGGCGCGCACCAATTGACGAGTTACAGCTATCACGTGGACTCCGATGGGTCGATTCGCCCTTGACAGGCTCTTCTTCACGGGCCTGTCCTCTCACCACACGCCATGATACCCATGAGTCTCAACCCTTTTCTCAGCCCCTCTGGCCTCTCCACAGCAAAACCAAGAATAGGGCTCTTAGGGGGCTCTTTTAATCCCCCTCACAAAGGCCATGTCCATATCAGCGTGCTTGCCTACAAATATCTTGCGTTGGACGAAGTATGGTGGCTTGTGACGCCTCATAATCCCCTCAAGCAAGAGATGAATAAGAGTTTGCGCGCCTATCAGCAACGTGTTGACAAGGCACGTCAGATAAGTCACACTTTCCCTATGATTAAGGTCAGCATGATAGAACATCAATGTCGCGCTCGTTCCACATACGAGCTGGTGACATTGCTCCAAAGATACCGCTGTTGGTGTCGATGCGCGTATGTCTTTATTATGGGCGCTGATGTTGTGCGTGATGTCCCGCTTTGGCACAAATGGTCTCTCTTGGTGCAGCGTGTGCCTCTCGCTATTTTCGATAGGCCCCCTTATACTTCATCGACCCTTAATGGACAATTTGCCCATCGCTATCGGCGCTATCGAAAGCCTGTGAGACAAGGACAACAATTGCTGGCGATGGGCCCTCCCTCTTGGATTTTCTTTCATACGGCTGGAAGGACGGACATCTCTTCTACCCATATACGAAGAGAACATCGGGCCTCTCATGAGTCTTCTCATGAGTTTTCTCAGGGGTCTTTTGACGCGCAGAAGGGTATACGTCCATGAGCGGTATGCGGGACGCCCATAGGGAGATAGTGCCATGTCGTGACAAGGTGCGCATGATAACGCGCCATCTCGACTCCTATAAGGCAGAGGATATTGTGACGATCCCTCTTCAAGGAAAATCTATTCTTGCCGACTATATGGTCATTGCCTCAGGCAATAATGCGCGTCATGTCAAAGCCCTTGCCGACAAACTCATCAGGCGCTTCAAGGGGAAAACGCCATCGCCTATCGCTATCGAGGGGATGGCGCGGGGTGATTGGGTGCTCCTCGATATGGGCGACATCATCGTCCATCTCTTCAAGCCAGAGGTGCGCCTTTTTTACAGATTGGAAAAATTATGGATGTCTCCCGCCCATAGGATGGCACAAAACGCCCAGACGAAGGCGACCACGACAGCAGAGCAAAAACAAAAACCGCTCTGACGCTTTCCCTCTCTTCACAGAGTGTTTTCCCATAGAAGACACGCATGCCATGCGCGCTGTGGCATGGTGTGACGCCCATTGGCGGCGATGGCTCTATGGTGCTTTATGGAAAAAAAGTTGTATTTTTTAGTCAAATCCTATACTATCCTATAATAACCCATGAAATATAGGACGATGCCTATTGTGGCACAACAGAGGTATAAGGATGGCGCTTTTTGTCTCACAGGTGGCGAACAAGTTAGATGCGAAATTCCGTGTTTCTGTGCCGTCATCATTTCGTAAGGCGGTTACGCACGATAAGGAGCATTTTCATGGTGTCATGGCATGGCCTGGGGTTGGTGAGGCTATGATAGAGGCGTGTGACCACAGGCGTATTGAGCGTATTGCTGAGAGTTTGGACGACATGACGCATTATCCTGAAGATGCCCATGTGCGTTTAGGTTTGGCGCGGGCGTCTTTGGCGGCGCTGAAGCCGCTCGCCTTTGATATTAATGGCAGGATTTTATTGCCTGAGGAATTTCGCCAGCATGCCAAGATTGTGGACGAGGTTCTGTTTGTAGGTGTTGGCACGACATTTCAGATGTGGCAGCCGACACGCTATCGTCTGTGGGAAGAGCGTTTGCGTTCTCAGGGGGAAAAGGAAGGCATTCATTTGCATATGCGTCCTTTGATGGGGGCGTTACAGCCGTCTGTCTCTCGTGAGGCGCATAGGCACAGGAATGGAGGTTCACATGGGTGAGACGACAAAAGCGTATGGAGGCATGGATGGTAGGGGTCATCGTATGGTCATGATGGACAGAATTCTGTCTTACTGTTCTGTTCGTGAGAACGGCATGTATATCGATGCGACATTTGGGGCTGGCGGCTGTTCCTATGGGTTATTGTCGTCCATGCCGTGTCGTGTTGTCGCGATGGATTGTGATGGCGAGGCCATGAGGCGGAGTGCCATGGTGCGTGACCTTTTTGGCGAGCGTTTTTCCTTCATACAAGGGCGTTTTTCGTCATTGGAGGAGTCTGTGCGTTCTGTCATTGGTGATGCGTGTGTGCATGGGGTTATTTTCGATTTAGGGGTGTCATCCATGCAGTTGGATGATGGGTGTCGGGGTTTTTCGTTCATGCGTGATGGGCCATTAGATATGCGGATGGGTGGTGAGAAGGAGAGTCATGTGCCGTCGGCAGGTGATGTTGTCAATACCGCCTCAGAGTCGGCATTAGCGGATATTTTTTACCATTTGGGCGAGGAGAGGCGTGCCCGTCATATTGCCTCACGGATTGTCCATAGGCGAAGGGAGCGTCCTTTCACCCGCACGTTGCAGCTGGCGGATGTCGTTGTCTCAGCATTGGGGGGGAGACGGCATCGCCTTCACCCCGCCACCCGTGTTTTTTTAGCATTACGCCTTTACGTCAATCGGGAATTGGAGGAGTTACGCGCAGCCCTTCCTCAAGCCCTGTCCCTTCTGACGGCGGGGGGACGTTTATTGGTGATGAGTTTTCACTCTTTAGAGGATAGGCTCGTCAAACGATTTATGCGTCTCCATGCGGGCCATGCTGTTCCTCCTTCGCACAGCGTTCATGCCTCTTCTACGCCGTCCATGTCCTTGCGTCTGTTACACAAGCACGTCATCACGCCTTCTCGAGAAGAGGTGGCGCGCAATCCCCGCGCTCGCTCTGCCAAGTTACGTGTTGCCGAGAAACGACCCATCACAGCACGAGGCGTGATGGCATGAGGGGATATTTTTTCTTTGTCATCGCCTTCATCATTGTCATTTCTTCCTCCTTTATCGCACGGGAGAAACATCGCCTTTTAGACAAGGAACGACTCGCTTTGGACCATGCGGTGCGTGATGTGCGCCAGTCATTACGTATTTTAGAAGCGGAATGGAGTCTCTTGTCGGCACCATGGCGTATTGCCTTTCTCAATGAGCGTTATCTCTTTTTGCGCCATGGGCCTAAGGCGTGGGATGAAGAGGCTCTTGTGCCGACAGACCACGCCACGTCTATACGTGAGACATCCCTATGGGCACAGCGTGATTGTGCTGAGGGAGAGGAGTCATGCCAATGAAGAGACGTCTTTGTTCTTGGGCATGTCGCGATGCCTTGTCCCATGCGCATATGCGTGGGCGTCTTACCATGTGTTTGGTATGTTTTGCGTGTGTCGGGATGATTTTAGTATGGCGCTTATTCGATGTGATGGTCTTTGTGGCTGCTCAGGCGCCAGTGTCTGCCACCCATGACATTGTGCGGGGGAATATCTACGATAGGAACGGCGTGTTGCTGGCGGTGAGTCTGCCGACGACGTCAGCCTATGTCCATCCTGATGACATCTATGGCGATAGGGCGAAGGAGACGTTTGCGCGCGCTGTGGCGTCTGTCCTTCCCCATGTCGATGGGGATCATCTCTATGACAGGCTCAAGGGGCGAGAAAAATTCATATGGCTCGAGCGCAACATGACGCCGACACGACATCAACAGCTCATGGAGAAAGCCATTCCGGGCGTGCACTTTGTCCGTTCCAGTCGCCGTTTTTATCCCCATAAGGCGCTCACATCCCATATTGTTGGCTTTACCGATATCGACCATAAGGGACTCGCTGGTGTGGAATATGCATCGCAAGAGGCGTTACATCAGGGGCAGGATGTCCATATGACGGTTGATATACGTTTTCAGCATATTCTCAAGCAAGCCCTCCTCAGCCTTATCCCTGTCTATAAGCCAAAAGCAGCTGTTGCTATCATGCTTGATGTGCGTGATTCGAGCATTTTAGCGAGTGTCTCTCTTCCCGACTACAATCCCCATTATGCGGGAAAATATGACGAGAATGCGCGTTTTCATCGCGCCACCCATGGGATTTACGAGCTCGGCTCACCTCTTAAACTCTTCACGGCGGCGTTGGCGTTAGAACGAGGCGCGTCCCTGTATGACAGGCATTATAACGTCCGTGATTTTCTACGTGTGGACGATATAGAGATACGCGACGCCCATATTCGCCTTCCCGTCATGAGTCTTGCTCAGATTGTTACCTACTCGTCCAATGTGGGGGCAGCGCGCGTTGCTCTGTCCATGGGACAAGATGCTTATTTACGTTTCTTAAAGCGCTTTCATTTTTTTCAATCCCTTCCCTCAGACATATCGGAACGCGGGACACCGCGTTACCCCAGCGTGTGGCATAAGGGCGACTGGGTATCGTCTTCCTATGGGTATAGTTTAGCGATAACGCCTCTCCATCTTGCCACAGCTGTTGCTTCTTTGGTGAATGGCGGCGTGTATCATGCGCCTTTTATCGTGCGTGGGCGTTCAGAGTCGTCATCCCATGTTGTCGCGGGGTATCGCGTTATTTCTGAGGGGACGTCGGCGTCCATGCGGCGTCTCTTGCGTGACGTTGTCATCTATGGCACAGGCAAGCAGGCGTCCGATACATCCGTGACCATCGGCGGTAAGACGGGAACGGCAGAGAAGGCGTCCATAGGAGGCTATGACCATGACCGCCTCGTCGTGTCTTTTGTAGCAGTGTTCCCTATGGAAGAGCCACGTTACGCGCTGTTCGTCTTGGTGGATGAGCCACAGACATCGCCAGCGGGAGAGGCGCTCAGTGGCGGCACGGTGGCAACACCCCTTGCCCGCGACATCGCACAGCATATTATGCGCTTACACCAGAACGACAGACATGGAGGCGCATTGTGATGACTCTCTATGAGCTCTTACACCATAGTGGGGTCAGCCAAGGGGCGCTCCTATGGACAGGGAGAGGCGATACAGAAGGCGTCATCTCAAAGAGCAAGGCATGTCATGTGACGGGTTTATGGTGCGATTCCCGCATGGTGCAAAAGGGGGGATTGTTCGCTGTGTTCGATGGCACACATCATCAAGGTGAGACATTCGTCAAAGATGCTCTCGCTTGTGGCGCATGTATCTTGCTCGTCTCTCAGAGACGTAAAGACAAGATCATCGAACGCTACGCGCCTCTCTCTTCCTTTTTTCTTGTGTGGGATGATGTGCCAAGACGTTGCTTTGCCTTGATGGTGGCATCGTGGTTTTCCCATAGGCAACCTCCCCATATGGCCGCTGTGACAGGGACCAATGGCAAAACATCGGTCGCCTCTTTCACGCGCCAATTATGGGCTTGTGGTGGCATGCATGGGGCGTCTCTAGGGACATTGGGCGTTCAGACAAAGGAAGACGCCAGAGTGCCCGCCACCCGACCGGCCACCATGTCTCACCATCAGCCGTCTCTCACGACCCTTGACTCTTACCGCCTGCACGAATCCCTCGCATGGCTCGATGGGATAGGCATGAGCCACGCCATCATGGAGGCATCGAGCCATGGTTTAGCGCAATATCGTTTGGATGGCGTGCGCATCGATGTGGCGGCATGCACCAATATCGGACGAGACCATTTAGATTACCATGTCACAATGGAGGCGTATCAACGGGCGAAGGCGAGGCTCTTCTTTGAGATTGTCGAGGATGATGGCTGTTGTGTGTTTAATCTGGATGATGATGTGAATGCTCTCTGGCATGACACCCTGACGCGTCAAGGCATGCGACTCATGAGCTATGGACGCGCTCACGGAAGCACCCTCAGACTCCTCAAGATTGATGGCAATGGGTGTGTCGTCACCTATGATGGCCGAGACTATCGCCTTGCCATTCCGTTTAGGGCTGAATTTCACGTCATGAATGTTCTCTGTGCTTGTGCCATTGTTTTGGCATCGTCTTCTATGGGCTGTGAAGAGCTTTTTGCGGCTGTGCGCCATGTGCGTTCTGTGGCAGGGCGTTTGCAACGGGTGGCGCGCGCCTCTGATGGGTGTGGTGGGATTTATATTGATTATGCCCATACGACAGATGCTTTGCGCGCCGTATTGAGCGCTCTATCTGTGGGGAAAGCGCGCCATGCGTCACTATGGGTCGTCTTTGGCTGTGGCGGCGAGCGTGATAAGGGCAAGCGCATTGAGATGGGGCGCTGTGCCGACATGTTGGCGGATAAGAGTATCATCACCGATGACAACCCGCGTCTCGAAGATGCCTCCTCCATTAGGCGGGACATTATGGGAGGGTTTGCGCGCGCGCCGATGGAAATTCCTTCTCGAGAGCAGGCAATCGCGCATGCGATGGACGGGGCGGGATGTGATGACATTATTCTTATCGCTGGCAAGGGGCATGAGGACTATCAGATGATCGGCAGAGAGTCTCTTCCCTTCAGCGATGAAGCATGCGTCCATAGCTGCTGTGCGTTATCCCCACGTTGGGAGGCGGTTGCGTGATGACGAGTGCGAAGGAACGCGTTTTGTGGCATGAGAAGCGTCTCAATGCCGTGGGGATGAAAACTGTCGGCGGGAAGAGAGATTGGCAAGCGAGAGGCATTGCCATTGATACGCGTCTCTTGTGTGATGGTGATATGTTTGTCGCCCTTCGAGGCGCGCGTCAAGATGGGCACGCTTATATACAGCATGCCCATGAGAAAGGCTCTCCTGTGGCACTCGTCTCTCTGGAGTCTGTGGATATTCCCTCCTCTATGGCATCGATTCTTGTGGATGATTGCGAGGATGCATTGCGCGCTATGGCCTCCTATGCAAGGACACAAAGTCAGCGCGTTATCTGCGCGGTGACGGGGTCTGTCGGCAAGACAACGACAAAGGAACTTATCGCCACAGCCCTCTCATGTCAGGCAGATGTCCATAAGAGCACAGGTAACTACAATAATGCGTTAGGTGTCTCTATTGCCCTTGCCTGTTTGCCCGTTGATGGTGGCTATGGGGTTTTTGAATGTGGCATGAATCACAAAGGCGAGATAGAAACCCTCAGTCGCTGGTTACGCCCTGATATTGCGGTGATAACCCATATACGTGAAGCCCATTCGGCCTTTTTCTCTTCGATGGAGGACATATGTGACGCCAAGGCAGAGATTTTTTCTTCGACCCGTCACGATGGTTGGGCTGTCCTGAACCGAGATGATGCCTTTTACGAGCGGCTCGAAGGGAAGGCGCGAGACCGAGGCATCAGTAATATCATGTCTTTTGGGAAGCACAAGGACGCCACCATGCGTCTCCTCTCTTATGAGAGAAGCACAGGACGTGGTCGCCTCTGTTATAGAGGAGAAACGCCCCTCTCTTTTTCTTTGAACATGATGGGTGAGCATAACGCCATGAATATGTTAATAGCACTCTGTGTCGTTAAAATCTGTGGCTTATCTATGACGAAGGCACTGGCAGCGCTGGCGACGCATGAGGCTCTCGAAGGGCGAGGCATGGTGCTAGAGATTCCCTTGCCTGAAGGCGGTTCTGTGACGCTCCTTGATGAAAGTTACAATGCATCGCCAGCCTCGATGGCGGTCGCCTTACAGACTCTCACCGATATTGACAGCAAAAAGCCGAAAGGAAGGCGTATTGCCGTGCTAGGCGATATGGACGAATTGGCAGAGCCGCGCATGCGTCACGAGGAACTCGCCCATGTCATTGCCAAGCTGGCCATCGACGCCGTTGTGTGCTGTGGGACGTGGATGGCCTATTGCGCGTCGATGCTCCCCACAGAAAAACGATATGCCTATGTGGATAATGTCCATAGGGCAGGTGATACGCTCTGTGCCTTTGTGCGTGATGGTGATGTCGTCATGATAAAAGGCTCAGCGTCTCAGAACATGGGAACAATACGGGACAGGCTCTACGCCTTGAATCGGGGGGTGGGCGAGGATGGCGCGCTCAGACAACGAGGGAGGACGACATAGCTTATGTTCCATGCTCTCTTGACGCCTTTATCGAGCGTCTTTGGTCCTTTCAACTTATTTCACTATATCAGCGTCCGCTGTTTTGGTGCGTTGCTCACGTCACTCCTCATCTGTTTTGTCATCGGTCCTCATGTCATCGGTTGGCTTAAGCGTCATCAAGGCTATGGGCAACCCATACGTGACGATGGGCCTGTGCGTCATGTCCTCACAAAAAGGGGGACACCGACGATGGGCGGGAGCATGATTCTCTTATCAACACTGCCTTCTGTGCTGTTGTGGGTGGATGTGAGCAACCTCTATGTGTGGATTACCATTGGCGTCATGTTAGCCTTTGCCTGTATCGGTGGCATGGATGACTACCATAAGATAAAACAGCTGTCCCATAGAGGCTTGCGTGGTCGGACGCGTCTCTTGCTGGAGAGTGCTGTGGTGGTGGCGGCGGCCTTTGTCCTCTACAGCTATACTGATTATTCGTCAGAACTCTTATTCCCATTCTTTAAGGATATATCGTTGGATATAGGCTTATGGAGCATTCCCTTTATGGTGTTGGTGATTACAGGCTCTGCCAATGGCGTTAACTTAACCGATGGTTTGGATGGTCTTGCCATTGTGCCTTTGATGTTTTGTTTGGCGTGTTTTCTTGTGATCGCATGGGTTGTGGGCAATGTCGTCCTCTCTTCCTATTTGCAGCTGACATATGTTGCTGAGAGTGGCGAATTGGCTGTTCTCTGTGCGGCGATGATAGGGGCATGTTTAGGGTTTCTTTGGTATAACGCGCCGCCAGCGATGGTCTTTATGGGTGATATGGGCGCTCTCTCTCTGGGCAGTGCCTTAGGATGTATTGCCGTCATCGCAAAGCATGAGTTTGTCCTTGTGATTGTCGGCGGCGTCTTCGTCTTGGAGACGGTGTCTGTCATTGTGCAGGTGCTCTCTTACAAATTGACAGGCCGCCGCGTGTTTTTAATGGCACCTCTCCATCACCATTACGAGCAAAAGGGCTGGCAAGAGGCGACCATTGTTATTCGTTTTTGGATTATCTCCGCCATTTTAACCTTGCTAGGCTTGGCAAGCCTCAAGATACGCTAGGGAGGATAGGTCTTATGGTTTCTCTTGCCTATTATCGCCATCGTCATCTTGCCTTGTTGGGATTAGGGAAGGCGCACTATGCCCTCTATACGGCCTTGCGCGCCTCTGGCGCTTATATTGATTGCTGGGATGATGATGAGAATGTGAGGCGCGCCTTAGATGAAAGCGGTGATGCCATCACACTGGTTGACCTGTGGGAGCAAGATTTTTCTCGCTATGAAGGCTTGATTGTCAGTCCGGGGATTGCCCATCGAGGCGCCTCAGCACATCCCTTAGCGCATAAGGCCCGTGCATGTGGCTGTCCTATTATGGGTGAATTATCCTGTTTTGACCATGTGGCGAGTGCCGACACGACCATCATCGCCATCACAGGCACGAATGGCAAGACGACAACGACGGCGTTGCTCACCCATATGTTGCAACAAACCCACGAGCATGCGTATGAGCGTGTGCATATGGCTGGCAATATCGGCACGCCTTTATTTTCCTTAGAAGAGATCGAAGGCGTCTGTGTGTTTGAATTATCGTCTTTTCAGTTGGACTTTCCGCGCACACGCGCCTTCGAGGTCGCTGTTTTGCTGAATATCGCACGAGACCATCTTGCACACCACGGGGGCATGGATGCCTACTATCAGGCAAAAGAGTCCATTTTTCAAGGCGGGGGGCGCAACGCTCATGCTTTCATAGGCGTTGATGACGCTAAGAGTTTGGCGCTCTTCAAGACGCTGCGCGCCTCCAGTCAGCGCCACGTCGTCGGGGTGAGCGAGTCCTCCCATGTGGAGGGAGGACTCTTCATCGAGAATGGCTATGGCATCGATGACCGTCATGGCAAAAGAACACGTCTCTTTTCCATCAAGGAGCGACAAGACATTCATCCCCTCAATCAATTGGTTGCCTTTGGCGTTGCTGACGTGATGGGGGTGGAACAGACAGCCTGTATGCGCGCCTTGCGTTCCTTTGTTGCGCCATCCCATCGGTGCGCCCATGTGGGGCAGACAGAGATGATCACGTTCGTCAATGATAGTAAGGCGACAAACATTCACGCATGTCTCCATGCCTTGTCGCGCTATGACAACATTTTTTGGATTGCTGGCGGCTCAAGCAAAGGGGAGGAAGAGCATGCTCTCAAGGATTTAGAGGAGTCTCTGACGTCCGTATGTCATGCCTTTTTTATTGGCGAGATGGCGCGCGCAATGGCGCGCTCTGTGGAACGCTATGTTCCTGTGACATGCTGTGATAATTTACGCAGCGCCTTCTCGAAAGCATGTGAACATGCCCAAGAACACGCCTCTTCAGGGAAGCGGTCGACGGTGTTGTTGTCGCCAGCATGCGCGTCTTTCGACCAATTTCGGGATTATCGTCATCGTGGCGCTTGTTTCACCGCCTATGTGGAAGAATGGTTGACAGCGCGGACATCGATGGAGACAGCGCCATGAGCACATCACCTGTGTTCTTTATACAGGCATGGTGGCGAGGGCTTGACAAGGGTGTCTTTGCCTTTGCGATGGTGGCATCTGTGTTGGGGATTGCATGGGTTGCCTCCTCCAGTGAGAGCCTTGCCCTGAGGGTGGATGTGGAACGTTTCTATTTTGCCTATCGTCAATGGACGGTGTTTGTCTTTTCTTGTGCGTGCCTTATGGCGTTGTCGATGATGGGACGGCGGCACATTCTTCTTTTTTCTATGGTCGCCTTAGGGCTTTTGAGCCTATTGCTTGTGGCGGTCTTAAACTATGGCGACTCCATCCATGGGGCACAACGTTGGATAACGCTACGAGAGTGGCGTTTCCAGCCGACAGAGCTGGTGAAGCCATTTTTGATTATATTGTCGGCTTGGTTGTTTCAGAGACATTTTCTCGACCCCGATGGCTATAGTCTTGTTCTTCACCTTGTGCTCTTTGTGCTTATTCTCACGCTTATCATGGCACAGCCTGATATTGGTCAGGCTGTGCTTATCATGATGGTATGGGGCTTGCAATGTTTTGTGGCGGGTGGGCGTATGCGTTTTTTGTTGGGGCTTGCCCTCATGTTTCTTGGTTTTTTTGTGGTCGCCTATGGGACGTTTCCTCATGTGTCGGTGCGCCTCTCTGAATTTATGAACAGCGCGACCGAAGAGAGCTACCAAGTGGGACGTTCCTTGCGCGCCTTTGCCCATGGTGGTCTTTTAGGCGTTGGTATGGCGCAAGGGGTTGTCAAGATACAATTGCCTGATGCCCATGGCGATTTCGTCTTTGCGGTGATAGGCGAGGAGTGGGGCTTTATGGGATGTTTTATGGTGCTGTGCGCTCTCGCATGGTTTGTCAGACATTGTATGGTGGCTATTGGCGCTCTTTCGAGGCATGAGGAATTATGGGTTCTTCTTGCCATTTTCGGCTTGATGTCCATGCTCACCATACAGAGTATCATCCATATGGCGTCGGTGATGGCATTGATTCCGACAAAGGGTATGACTCTTCCCTTTTTATCTTATGGCGGGTCATCTCTGTTAGGCAGCTGTGTGACCATAGGGCTCTTATTAGCGCTGATGCGGAGGCGGGTGTCATGCTAAGGGTTTCTCGGCGTCACAGCATGCTGAATGTTGTCGTTGTTGCTGGCGGCACAGGGGGGCATGTGTATCCCGCCTATCGTGTGGCATGCTTGTTAGCAGAGCGAGGGTGCAATGTCTTTTTCATGACAGATAAACGAGGGTCTCGCTATCTCCATGGCGTGCCTTATTTTCCTGTGACGATGGTCAGGGATGTGCGTTATCGCCAGCTGTTCGACATGCCTCTTTTTATCATACGGCTCGGTGTCTCATGTCTACAGAGTTTCATCTTACTATGGCGATGGCGAGTCAGGAGGGTGATCGCCTTTGGTGGCTATGTGTCTCTTCCCTGTATGGCGATGGGGTGGTTATTGGGATGTCGCCTCTTTGCCCATGAGCAAAATGCGCGTATGGGGCGGGTGAATCGGTGGTGTCTGCCGTATATCGATGGCATGGCGCTGGGTTTTGCCGAGACAGATGGCATGGCGCGCCGTTATGTTGGCAAAACACGTCATACACACCATGTCGTTCGACAAGACATTATCGAGGCACAGGAACGAGGAGACACGCATAGACATGATGGGGAGAAACTCACCATCTTAGTGGTTGGTGGCTCGCAAGGGGCGTCTGTTTTTTCTTCTCTTATCCCTCAAGCTCTCTCTCATTTGACGAGAGAAGAACGCCACCGCGTCGTTGTCATGCAACAATGCCTCTCAGACCAGCTGACGTCATTACGTCAACGCTATCACAGGTTAGGGGTCGATGCGTCTCTTTCTCCTTTCTTTAATGATATGGGGAAGCTCTTGGCGTTAGCGGATATGGCGATCTCTCGGGCGGGTGCTTCTATCATTGGCGAACTCTTGATAACGAAGACACCCGCATTGTTTATTCCTTATCCTTTTGCTCAAGACAACCATCAGCATGCCAATGCCATGAGGGTGCAGGCATGGGGGGGCGCATGGCTCTACGAGCAAAGTGATGTCGCCATAAGCCACAAGATAGGCGAGACGCTCCGCCATGTCTTAGGCAATCCTCAGCGCTTAAAGGCGATGTCTTCTTGCCTAGCGCCTCATGCGACGCCGCATGCGGGCGAGCATATTGTGGATATGCTGTTGGCGTGTGTCGGGCATGAAGGAGGCACGCCATCATGATGGACGTCTTGATGAAGGATAAGGGGATGATACATTTTGTCGGTATCGGTGGTATCGGCATGAGCGGTATTGCCGAAGTGCTCTCTACGCTGGGCTATGGAGTGCAAGGGAGCGACATGACAGAAAATGCCCAAGTGAAGCATTTACGGGCGCTTGGCATCAGTGTCAGCATAGGACACAAGGCAGACAGAGTCGATGACTCGGTATGGGTGGTCGTCATGTCGTCAGCGGTCGGTGAGGACAATATCGAGATTAGAGAGGCGCGTCAAAGGCGTATTCCCGTGATAAGGCGCGCTGAGATGCTGGCAGAAATCATGCGTTTCAAGCATTCTGTCGTCATAGGGGGCTCTCACGGCAAGACAACGACAACATCTCTTGTCGCCAATGTTCTTGCGCGAGGAGGGTATGACCCAACGGTTGTCAATGGTGGCGTCATAGAGCAGTGGAAAAGCACAGCGCGTATTGGAAAGAGCGCATGGATTGTCGTCGAGGGAGACGAGTCTGATGGCACATTCACGCGCCTTCCCGCCACGGTGTCGGTTGTGACGAATATGGATGAAGAGCATATGGACCATTACAAGACGTTGGACGCCTTAGAGGACGCCTTTCATCTCTTTGCCAGCAATATCCCCTTTTATGGCTTTTCGGTCTTATGTATTGACCATCCAAGGGTGCAACGTCTTGTCGCCAAGATGGAGTGTCGTCATGTCGTCACATGCGGGTTGTCGCCCCATGCCGATGTGCGCGCCTATGATGTGCGCCCATGCGGTATGTCCATGCTTTTTTCTGTCGATTTTTCTCAGCAGTCGTTCCCCATGCGCGACAGGATAAAGGATATACGTCTTCCTTTGGTGGGAGAGCATAATGTCAAGAATGCTTTGGTAGCGGTGGCGCTGGCGGCGACATTGGGGGTGGAGAACGAGACCATCATCGATGGGTTAAAACATGCGCCTAAGGTGCGCCGTCGTT
Organism: Alphaproteobacteria bacterium GM7ARS4; assembly: GCA_014332745.1. NCBI lineage: Bacteria > Pseudomonadati > Pseudomonadota > Alphaproteobacteria > Alphaproteobacteria bacterium GM7ARS4. The sequence goes on along the minus strand of JACONL010000007.1, from coordinate 26,580 downwards.
TTAGCCATATTGGCACGAGCAAAAAGGGGGCGATGATTATTGATGATTACGCCCATCATCCATCAGAGATACGTGCTGTCCTACAAGCAGCCGCTGGCGTGACGTCTCCGCCATCCCATACATCACATACGTGGCAGGGGGCATGGCGGGGGGGTGGGCGTCGTATCGTTGTCTTTCAACCTCATCGTTATAGTCGCTTGCAGTCTCTCTTTCCTGAATTTTGCTATGCGCTCAGTCAAGCCGAGATTGTGGGGATTGTGCCAGTGTATGGCGCTGGCGAGGACGCCATAGAGGGTATTCATCGTGATAAGCTCATTGAAGGTCTACGCACATACGGGCATCGTCATGTCTATGGGCTAGAGGGTGAGCATTCCCTTGCGCCCTTTATCGAGGAACAGGCGCAGAGCGGGGATATTGTCCTCTGTTTAGGGGCGGGGTCTATCAGTGCGTGGACACATCGCCTTAAGGACAAGGAGGGGTTTTTATCATGACAATATCGTCTTTCCCGTCCTTATGTCGTGATATGCGTTCTCTTGTGCCTCTATCGCAAAAGACGTGGCTGGGTGTTGGTGGCCATGCCGATTGGTTTTTCGAACCGCGTGATATGACGGCGCTTCAAGCGTTTTTGCGTCATAATGATGCTCTTGGTCTGGACGCCTTGCCTGTGTTGTGCATGGGGGGCGGGTCTAACATGCTTGTCCGCGATGGTGGCGTGCGCGGTGTCGTTGTGCGTTTGGGGCGTGGCTTTCATTCTGTGCGCTTTGAGGATGAAAGTGTTGTTGTTGGCGCTGGTGTGTCGTTGGTGCACTTAGCGCAACGCGCCTATCGGGAGGGGAGGACGGGTCTTGCCTTTTTAGCGGGCATTCCGGGCACTGTGGGTGGCGCTTTGTTTATGAATGCGGGGGCGTTTGGCGACGAGATAGGCTCTATCACTGAAGAGATGACATGGGTGACAAGGCACGGCGACGTGCAGACCTTGCGTCCTCGACAAGGCGCTTTTTCCTACCGTCAGAATCATTGTGTGGGTGATGGAGTCATTGTGGCGGCGCGCCTCTCATGCCCTCAAGGACATAAGGAGGCGATAAAAGAGCAGATGGACGCTTTTCGTGCCATGCGTCATCGTCATCAGCCTATTAAGGAACGTAGCGGTGGAAGCACATTCAAGAATCCCGACAATGATAAGGCGTGGCGTTTGATTGATGCGGCAGGCTGTCGCTCTATGCGGCGAGGGGATGCCATGATGTCGCCTGTGCATTGTAACTTTATGATTAATACGGGGCATGCGTCAGCATACGATATGGAAATGTTGGGGGACGCTGTATGGCATGCGGTGTATCGCCATTGTGGCGTGCGTCTACAATGGGAAATTCAGCGCGTCGGTATGGCGCGCGGGGGACAAACATGATGATGAGTCTCTCTCCCCATACAAGGAAGAAAGTCGCTGTTTTGATGGGCGGTTGGTCGAGGGAACGCGCCATTTCTCTCGAGACTGGACGCTGTGTCTATGATGGCTTATGTCGTCTGGGCCATGACGTTGTGGCATTGGATGTGGCGGACAGGGGTGCTATAGGCAAAATCGTCGCGCTGGCACAAGATGGCACAGAGTGCATTTTCAATGCGCTCCATGGGCGTTGGGGGGAAGATGGCTGTGTGCAGGGCATATTAGAGTGCATGGGCGTCCCCTATACCCATTCGGGTGTGTGCGCGTCTTCTTTGGCGATGGATAAATATGTTGCGCAGCGTTTCTTCATGCAAGAGGGGCTTGTTTGTCCTCCCATGAAACGTTGCTATCGTCACCAATGTCTTGTGGGTGATGAACCTTTCCCTCGCCCCTATGTCATCAAGCCTATCAATGAAGGCTCTAGCGTTGGTGTCTTCGTGGTGCGTGAGGACAAGGATGTGGAGGATATGCGTTCCTTTGGCGCTCTTGATGACCTTATCCTTGTTCAAGAATTTATCTTAGGGCGCGAACTCAGTGTTGGCGTGATGGGAGGCAAGGCGTTGGGTGTCATAGAGATTGTCCATCGTCGGGGGTTTTATGATTACCGCGCAAAATATGATGAGGGGGGGTCACAGCATGTCATGCCAGCGCCTATTGGCAAGGATATGTACGGGCGCGCCATGCATCTTAGCGAGCAAGCCTATCGTTGTTTGGGATGTCGAGGGATTGCGCGGGTCGACTGGCGTCTACAGGAGTCCAGCAACCACCTCTACATGTTAGAGGTCAATACACAGCCCGGTATGACGAGGCATTCACTTTTCCCTGAGATTGCCGCCTATGAGGGTATCGATTTCGAGTCCTTGCTGACGTGGAGCATTGCCCATGCGACTCTTGACGCCACAGCCGCTGACGGCGGCGCTGTTGAACGAGAGGAGGGACAAGCATGCTAAAGAGAATGGCACAACGAATGGGACGGGCATTGGTCGTGGGTTGGCGTGTCTATTGGGGGACGCGCTATCACAAGACGAAGGCTTGCGTTGCTTTGTTCCTGTTGGTGTCTGTTTTATGGTCGGTGGACGCCTTACGCCATGCGGTGATTCCCTATGGTGAGCGTGCCTTGATTCGTGTGAGTCATCATTTAGGGTTTGTGGTGCGCCATGTCACCATTGACGGGACGAGGAGTCTCTCTTACGAGGATGTCCTTCGTGCGTCTGGTCTTGCCGATGGGATGTCCCTTGCCTCTTTTTCGGTGGATGATGTGCGCGCCCGTGTGCGGACGTTAGAGTGGGTTCGTGACGTGCGTGTGCGCCGTTATTGGGGAGGCCATATCCATATCACCCTCTATGAAAGGGAGGCGTTTCTTGTGTGGAAAAAGGAACATCGTTTTTTTCTTGTTGATACACAAGGCGTGACCATCGAGGAAGTCGCGCGAGACATCGTGCCGTCACATGTCGTTATCAGCACGAGGGAGCGCTTGGCATCTGGCTTAGCGTTATATCAGGCGCTCAGTGATGTGAGCGAGGGCGTGCTGGAGATTAGGGCGATAGCGGACATAGGCGGCGCAAGGTGGGAAATCCACATAGAGGGCGACATCATTGTGTTCTTACCTGTGGCAGAGCCTATCACAGCATGGTCGCGTATGGTGAAGGCACGGCGCGACTCAGCGCTTCTCTTAGGTGACGATGTTGCCTATGTCGATATCAGAACGAAAGACAAAATGGTGCTTTCTCTCAAGACGCCGCCATCCGAGTGGCGACAGCGCTTTTACCGCATGATGGCACAGCAAAGACAAGCCAATACAGCGATGCACCCCCATGGACAACACTAAAAATTAGGAGGAAAAGATGACACTTGACTTACAGGTACCTCAGACAGAACAACTCTTCAAGCCACGTTTATGTGTGTTTGGTGTCGGTGGGGCTGGTGGCAACGCTGTCGCCCGTATGGCAGATTTAGGCATGGAAGGAGTCGAGCTCATCGTTGCCAACACGGATGCTCAAGCCCTTATGTCGTCAAAGGTGACAAACCGCTTGCAACTTGGCCCCTCCATCACACAAGGGTTAGGCGCTGGTGGCGACCCAGCCATTGGTAGGAAGGCGGCGGAAGAAGTGAAGGAGATTATTTCCGAGAGAATACAAGGCACAAATATGGTTTTTGTTGCCGCTGGTCTTGGTGGTGGGACGGGAAGTGGCGCCGCCCCTATCATTGCCCAATGCGCTAAAGAGCAAAATATCCTCACAGTAGGCATTGTGACGACACCTTTCCAATTTGAGGGGGTGTTGATACAACAGCGCGCTCGGGAGTCCCTTGAGATATTAGAGCCTTTGGTAGATACCTTGATTACCGTGTCCAATCATAATTTGTTTACGGTCCATGGTAACGTGCATATCGGTGAGGCGTTTGCTCTGGCTGATGGCATTCTTGTCTATGGCGTGCGGAGCATCACCGATTTGATGGTGCGTCCGGGGCATATCAACCTCGACTTTGCCGATATTCAATCGGTGATGCGTTCTATGGGGAGGGCGCGTATCGGGAGTGGCGAGGCAAGAGGCAAAGACCGCGCCATCACGGCGGCGAAATCAGCGGTGACAAATCCTCTCTTGGAGGATGATAATATCAGTGATGCGCGGGATGTGCTCATCAATATCACATGTAGTGTCAATGCCGACCTCAATGAAGTCAATGACGCCATTCAGTATGTGCGTGGCATGGTGCGAGATGACGCCAATATCGTCTTTGGCCTGTCCATTGACCAGCACTTACAAGAGGATATGCGCGTCTCTGTCTTGATAGCGGGGATGGATAAGAAGAAACACCCCAATGCCCATCCTCATGATGTCGGACAACACGCCCCTCACACGCAAGAAACGCTCGTATCGCCAGCGCGCTCACGTCACGAGTCGACTCATGACTCTCCCGATAGAGGTCAAGGGAACGGGTGGTGGCAAGCTTTTTGGCGGTGGTTCGTTTATGGGAAAGGAGCAAGCTTCGAGGATGACAAGAGCATTCTATCACAAGACACAATGCCTGAGCCTATCAACAGACACCACAAGAGGATACCATCGAGACAAAAGCTGTCTCAAGAGAAGAAGACAGAGAACGACTCTCCTCTTTTAACGCATGAGAAGACAGAGCAAGAACAAGCCTATCGCCAGAGATTCGTCAAAGATCTCTCGAGGGATACCCACCCTCACGACCATGGCCATGCGCCAACCCTTCCCCTCCCTTTAGAGCGCATGTCATCGCCCTCGATTCTCGACCTCACGGACAGGAAAGAGAAAAAAGCGCCTCAGCGCGCCACGTCCCATGATGCTGACGATATGGGAGGAGACTCTGCCCACCCCACAATGCCAGAGGAAACGCCCGCCATGCCCCAGCCCCAACCCCTTGTTCCCGTGGCGGTGCGTCCTCAAGAGCCTCACCCTATCCCATTTTATACGGGACGTAAAACACAGCCCGAGCACACCGACCCTACACCCCATACTCATCCATCGCCAGAACAAGCCAGCCAACAAGACAGCGCCCAACAAGACAGCACATGTGACGACTTTCCCCCCTTCCTACAAAAACATCATTCCCGCTGAAAAATCATGGGTGGTATCCGCACAGTCCACGTCTCAGACACATGTCTCAGACACATGATGACATTTTGTCACAATTGTTGATTTCCCCCTCAGCTCTTTTTTTGTCATCTTAACACAGAGGGGCAGAGGAACGAGGGGCATCGAGAGAGACAAGAGGGACGCATGATAAAGGCAAAACGAGGGGCGCGTATGATAACGGGAAGGGATGTAATACAGGACGGGACAAGGGGCGTTGGCGTGTGCCAACAGACGATAGAGCAGACGACAAGCACGAAGGGTAAAGGCCTACACACGGGCAAGAGGATTACCTTGACGATGCATGCGGCAGCGGCGGGGACGGGGATTGTCTTTATGGCCGATGGCAAGAGGACTCCCGCCTTATGGCGCAATGTGGTGGCAACACGGATGAATACGAGCTTGGGCGAGGAATGTAAGGGGATTTCCTTATGGACGGTTGAGCATATGATGGGAGCATTGGCTGGTTGTGGCATTGATAATATGGTGGTCGAGGTAGAGGGGGGAGAGATGCCCGCCATGGATGGTAGCGCCCTTGCCTTTGCCGACATGATCAAGCGCGCTGGGATTAAGAAGCAAGACAGAGCGCGTCGCTATATACGTCTTTTGAAGGAGGTGCATGTGACCAACGTTGATGATGGCGGATATATCGTGGCGACCCCGTCACAGCGCGCGTCTTTCGATTATACGATCGATTTTCCCCACCCTCTCATTGGCAAGCAGCAGTATGACTATCATGAACAAGGCATGGAGCATTTCTATAGGGAGATAGCACCCGCTCGCACATTTGGCTTTATGGAGGATATCGAACGCCTACGGGCTCAGAATTTAGGGCTTGGAGGCGATAGAGATAATGTCGTTATTCTCAACCATCAGGCTGTTGTCAATGGCGGCGCGTTGCGCTTTGCGGACGAATTTGTTCGCCATAAAATACTGGATGCTTTAGGCGATACCTTTTTAGCAGGGGCGCGTATCATTGCCCGCATGGCATGTTATCGAGCAGGGCATGGGTTACACCACCGATTCGTGCAGGCATTGATGGCGACGCCAGATGCTTGGTGTTGGTCTTCCGTCTTTGATGAGGGGAACGTTGGTGATGTCTCCCCCCAGAGTCACATGATGACACGTTCTATATCTTAACGGGCTATATCGTAACGGGCTATATCGTGATGGGGGCGACGTTGTGCCTGTCATGGATGGATTCTTTTCTTGTGTGTTGTCATTTTCTTGGCTATATAACACAAGTGTGGGGCATAAGAGAGACAAGCGTGTAGTGGGGTTTGAGAGCGATGGCACAAGGCAGAGCGTTATATCGGGTGGTGATGGTGATCTGTGTGCTTTTGGCACATGGGTGTTCTGGCGCAAGGGATGTCTTAGATCTGAATGAATATAGTGAGCGTTCGGTTGCCTCGATATATAATGAGGCGTTGGCGATCCTCTATGAGGAACGCTATGGCGATGCGGCAAAGCTGTTCGAGGAGGTGGAACGACAATATCCTTATTCATGGTGGGCGACAAAGGCGCAGATGATGGCGGCTTTTGCTTATTATCACATTAATGAATATCAGGATGCCATTTTGACGGCAGACCGCTTCATTGGCCTTCATCCGGGTCACCGCTATGTTCCTTATGCCTATTATCTCAAGGGGATGAGCTATTATGAGCAGATAAAGGATGTCGCCCGTGACCAAAGGGATACGGAGTTGGCATTGGACACATTTAGACAATTGGTCGACCGCTATCCCGAGTCGATTTATGCACAAGATGCCGTGGCAGAGAAAATAGACGTTCTCATAGACAACCTTGCTGGTAAAGAGATGGAGATAGGGCGTTTTTATCTTAAGCGTGGGAAAGACATTGCCGCATTGAATCGTTTTAATAAGGTTATTCGTGATTATGACGAGACGATCCATGTGGTTGAAGCATTACACCGCCTTGTTGAAAGCTACTTGCGTCTTGGCTTGGTAGAGCAGGCAAAAAAGGCAGCAGCTGTTTTAGGGCATAACTATCCTAAGAGTGAATGGTATAGCGATAGTTATTATTTATTGGCATCCAAAGGACTGGTTGGGGAGGGGAGAGCCGACAGGGTGCGTCCGGGTGCTATTTCTGTGCGCAACATTCGTCCGGGGGATTTAGATTTAGAAGATGATGGCAAGGCGACGCTCTTGACCCTATGGCAGCAGCTGTTGGACGAGGATGACACGGGCTTTCGCGAGCGCCTTGCCGAGAAACAGCAAGATGTGCGCTAGTCGATTTTTGTGATGGACGATACTGTCGAGAGGCGACGAGTCTCATGTTGTGTCAATTATCCATCAGGAATATCCTATCTCTTGAGTCGATAGATATAGAGTTCTCTTCGGGGTTGAGCGTCCTGACGGGGGAGACGGGGGCGGGCAAATCTATTTTGTTGGACGCGTTAGGATTGGCGTTAGGCTGGCGCGCTGAGTCGGGCTTGTTGGGGCGCGCTGGGAAAACAGCCTCTGTTTCTGCCGTTTTTGCTGTGGATGCGCAGAGCAAAGAAAAAATAGAGCAGGTCCTCTCTCCCCATGATATTGCCATCGAAGGCGACAGCCTCATCATGCGTCGTGTCATCCAGAGCGATGGACGTAGCCGTGGCTATATCAACGATATGCCAGTGAGTATCACCTTGATGCGCCGTTGCGCCGCCCATTGCGTGGAGGTGGAAGGGCAATTTGCCAGTCAAGGCTTATTAAATCCTCACAATCATCGCCTTATCCTCGACTCCGTTGCTCAGATCGCCGACGAGCGAGTCTTGTTGGCTGAATACTATAAGGCTTATGCGGAAAAACGCGATGCGTTGAGGCGCGCTCAGGACATCATTGAACGAGAACGAGAACAACAAGCCTATCACATGGCATGCTTGGATGAATTGGATAGGTTAGCGCCTAAAGAAGGCGAGGTGACGCAACTCACAGAGAAAAGACGCCTCTTTCGAAGGCGTCATGCATTACAAGAGCATATCGAGGGGGCACGGAAGGTTTTACGAGGGGACGGGCATAAGGGAGGAAGCGTCTATCATCAATGTGAAAAAATACAGCGTCACATGCATGCGGTGAAAGATGACATGCCGGGCCATGCCGATGCTCTTGTTCAGAGTGTGGACAGCATCTGTTTGGAACTGACGGAATTGGAGTCCGCCTTGCCGACGTTGGACCATCTCATCGACACTGAGGGCGAGTCCTTAGAGTCCATAGAGGAGCGTCTTTTCGCCCTTAAGGGCATTGCGAGAAAACACCATATCGATGGCGATATGCTGTGCCAATTTCATCAAGATTTGGCACAACGTGTGGAGCGGGTGCGTCGTGAGGAGGACACGCTGACACAATACGAGAAGGATGCCCGTCATGCGTGGGACATCTATGAACGCCAGAGTTTATTGGTGCGTGAGAAACGCAAGGAGGCGGCGCATATTTTGGATGCTTCTGTGGTTGGTGAGCTATCGTCCCTCAAACTAGAGAAAGCCCGTTTTGAGACGAGAATTGAGGAACTCCCGCGTGATGAATGGAGAGAGCATGGTGGCGAGAATGTAACATTTGCCGTGTCCTTCAATCCGGGCTTTGATATGGCTGGGGTGCATAAAGTCGCGTCGGGGGGTGAACGTTCGAGGATGTTGCTTGCCCTACGTGTCGTCACGTCTCAAGCGTCCTGTCCGCCAACGCTCATTTTTGACGAGGTAGATAGTGGCGTCGGTGGTGCTGTTGCCGATGCTGTGGGTCAACGTCTGTCTTCGTTGGCACACCAGCGGCAAATTCTTGTTGTAACCCACTCTCCCCAAGTCACAGCCTTTGGACACGACCATTATCTTATCCGCAAGGACACGGAAGATGGACGCGTCGTGACGCGTTTAGAGTCACTCAATGCCGATGATAGACGAGAAGAACTAGCGCGCATGCTCTCAGGGGCGTCCATAACGGCAGAGGCGCGCGCTGCCGCCACACGCCTCTTAGAAGGACAGGTATAGCGCTTCCCACAATAGCTCCCCACGATAGCCTTATGACAGCCCCCCGAGACAGAATGACAGAGACGACAGAAGACAAAAAGAGGCAGGGAGACGCTCAACAGGAATGGGAGACGTTGGTCGCGACTTTAAGACGTTATGATGATGCCTATTATGGCAAAGACGCCCCTTTAGTTTCAGATGAAGAATATGATGCGCAGCGCCTACGTCTAGAGCAACTGGAAGCATCGAATCCCACGTTGAGGAAAAAGGGGAAGAGCAAGGGAGGCGAGGCTATCGGGTTTGTGGAGCCAGTGCGAGGGTTTACCAAGCGCCCTCACCACCATCCCATGCTCTCTTTGGAGAATGCTTTTTCCGCTGACGACATGCGCGCCTTTATGGCGCGTCTCAGACGTTACCTACAATTGACTGATGACATGCCCCTTGTCATGCATTGTGAGCCAAAGTTAGACGGCTTGTCTCTTAATCTTCACTATCAGGATGGGGTTCTCCAATGGGCGGCAACGCGTGGGAATGGCGAGGTGGGGGAAGACGTCACGGATAATGTGCGTCATGTGCAAGGCATTGTTTCGACTATTCCCATGAAGGGAGACTCTGTCATTGAAGTGCGGGGAGAGGTCTATATGAATCATAAGGACTTTGTCGCCTTAAATCGTCTATGCGAACAAAAGGGCGATACGCCTTTTGCCAATGCGCGCAATGCGGCGGCAGGCAGTCTACGGCAGTTAGATGCTTCCATCACGTCCGAACGTTCCTTGTCTTTCATGGCCTATGGCTGTGTTGGCTATCCCATGCCGACGCAAAGTGCATGCCTTGGGCTGTTGCGGGATTGGGGTTTTCCCACAGATCATTTAGCGCGTCAATGCGAGTCGTGGGACGATATCGCGACCTCTTATGAAGCCCTTCTTGAGGAGAGGGAAACACTAGGATGGGATATTGATGGTGTTGTTTACAAGGTAGACCATGCCGATTATCAAAGGAGGCTAGGTGTTGTGGGGCGAGCGCCGCGTTGGGCGGTTGCTTGGAAGTTTCCCGCCCAGAGTGGAAGAACGCGTATTGAGGGCATATCGATTCAGGTAGGACGGCATGGCACATTGACTCCTGTTGCCGAATTAGAGCCTGTGCGCATAAGCGGTGTTCTTGTCAAGCGGGCAACCCTTCATAACGCCAACGAGATAAAACGTCTTGACCTCTGTATAGGCGATGACGTCATTGTTCAGCGCGCTGGCGATGTGATTCCTCAGGTGATACGAAAAGCCAAAGATGGACGAGGAAGGCAGACATTTTCTTTTCCCACAGCCTGTCCTGTCTGTGGGAGCGAGGTGGTGCGCCATGACGGGGAAGTGGCGTATTATTGTACGGGTGGCTTATCGTGCGATGCGCAGAGAATGGCATGGATGAAGCATATTGTCTCGAGGGAAGCCTTCGATATCACGGGTCTTGGTGAGCAGCATATTAAAACATTGATGGCAGAGCATATTGTGCATATGCCTGTTGATTTATTCACCTTAGACGCCCATCGCGCTCGCCTCCAAGCGCTAGAGGGATGGGGACAACGTTCGGTGGATAATCTTCTCCATGCTATTGCCAAGAGCAAAGATGTCTCTTTGCCTCGTTTCATCTATGCGTTAGGCATTCCGCAGATAGGGCGTGTCACGGCTGAGCTCTTGGCGAAGCACTATAAGAATGCGCCTCATTGGGTGCGTTCTATGGAACAAGCACAGGATACAAGCCACGAGTCATGGCATGACGTGTGCGCTATTGACGGGGTCGGTGAGTCTATGGCGCGTTCCATTGTTGATTTTGTGCGGACATATGGCGCTATGATTGAGCAGCTCCGCCATGTTTTACGTATCAAAGACTATGAAATCAAGGGGGCTGACATGTCTCTTCCCCTCTATGGAAAGCGTGTCGTGTTGACGGGGGCGTTGCAGGGGATGACTCGGGAGGAAGCAAAATATCGGGTGCAAGAGATGGGCGGTATTGTGGCATCCTCTGTGTCCCATGCGACCGATTATGTCGTGATGGGAGAGAATGCTGGCAGTAAAGCAAAGAAAGCGCATGCTTTAGGCATTAAAATTTTGCGTGAGCAAGAATGGATGCAGCTCTTAAAGGGGCATATTGTGGGTACAGGGGCACGTGACACCGAGCTTCATGAGACGGCAGATGGTTTAGCAAAAGGGCAAGGCACATTGCCTCTCTAGCCATGTTTTGCCGTCTTGGTCGAGGTGGGGCATGACATGGGTTTTTATGGTGGCGTAATAGGCTGTGAGGTAAGATTTTTCTTGGGTCGTGAGCATGGTGTCATCTATGAGGGCGATGTCATAGGGCAGGAGGGTGAGGTTTTTGAGGGTGTGCATGGGATGGGCGTTCTGTGTTGTGGATATTGGCGGGAGGACGAGCATAAGATTCTCGATACGCATGCCATAATGGTGCGCCTTGTAGTAGCCGGGCTCGTTAGAGAAGATCATGCCTGTCATGAGGGGATGTGATGGATGATGTCGGGAGAGAGAAGGGGGAGATTCGTGGACACTGAGCACACTCCCCACGCCATGCCCTGTGCTATGGTCGTAGTTGAGTCCGTGTTGCCATAGATATTGGCGAGCGAGACTATCCAATTGAGTCCCCGTTGTTTTGGGTGGAAAGCGAATGGAGGCGACGGCGATATGTCCCTTGAGAACAAGGGTATAGAGATGTTTTATCTCTTGGGGAGCTGTTCTGTCAGGGCGATGGTTGATGAAGAGCGTGCGCGTCACATCTGTCGTGCCATCGGTATAATGCGCGCCAGAGTCGATGAGGTAGGGGGTATTATCTTTAATGATGGCGCTCTTCTGGCTGTCGGGGATATAGTGCACGATGGCGGCATTTTTCCCGCTGGCAGAGATTGTCGGAAAGCTGGGTTGTTGGAAGGAGGGGTGGCGTTGCCGATATGTGCAGACCATGTGGGCGGCGTGATGTTCGCTGACGCTGTTAGGAGGTTGTTGCTCAAGCCATGCAAAAAATTGCGTCAGGGCAACGGCGTCTCGAATATGGGCTTGGGTGCTCCCGTGAATTTCCGCTGATGTTTTGCATGCCTTGAGGACAAGACATGGGTCATCCGCTTGTATGATGGCACATCCTTGCTCTTGGAGGGTGTGGTGTATCCATGCGGGACATGTGCGGGGGTCGAGGAGGATAGGGTCATCATGGTGACTCCATGTCGTGATGTGGGATGTGAAGGCATGTTCGGGGGCAAGTGTTATGGAGGCTGGCGGGTTGTGGTAGCGTGTTTCATTGAGAAAGAGGGTGGGCTGTCCTTTTGCGTAGAGGATGGCGCGGGCGAGACAAACGGGCATGTGAGGAATGTCGGAGGCGCGTATGTTGAAGAGCCAACATACAGAGGGCGGTGATGTCAGGATGGTCGCATGGCAGTCATGGGTTCTGAGGACAGCTTGGATTTTTTTTATCTTATGGGCTGTGCTATCGCCGCTCACGTCATCGGGGAAAGGTATAATCTTTGTTTGTGGGAGGGGTGGTTTATCCGTCCATAGTCTATCGATGGGATTAGGAGACATGGCATGCATCCGTGCTTGGCATCGCTCTATCATCTTTGTTAATTGGCGCAATTCGTGGGGGCTATGGAGCCATGGGTCATAGCCTATGACGCCATGCGGTTGGAGCGTCTGTTTGAGCCATTGTTGGAGTGTGTCGAGGCTATAGGATTGAATAGAAAAGGTCTCTGTATCCACTTGCTGTTGTGCTTGGAGAGCATAGCGTCCATCGACAAAGAGGCTCGCATGGTCGGACATGATGATTGCCATGCCCGCAGACCCTGTAAAATTCGTCATGAAGGCAAGACGCTGTGATGATTCTGGCAGATATTCATTGAAGAAGGCATCCCTATGGGGGATGATAAAGCCATCAACGCCATGCGCGCTCATGAGCTGGCGCAATCCCGCAAGGCGTTTGCTATAAGGGTTTTTCATGCTGTCTTCCCTTTTCCTTTTCTGTGCCTTTTGTCAGTCGGTCATCAGCCCTTTGCCAGAATATCTTTCTTGACATAGCTGCTGAGAATTTTCTTCTGGCCAGAGTCGAAGATGATATCGAGAATATCGCCGTCAATATCTTGGACAACGCCATATCCGTAGGACGGGTGGCGCACATAGTCGCCTCGTTTCATAGCGGCGTCTTTCTGGTGGTATCGTCTTGTGTTTTGCGTGTGGGGATGGTGTCTTCTTCTTTCTGTTTCATTATGACACGTGATAGCGTCTGAAGGGATAAGGGAAAGAAAGGGTGAGGGGCGGGATGTGACCCATTGTTGGTATATTTGTCGATGGGTGCAGTGTGATATATAGAGGCGTTTTTTTGCCCGTGTGATACCGACATGGGCGAGTCTTCTTTCTTCCTCGATACCCTTGACGGAGTCTTCTTCTAGAGCATTTTTGTGGGGCATGATACCGTCCTCCCACCCGGGCAAGAAGACGACGTCAAATTCCAAGCCTTTAGAGGCATGGAGCGTCATGAGAGAGACTTTGTCGGCATGGTCTTCTTCTTCACTCTCTGTGAGAAGGCTGACATGGTCGATAAATTGGGCGATATTGGCGTAATTTTTTAATGTATTGATGAGCGCTTCGATATTATCCCCTCGACTCTGAGCGGTTATATCACCCTCGTTGTGCCACAGAGCAAGGTAACCAGCATCTTCTAAGATCTGTCGTCCTGCTTCTTGGTGCGGCATGGAGGCAAGCCATTGTCGCCAATTTTTATGGGATTGTAAGAACAGAGAGAGGGCGTGGCCTGTTTTTCCTTTTATCTCGTTCTGTGTGAGGAGGGCTTGGGTCGCTTGCATGCATGAGAGCCCATGGTCTATGGCATAGGATTGTATGATATGTTGTGTTTTATCGCCTACGCCACGCTTTGGCATGTTGATCACATGCAAGAACGCTCTATCATCATGGCTGTGATGTGCTAGACGCCAATAGGCGATAGCGCCGCGGATCTCTTTGCGGTCGAAGAAACGCGTTCCACCGATGATACGGTAATCGATGTGTTCTTGAGAGAAAGCATCTTCGAAGGCGCTGATTTGTGCTGTGACACGGACAAGGACGGCCATGGTCTTGAGGGGAACGCCTTCTTGTCGTAATGCGTTCATGCGTTGGCTCACCATCATGGCTTCTTCCTCGTGGGTATGGCAATGGCAGAGATGGATTTTCTCACCCCGCGCCATATTGGTCCACAAGGTTTTTCCCAGACGTCGGGTATTGCTTTTTATAATACAGGAGGCTGCCGACAAAATATGGGGTGTTGAGCGATAATTTTGCTCGAGACGAATGGTCTTGGCTTGGGGGAAATCTTGTTCGAAACGCAAGATATTGTTGATGTCTGCCCCTCGCCAGCCATAGATGGATTGGTCATCATCGCCCACACAACAGATGTTATGGTGCTTTTGTGCCAGTAGACGTAGCCATAAGTATTGGGCGGTATTGGTATCTTGGTATTCGTCCACAAGGATATGAGAGAAGCGTGACTGCCAGTGGTCCAGAATCTCACCATGATGTTTCCATAGTTGGAGCGTTTGTAGGATCAGGTCGCCGAAATCCATCGCATGGTATGTTCGTAAGGCGTCTTGATATCGGTGATAAAAGCGACAGAGGCGTTTTGTGTAGGTTGCCGTTTGAGAAGGAACGTCCACGTCTTGGGGGCGTAGCCCTTGATTTTTCCACATGTCGATATGTGCGAGGATGGTTTTTGCCGTCAGCTGTTGTCCTTCAGTGGGATGGCTTTTGAGGATGTCTTGCATGATTTTTTTACTTTCCTGTTTGTCGATGATGGCAAAATCCCCTTTCATGTCGAGGACATCCTTGTGCCTCTGGAGTATACGCAAAGAGAGCGCATGAAATGTTCCAGCCCATAGGGCGCGTGTTTTTTCTGCGCCTATGAGAGATGTTATCCGCTCTTTCATTTCCTTTGCGGCTTTATTCGTAAATGTCACAGAGAGTATACGGTGTGGTTGTGCCTTGTTTCTTGCTATAAGATAGGCGATACGGTGGACGAGGACTTTCGTTTTTCCCGTTCCAGCACCAGAGAGGACGAGGAGAGGGCCTGTATCATGGTCAACGGCTTGGCGTTGTGGGGGGTTGAGTGCTTCTAAGAGGTGATGATGTGTTGTCATGGTGATGGGGTTGGGCGCGGTGCTATGATGAAGGTGAGGGGTCGATGGGACTTATCTTATCTATATGGCATATCTATGGCCTTTATTCTTGTATTTACAATGTATGGATGTGGTGGTGCAAACATCCCTCAGCAGAAAGCCGTTCATGCTGATGATGGAGCGGCGACAGGCGCTGAGCAGGCGACAGAGTCTCAGAAAAAGCGTTTTCCCTATTTTGCCTCTTTGCGTCATCAGCAAGTCAATCTTCGCGCTGGTCCCTCGAAGGACTATCCTATCAAATGGACGTATGTCAGGTCGTTTGTTCCTGTGGAGGTTCTTGCGTCCTATAAGGACTGGCGTCAGGTGCGGGATTGGGATGGCAAGGAAGGTTGGCTTCATCGTCGCATGTTGACACGTCAGCGTAGTATTATTCTCCTTTTGCCTGTGCAAAACCTTTACCGAGAACCTTTTTTCCATGCGCGAGTCATTGCGCGCGTGGAGGGTGGTCTTTTTGCGCTTCTCCATGCGTGTCAGCAAGACTGGTGTCGCATCGAAGTCGGTGGGTATGACGGCTGGTTGCATCGGGATAGGAGGCGCATGGGGTTTTGGGGTGTCTATGACAATGAAATTGTCGACTAGAGGGACGTAAGAAATTGCATACACTATGACAGAAAATGTCACTATGACGTGACGTGGTGGTGTTAAGCCACGAGGACGTCTCATAACAGGAGGGAAGAGCTCAATGAACACGATGTCGCCACACGCCTTTCATCGTTTGGGAGGCCAGCATCGCCCCTTCCTTATCAAGGAAGACCGTCAAGGACGCTTCCATGTGAAGCGTTATGGGCTCATAGGGCGTTTTAAGGTGGCGTTACGGCAGCGTTTAGGCATGTCGTCTAGCAACGACTCTCTCAAGACACATCATCACTTTTCCCGTTTTTTGAGAGCGCATTACGGCGAGCGTCTTGCTGGCGAGGCGCTCCAAGAAGCAAATGTGTCCCATCCAACCTATAAACATTTGACGTTGCATCAGGCGCGTCAAGCCTTGTCCTACGCCCAGAGCCATCGCTTTCAGAATATCGTTTATCATCGGGAACAGGTAGGAAAAATCATCCCTTCCACCCCCGAGCAATCCCCTCATTATAGGTTACTGGTTGCTGCGTGCGCGACGATGACACCTCCTGTAGAGCCACAGAAATTGACGTCATCACAATGGGCTTATGTCAGGGCGTCGCTGGCGCGTTGTCTTAATATGGAGGGTCATCATGGCAAGGTGCGTGTCTCTGATGACAGGGCTATTATTTTGGCGTCTCGCATGATGGCCCAAGCCCATGCGTTAGGTGGAGAGGCATGTGAGCTTATCAATGGCATGCGTGATTCCCTCCATCGATGTTCAGCGGACATTTTTTGCGCTATGGAGAGTGGCGACATCAGTGCCGTCACACGAGACATGGGCCACTTTGATGCTCAGCTCCAAGCGCTCAAGGCGCAAGAGATGAAGGCGTTAGCGCCCGATGCATCAAAACACATAGAAGCCTTTTATCATAGCGACACAGGCGCGCCCCATGCCCTCATGGCGTGTTTAGAGGATAGCGTGACCGCGCAAAAACACGACAATTTTTACTTTGCTCAGATGGAAATGCACCTAGCGCAAAGTGCGTTTCCAGATGCTTTTCAGCATGCGATGGCACAGATAAGGCGCTCAGGGATGATGTCATCTTTACATCCGGGCGCCGAACAGACATTGCAACGTTGCGAGGCGATGATGGTGCGTATGCGCGCGCATATCGAACAGCAAATCTATGCTCTGATGGGTAAGGATGACCCACGTCTTGCTGGTATGCAGGCGCGTTTTGTTCAAGAATCTCTCGATAAGGGATTGGACCATGTGAGGAAAGGGTTGACTGTACCGAACAATGTTGCTTTAGGAGAAAACGGGCAAGATAAAAGGAAGAGCCTCGAAACATTGACCTTCATGCAGAAGGGCATTGAAGCAGCGATGAGTCAGGATAAGGCAGTGCTCGCCCTCCAAAAAGCCAAGGACGTAGAAAAGGAGGTTTCTCGCCGAGATGACGCCAGCATACCGCGTATCAGGCAAGTGAGACAGCAGACACAAGCCGTCTACCAAGAATTGTTGGCATCTCAAGGCCCTTACATGCGTCTTCTCAATACCATGCATGACATGAGGCAGGCGCTGGCCGCAAGGAAGCCTCAATCCTCAGTCCATCGCCAGAGCATCGAGCGCGATGTAGAAGCGCTCGATACCCTCTTAGACATGTATGACCCACATAAGGCGCATGCCATTCCTCAAGGAAGCAAGCCCCAATGGCAGGAGGACACATTGGTGTTCGTCACCACAAAAACATCTATGACACCAGAGCAAAAGGCATTCATTCAAAAGTTTGTCACGCCCCCTCCTTCTCGTAAAGCATGGGACCATGATGGGCGTGTCTCGAAACAATTTGCCGCAGACCTTGTTCGTCAAACGATTCTCCTTGACGATAAGGGAGAGAAAAAAGATTTATGCTCGCCACAAGATGTGCAAAAAGCCTTTCCTCACGGCTTGACGAAACTGACGACCGATGCCATCGACCAGTTAGAAGCCTATGTAGGCAACAAGGAGGATACGTTCTTTATATCGGAGTTACTCAATCAAACATTGGGAAATGCTGCGACGGGTGCTATGCAAAATGGAAAAAACGGCGTCTTAGTGTCTAAACTCAGTGGGCAAGGGATTAATTTTGCGCAAGTTATTGAGGATGAAGCAACCTCTCTCCAGAAGAGAGAAGATGGCGGTTTTTCCATTGATTATGAGGCGGCGTTTAAAATCCGTGCTTTGTCCAGCGAAGAGGGTACCCAAGAGGTGCGCGATAATTCCCGCTATCGCATTGCGTATCGCGTGGACATTTCGCCAGAGGAGCTCGCTCAGAAGCGTTTTACGTTACGGGAGCCTCAATTATCTTTCCATGTTGCCCTCTAGGGGCGCATGCGCCCCCCTATGCGTGCGACACTTTTTTCCCAAGCCTCAGGTGATACAAAGGGCTTAAAACAGCTCATCGACCATTGCCACCATTTTTGCCTCTGTTATGGCATGTCTTTGCGTGATATGTCCCATGTCCTTGTCATTTGTGATGAGATCGCATCCAACATTGTCCATCATGGCTATCATGGGCATAAGAGGCCATGTCTTGCTGTGATAACGTTGACGATGTCCATGCGTGATTGTTTTCTACGGATATGTTTTGAGGATAACGCCCCTCCCTTTAATCCCTTACGCCATAACCCATGCAAGCCAGCCAATGAGAAAGGCGGTTTTGGCTTATCTCTTGTGAAGGCGTTTGTTCATCGTATGCATTATTATCGTGATGGTGGGCATAATATCCTCACCATGATAAAACGCTTGGATGTGCTTCCTGTCAATGGCGAAAAAAGCGTTGCCCGCTCATGACCATGGCCATATGGTGCGTATTGGCGGCGTCTATGGACTCTTGATCTTTGCGTGACCCGCCGGGTTGCATGACAGCACAGACGTGGTCTCGCGCCATCATGTTGACACTATCAGGGAAGGGAAAGAAGGCGTCAGAGGCGGCGACAATGGGGTCTCCTTGTTGTTGTGCGTGGCGGCGCAAAGGCGCGCTTTTTGTGCTGGCGATGTGGACCGAGTCGAGGCGGCTCATTTGTCCGGCGCCGATACCGATGGTGGCGCGCATGCTTGCATAGACGATGGCATTGGACGCCACATGTTTGCAGACTTTCATGGCAAAGAGCATATCGTCCCATTCTTGCTGTGAGGGCTGTTTTTTTGTTGGGCAGAGCATAGACTCGATGGGGGGTATGGCGCTCTCATCATAATGCTGAACGAGGAGGTCGCCTTCGATACAGCGCACATCCCATTGTTGTCTGGCGTCTGTTCTATGTTGACGGCTATGGTAGGGTGTGAAGAGCTGTGCGCATGTGATGATACGTAGAGTCTTTTTGTGCGCCATCGCTTTTTTGGCGGTATCGGTGAGAGAGGGGGCGACAATGACGTCTAAAAAAACATCTCGCAAGGCATGGGCGATGTCGTCATCGAGGGGACGATTGATGGCGACGATACCACCGAAGGCGCTTTGGGGGTCACATCGGTAGGCGTTGTGCCATGCATGCGTTATTGTGTCTTGTGCCAAGGCGACGCCACATGGATTTGCATGTTTGATGATGACACAGCAAGGCTCTGTGAATTCGCGTATGAGGCGTAGGGCAGCCGCTGTATCATTGAGGTTATTCCACGAGAGTTCTTTTCCTTGATGGAGTGTCCCTTGGGCGAGGGATGCTACGCCATGGGGCTTGTATCGTTGATAGAATGCCGCCTGTTGTTGAGGATTTTCGCCATAGCGCAGGGCGTGTTTTTTAGTCGCGGTGATGGTGATATAGGGTGGCATGCTGTCTGTCTCTTTTTGGTGAGTGCTGGCTGAGGCAAACCAATCGGCAATGGTGGCGTCATAATGGGCGGTGAGGGCAAACGCTTGGGCGCTTAAGGTGTGGCGTAGGGCGATGTCTGTTCCGTTGTCATGGCGTTCCATGCTTTTTTGGAGCAAGGCGTAATGACGTGGGTGGGTGGCGACGGCGATGGCGTGATAATTCTTTGCGGCGGCGCGTATAAGGGTGGGGCCGCCAATATCGATGGCGTCTAGCCATGCCTCATGAGCATCTTCATGCGCCTTGTCATGCGTTCCGTCACGGGCAACAAGGTCGAGGAAGGGATAGAGATTGACGACAACGAGGTCGAAGGGGAGGATATGGCGTTTGCGGAGTGTCTCTTGATGGGGGGCATATCCTTTTTTTGCCAAGAGGCCAGCGTGGATATGGGGATGCAGGGTTTTCACCCGTCCATCGAGAATTTCGGGGAAGCCTGTTATCTCTTCTATGGTGCTGACATTCACCCCTTCTTTTTTGAGGAGCGCATGCGTGCCTCCTGTAGAGACGAGCGACACTTTTTTCTCTTGGAGGAAACGGGCAAACGCAACGATACCATCTTTATTATAGACGGAGAGGAGAGCCCGCTTTATGGGAACAACGGACATGGACATAACAGGCGGGGGAACAACAGACGGGGGAGGGAGTGTGCGTGTGTCCACATATTATATTGTGTCGCCACATACCGCCATAAAAATTGTTATGGCCCGCCGGGCTGTGTATTGGGGAGCGATGCCCGACTAGAGAGGAGCTGTTCCCAGAAACTGAGCTCACGGCCGCTGGCGGGTGTCTTACGTAGTTGCGCTGCCACATCGTAGGTCTGTTCTTTAGAATATAGATAGATATTTTGTAGGACACCATCATCATCGAAGGAAAATTCGAGGGTGCGCTGGTCTACGACATTCTCTCCAAAAAACGCCAGAGAACTTGTTTTTTTATAGATATAAAACCATCGATTTTCGGTGAAGAGAGGCGTATGGGAAGGCGTCCCTAATAACGTGCGCACATCGTCACGGGAAGAGACGCCGGGCTTTATCTTTGTCATTTTTTGTGGGCTAGGCAATTGGCCTGTGACACGCACATGGCCTGCGCATGCGCTGACGAGCGCCATCGCCATGGTCATGGCAACGAAGGAAGAGAGGAGGCGGTGAGGGTGATACCAGACAGGATGTTTCATCGTCAACATGATGGAAGGGGAAGCAAATCCTCAAGCAATAGGTTGTATAGTCGTATATAACCATATGATAAGGGCAAAGCAAGGGAAGAATTGTCCCCGTAGCTCAGATGGATAGAGCGACAGCCTCCTAAGCCGTAGGTCGCAGGTTCGAATCCTGTCGGGGACGCTTGTTTTTTTGCGCGTCACGTCCTATAGTGAGGGGGGCTATAGTGAGGAGGGGACATTCCATTGTGGCTTGGTGTAAGGAGCGAGAGATGAAGATACAAGGAAGCATCGTGATAGGTGGGGCGATGGCACTTTTTATGGCGGGAACGGGTTTTGGTTTTGCCTTAGGTATTTTTTTCTTTCCCTTCTTATTTCCTCAGGCGATGGAGATAGAAGAGCCTCTCTCTTCGCCCTATGGCGAGGGGATGCCTTCCCATAAATCCTCCCGTGAACCCTCTCAGGCACAGATGGCGGACGAGCCTCCGTCCACAACAGCGCAGACGCCATCATCACCCCCATCATCCATGCCTTCTGATAGGGAAGTGGCACAAGGGACGTTTATCCATGTCAATAAATGGGATCTTGTCCATTGGGGAAAAGGCGATGTCGTTGTCTACGAAGATAAAGTCGTTATGGCAGAGGATTTCGAAGTGGGCCCGGGCCCAAAATACCATGTGTATCTCTCGAAGGCAGAACAGATAGAGGGGGCGAGCGATGTGGAGGACAATCCTTTCGTTGATTTAGGGCGTTTGCGTCGTTTTAAAGGCATGCAGAGTTACCAGATTCCTTCCTCTGTGTCTTTACTCGAGCAAGGCTATCGCCATGTCGTCATTTGGTGCGAGGCCTTTGGTGTCCTTATTTCTCCCGCTCTTTTGCGTTTTGATGACGGGGTGTAAGGCATTGATGGCGTGTCTCTTGTTTGAGATGGGCGCGGAGGCTTTCTAGCATATGGTGCTGTGTTGGTCGTTTGGCGCAATGAATGGCTTTGAAGGCGAGCGGGCGTAGGATGGTGGCGGTGCTGTCGTTCAAGGCAAAGGCATGGAGGGACGTCATCCATTGGGCGGGGATGTCTTCTTTAGCGAGGGTGACTTTAAAGAGGGCGGCGGTGCGCGCTGAGAAGAAGAGGACGGCATCGATGGCGTTGTGGCATAGGGCGTCTTTCACCGCATGTGGGAGGGTTGTTCGTGGGACAGCCTGATAGAGTGGTATACTATGAATGGTGAAGCCATAGTCGGTGAGCATGCGGGTTGTTTTGTCGGCATGGACGGTGGCGCATGGGTGATAGAGGCTTCCCGCGTCTGGTGTCATGTGACGTAATGCCTGTTGTAGGAGGCTGGTGCGCCTCCCGTCACCAGAGGTGACGGGGGTGAATCCGTGGCGTTTGGCTCTATGGGCGCTATGAGGTCCTATGGTGAGGGAAGGAAGACGTTTTTTTGTGCGTCTTATGAGCGCCTCGACTCCATAAGCGCTCGTAAAGAGGCAAGCCTGGGCCGTTGCGGGGATAGAAGAAAAGGGGAGTGTCGGGTCGAAGACAATATCCATCATAGGGGCATGGAGACTATGAATGTTTTCTTGGGCGAGGATATGGGCGAGATGTTGACTATCCTCTATGGGGCGGGTGAGTAAGACATGATAGGGCATGGCGAGGATATGGACGTAGCGTGATAGGATTTACGTGATGTCTTGTAGGTAACGTTGGGCAAAGGTTTTTCCTGCTGTTTGGCGTAATTGTGTGCCAATATGGTGTCCTAGCCTTTGTCCATCTGAGAGGGTGGCGGGACATGTGCCATCCAATTGCCAAGATAGAGCGCCTGTTTCATCGCCAAGAAAGGCGCGCACACAGAGCATGGCGCGTTCCTTATGCTGTCGAGTGATGGTCGCATGGACGCCTATGGGGGCGTGGCATGATGCGCCGACGCCACGTAGGACAGCGAATTCGGTCTGAGCGCACAGGGACGATTCTTCGTCATTGAGGGGCGCTAACAAACAGCGCGTGTCTTTATCATCATGGCGACAGACAACGGCAAGGATTCCTTGCCCTGCAGCGGGGAGCATGTCGTCTTTTGCAATGGGTAGGGTGATGTGATGGTCCATGCGTAGGCGTTTGAGTCCGGCGGTGGCAAGGATAATCCCGTCGATGGGCTCACCTTGTCCTGTGAGGTGACGAAGACGGCTATCGATATTGCCAGTGATAGGAAGAATGGTGCTATGGGGAAGCACATGCTGTAATTGCGCTTTACGCCTGAGGGAGGACGTTCCTAAACGTATGGGCGTTGATGGGGGAAAGAAGGGGCGTATGTCGCGTAGACGTGGTATTGTGCCTTTGAGCCTTGCATGCATGGGTGGGGCCATGAGCAAGGCATCGCTGGCATCTTCTCGTGGGAGAAAACAGGCAATCACCAATGGTGGCTCAAGCCGTGCGGGCATATCTTTGAGGGAATGAACAGCGCAATCAATGCTGTGGGCGATGACGGCGTCATTGAGGGTTTTTGTGAAACGCGCTTTTGGCATTGATGGGGAGAGGGTCGAACGCATGGTCGTCACAGTACAACGTCCCTGCATGTGGGGCTGTTGGCTGTAGAGCCTCTCTAAAAAGAGGCGTGTTTGTGCGCGCGCAAGGAGTGAGCGACGGCTGGCGATACGCAATAATGGTTGGGCTGGCTGTGGCGTCATGGCATGGGGAGAAACAGAGGACTTATGGAACACAAGCTCGTCTTAGGCATTGAGAGCAGCTGTGATGAAACCGCTGTCGCCCTCGTTCGCAGTGACGGCACTGTCATAGAGGACATTGTCCATACCCAGCAAGACCATATGTCGTGGGGTGGCGTTGTTCCAGAGGTAGCAGCGCGGGCGCATGTGCGCATATTGCCTCGCCTTGTAGGCATGCTGTTTGCCAAGACAGGCCTTTCTGTCGCCAGTATAGATGCCGTTGCCGCCACATGTGGACCGGGCCTCATCGGTGGTCTCATCGTTGGTATGTCCTATGGTAAAGCACTTGCTGTGTCGGCGGGCAAGCCCTTTTTTGCCATCAATCACCTCATCGCGCATGCGCTCTCGCCGCGTCTGATAGCGCCTTGCCCTTTTCCCTATTTGTTGCTTCTTGTGTCTGGCGGACATTGTCAGCTGCTACGCGTCTCTGGCGTTGATGCCTATCACCTTTATGGCACAACCCAAGATGATGCTGTGGGTGAGGCGTTTGATAAGATCGGACGTATGTTAGAATTACCATGGCCCTACGCGCCCCATGTCGAGAAGATAGCACAGGGAGGCAATCCCCATGCCCTCACGCTTCCACGTCCCATGCGAGGAACGCCCCATTGCCACTTTTCCTTTTCTGGCATTAAAACAGCGGTCTCGCGCCATATCATATCCCTTGCCTCCCCCTTGACAGACGCGCAAAAAGCCGACATCGCCGCCAGTTTTCAACATGCTATCATCGATATCTTATGTGAGCGCACCCATAACGCCATGAGGCTGATGGGACAGCATTGTCGTGACATAGAAGAAGGCGGGGAAGAAGGCGGGGAAGAAGGCGGGGAAGAAGGCGGGACGTCTCTCTTGGTCGTTGCTGGCGGTGTCGCCGCCAATGGCGCGCTCCGCCAAGCCATAGACACGCTGTCAACGCGCAATGGCTTTCGATGCATGATTCCACCGCCATCCCTCTGCACTGACAATGCGGCTATGGTGGCATGGGTGGGATGTGACTATATCAACCATTATGGTCTTGAGGCGTGTCGTCGTTTTGATAAGCCTGTTCCTCGCCCACGCTGGCCTTTGGACGAGTCGCTTTAATGCCTCAATGCCTTTTTGTGTCATATTGCTTGGCACTGATACGGGGTTAGGCGACACACATGTGATAAGGAAAAGCCTCAGAGCGCAGAGCGCAAAGGGGCTATGGTCATCAAGGAGTCATCATGGGAGAATGGGCTGGATAAAAAGAGTACGTTTTCTTCCTTTTCGCACGCAATTGATGTTGCTCTTGCTCTCGGTGTCGGTGCCGCCTTTGGTGCTTCTGACGTTGATCGACGTTTGGACATTGGGCAATTTTGCCGACACCATCGCCATGCGCTTTCAACTCTCTATGGAGCAGTTACGCCAAGAGGCGCGTGTCTTGCGTTCCTTGATTATCATTGATTTATTGGGCGCGATGGCGATCGCTATGATCGTTGTAGGATTGGCTGGTTGGTGGGTTGGGCGTTTGGATAGGCGTATCCGTCCATTGATTGATATGGTGCAGAGGGCGGGGCGGGGCGATTTGCATGTGGATAGGCATGTCATGGACTCGTATGGGGTAGGGCGAGGGAGTCAGGAGTCTTCTCGTCCGTTGCGCGATGGATTGAGTTTATTGGGACGTTCTCTTGTGAAGATGGTCGAAGCGTTACGTCAGCATGAGCGTTTAGTGTCTTCCTTATCCCTTGCCCGTAACGTCCACCATTCTCTTCTGCCAGCCATGCCATGTCGGGTTGGCGATTACCATGTGGCGGCGCGTTCTGACTCTTGTGATTTTTTAGGTGGTGACTACTACGATATTGTCGGTCATATGGCGGTCATTGCCGATATTTGTGGGCATGGGGCGGGTGCTGCTCTCCTTGCTTCCCGCACGCAAGGGTTGCTCCGTTCGGTGCATCATGGCAAGGAAGAGGACGTGATGGGAAGTGTCAACCGACATTTATGCGAGGATGTGAAGGACTTTACGTTCTTATCGATGATGGCGGTGTTCTTAGAGGAGTCGCATGTGACCTATTGCAATGCTGGACATCCTCCCGCTCTTCTCTATCGAGGGCGTTATGACGAGGCGCTATGGCTTGAAGGGGAAGACCTTTTGGTGGGTGTGCGTCCTGATTGGCAGTATCGCTACCATGCGTTGCCGCCTATGACACAAGATGATGTTCTTGTGCTTGTAACTGATGGCGTCTATGAAGCAAAAAATAAGAAAGGCGCTTTCTATGGGCGTAAAAATCTTTTGGCATGTGTGCGGGAGCATGCCCGCCATGATGTTATGGCGCTACAACAGAGCCTCTTTCAGAGCATTAAAGGCTATCAAGGCGAGCAAGAAGATGACATCACCCTCATGGTTATAAGGCGCGTTTGAGGAATTGGGCTGTGTCGCTCTTCTTATGACGGCATAGCTCTTCAGGCGTGCCGGTGGCGATGATATGGCCACCTCCTTCCCCTCCCTCGGGCCCCATATCGATAATCCAATCTGCCGTTTTGATGACATCGATGTTATGCTCGATGACGATGACGGTATTGCCTTGGTCTGTGAGGCGGTGGAGGACGTCGAGGAGCTTGCGTATATCTTCAAAGTGCAATCCTGTGGTGGGTTCATCGAGAATATAGAGGGTGTTGCCTGTTTGTGTTTTAGCGAGTTCTCGTGCCAGTTTGATACGTTGGGATTCGCCACCAGAGAGAGTCGTTGCTTGCTGTCCTAATTGGACATACCCTAGTCCGACATCCATGAGTGTGCGTAGTCGTGTTTTGATAGGGGGGATTGCTTTAAAGAAATCGAGGGCTTCTTCCACTGTCATATTGAGGATGTCTGCGATTGTCTTGCCTCGATAGAGCACTTCGAGGGTTTCATGGTTGTAGCGGCGCCCTTTGCATGCTTCGCACTGAATGAAGACATCAGGCATGAAGTGCATTTCGATTCTGATAACGCCATCTCCCTTACAATGTTCACATCGCCCCCCCGCCACGTTGAAAGAGAATCGCCCTGCATTGTAGCCGCGTGTTTTTGACTCTGGGAGATTGGCGAACCATTGGCGTATGAACGTAAATGTGCCGGTATATGTGGCGGGATTGGAGCGAGGCGTG
>JACONL010000006.1:36217-92990 GCA_014332745.1 Alphaproteobacteria bacterium GM7ARS4 | reverse complement strand
CCGAGAATATCTATGACACATTCAAGGGGATACGAGAGAAGGGCGCTGTGCGCCCGAAGAGTCTGACAGCGCGTGCGTGTTTCGAGGGTTTTCCAGAGGGTATAGAAAAGATAAAAAAGACCTATGCCATAGAGTTAGAAACGTTCGGTTATGACCTACCATGGTTGTCTGAGGGGCTCTCTGGGGGGCTCTCTGCTGAGGAAGAGCAACGGGTATGACGATTATTTCTTTCAAACACAGATTCATTTTCTTTAAGAGTGAGAAGGTGGCGGGGACAAGTTTAGAGATTGCTCTCTCCCATTTTTGTGGCAAGGATGACATCATGAGCAGGTTTGCATTTCCTAGAAGCAATACGTTAAGGGAGCGTCACTACCCGTATCCTGTGCGTTCCTTCTTAGATGTGGTGACAAATGGGGCAGTACGCAAGGTTAAGATAAATTCACCGATACCGGCTCGGAAGTACATGGGGGATGATACTTTCTTCTCTTTTCTCAAAATCTCTGTGACCCGCAACCCGTATGATAGAGCTGTCAGTGACTATGCTTGGCGTTGTAGGTCGAGGAGTGTTCAAGAGCGCTCAGTCTCTGACTTTAGAAATTGGTTTATGTGCCAAAAGACTCTGTATGCGCCCTATGCAACATTGACACTCGAGCGCCCCTATGATGCCGTTGATGTTATGATTCGTTTCGAGCATTTCGAGGAGGACCTCACAGCGCTTTCACGCAGGTTAGGACTAGCCGAGAATATCTATGATATATTCAAGGGGACACGGGCGAAGGGAGGTGTACGTCCGCCACAGCTCACGGCGCGCGCATGTTTCGAGGGTTTTCCAGAGGGGATAGCAAAGGTGAAAAAGAATTATGCCGTAGAGTTAGAAACGTTCGGTTATGACCTGCCATGGCTGTCGTCGGTGACGTCAGGAGGACAACAGGCGATGGTGGGCACGGCTGGGATTGAACCAGCGACCCCTACGATGTCAACGTAGTGCTCTCCCGCTGAGCTACGCGCCCTGATAAAAGCCCTTTGCAAAATGTCCTTCAGCTTTTTACTATGGAGGAAGAGAGAAGGCAAGGCAAAAGTGTGTGGTGCGCGGATGGCACATAGAGCCCATGCCATGTCCGTCCCATGCGCCTTGTTCTTTTTATAACCTCTATGCCAGCGCCTCTGTTTTGCCGTTCATGCCATGATGTCCCCGTCTCTTGTTCCCTTTGGCTTTCGCGACGTTACGAAGGAGGAGAAGCCATCTCTCGTTGATAGCGTGTTTTCTGACGTAGCCCATCGTTATGGCCTCATGAATGACGTCATGGCGCTAGGCATGCACAGGATATGGAAGACCATATTATGCGGGCGTATCCGCCTATCGTCCCCTATCCCCCCGTCCCCTCTTCATGTGCTGGACCTTGCATGCGGTGATGGCGACATAGGAATGCGTGTGGCGCGTGCTGGTGATGGCCGTCATGTCACGTTATGTGATGTGAATATTGCTATGTTACATGAGGGATACAAGAAGGCGTCTTCTCGTCACAGGTCTGTGACGTGGGTTAATGCGTCTGCTGATGCCCTTCCTTTTAGGCGTGAGTATTTTCATTGTGTGACCATAGGGTTTGGTTTGCGTAATATGGCGGATTATCGGGACGTGTTGCGTGAGATATATCGTTGTCTCAAGAAGGGAGGGCAATTGTTGGCCTTAGAGTTGAGCGCTGTGCGCGCTGCGTGTCTCGAGGATGTTTATCGTTGGTATGTCTTTCGTCATGTGCCAGCGATGGGGCGTCTTGTGGCGGGGCGTGAGGCTGCCTATCGTTATTTAGCCGAGAGCATCGAGCGCTTTGACTCGCCAGCGTGTGTCAGGGCGTCTATGGAAGAGGTAGGTTTTGTCAGGGCAACGGCTTGTCCCATGGGGATGGGCGTTGTTCATCTCTATGAAGGGTGGAAGGAGGAATAGGGCGATGGTCTCTTTAGATGGTGGCAGGTCTACGTGACAAAGGCAACGTTCATAAGTCGATGGGGGCGTTTGTTGCGTATGTGTTGGATTTTTGCTTGGCACGACAGCGCCTTTATTGTGGACATCGTGAGATTGCTTCCCACAAAGATGTCGATGGTGTCAAGGCGTGGCCGTTTTCCTACGTCGGGAGGCAAGGTTCGAGGCAAGCGTATCGCCACAGCCTTGACTCGTTTAGGCCCGGGTTTTATCAAATTGGGACAATTATTGGCGACTCGGGCGGACATCATCGGGCGTGATATGGCGGAAGAGCTCATGGCGTTGCAGGACAATCTTCCTCCTTTTTCCACCAAGCGGGCGCTCCAGAGCATCGAGACAGAATTTGGCAGGCCATGGCGTGAGCTCTATGCCCATATCGAAGAGAAGCCTATGGCGGCAGCGTCCATTGCCCAAGTCCATGCGGCGGTCACAACCGATGGCAAGCATGTGGCTGTTAAGGTGATTCGTCCCGATGTGGAGGCTATTTTTGCAAAAGATTTTGCTCTTTTTCGTTGGCTAGCGGCATGGCTGGACAAACGTCATCTGGTGATAAGGCGCTTATGTTTGCCGCAAGCTGTGGAAACATTGGAAGAGATTGTGCGGCGAGAGATGGATTTACGTATCGAGGCATCGATGGCGTGCGATATTAAGGGTTTTATGGCTGATGATAAGCGTTTTTATATTCCCGAGATTGATTGGACGAGGACATCGCGTCGGGTGTTGACGATGGAGCGTATTGAGGGGGTGCGTATTGACAATCATCAATTTGTGCAGGCCTCAGGGCTTTCTATGGAGACATTGGCGAAGACGTATGTAGAAGGTTTTTTTCACCAGCTCTTTATTCATGGGCTATTCCATGCCGACCTTCATCCGGGCAATGTCTTAGTGGATAGCAAGAAGCGTATCGTCTTGCTCGATTTTGGTATCACGGGGCGTTTAGATATGCGCAACCGCCATTATTTAGCGGAAATTTTCCGCGCCTTCCTAGAGAAGGACTATCGTCGCGTGGCGAGATTACATTTTATGGCGGGTTGGGTGCCTCTGGAGCAATCGGAGGATGCCTTCGTGGCGGCGTTGCGTGTGGTGGGTGAGCAGATCGTTGGCAAGTCATTGGACTCTATTGTCATCAGTGATTTGTTAGCGCATTTATTTTCTGTGGCGACAGAATTCGAGATGGCGATTCAACCTCCCCTGATGATGATGCAAAAGGGCTTGTTGTTGGTGGAAGGCGTGACGCGCGCCATGTGTCCTTCGGTGAATATGTGGGCATTGGTGCGTCCTCTCATTGAGAAATGGCAGAAGGACAGAGGGCGCATTGGGAAAAGGGTCGAGCGCATGGCGCATCGTTTATCCCTATGGCGTGATGACGTCCCGGGACGTCTTATGGCGTGGGCGAAGGATATAGAGTCTGTTGGACGGGACGGCATAAAACTTCATCCTGAGACCATAGAGGCATTGGCACAAGGCATGCAGAGGAGGAATCGTTCCCCTTCCCATCGTGTGACGCCAGCTTATCGCTTGACTCCACTCTTGCTGAGCGTTGCCATAGGCATGCTCTGTGGCGTTGCTCTTTATGTGTTGCTTCTAGGGTAGAGATGTCAGCGGCGGCAGTTCACTGACGCAAGACTGGCTGTCCTACGGCTGTGATAAGCCACGCATCGTCATGGAGGATGGAGCGCGCCACGCGCTGAATATCCTCTCTTGTGACGGCATGAAAGAGTTGCTCTCTTTTTTGCGGATAATCCTTACCGATACCCGTCATTTGCAGGTTAAGGGCAAAGCGCGCAAGGGACGAGGTGCGCACAAGGTTAAGGTAGAGGCTATGGATGACATAGGTTTTAGCGCCATCCAATTCTTCTTGGGTGATGGGTTCGTTGGCGATACGCTGTGTTTCCGCTTTAAGGATATCGAGGCTTGTTTGCACATGTTCGTTGGAGGTGGCAAGGGCGCCACGGAGCAAGGGAATGGCGTGGCTATCCCATAGAGACGTATAAACGCTATAGGCGAGTCCGCGTTTTTCCCGTATTTCGTCCATCAAACGTGCGCTAAAGCTGCCACCGCCAAGGATGTAGTTGAGGAGGTAATAGGCATAATAATCGGGATGGTGACGTGGCATGCCTTTTTTCCCAAAGGCGACCACCGTTTGCGGGATAGGGCGTTCCACGACATGGAGTGTTGGCGCTGGCAATGTCGCTTCGGGAAGGTCGGCGAGACGCCTGACGGCATGGGGAGTCCAATGGGCGAAGAGTCCATCAAGGATGGGTGCGAGTTCTTCCTGTGTGATGTCCCCTGCCACAGAGATAAGGAGGGTTTCTTGATTGAAGGCTTCTGTGAAAAAAGAGCGTATATCGTTCCTTGTGAGTCGCGCAATATCCTCTTCTTCACCAATGGATGGTGTCCCATAGGGATGGTTTGGAAAAGCGACACGTTGCCATTGCTCGTGGGCGACGGTTGCGGGGTCTTCTCGGCGTAGGCGAATGGAGGCGAGGCGTTCTTTTTTCAGTCGTTCGATGGCGTCTGCATCGAATCGTGGCTGTGTTGTTGCCAGCGTGAGGAGTTCCAGCCCTTTTTCCATGTCTTTCTTGAGCATTTTCATGCTTCCCCCGATTCTATCTTTGGATGTCCAGAAAGACAGAGAGATATTGTGTTCTTCTAGCGCCTCTTGAAAGGCTTTACTTGGGAGGTCTCCGGCGCCTTCCCGTAGCATATCCATCGTGAGGGATGTAAGTCCCTTTTTTCCTTGGGGGTCGAAGGCGCTTCCCCCCTCAATGGCGAATTGGATGGACACAATGGGGAGGTGATCGTCTTGGATAAGCCATGCGGTGACGCCTTTCTCACTTGTGACGTCTTGGATGTGGATACCGCTGTCTTTGGCGTGTGTGTCGTGGGTCGGAGAGAGCATAAAGAAGGCAGTGAGGAGGAAACGAAGCAAAAAGGAGGTTATGGGGCGGTGGCGTGTCATGGCGTGTTTGGGGGTTTGTCTTCTTTTTCTAGCCATGCAGTGAGGGCTTTATGTTCGCCTGAGAAGAGGCTCTGAGCGGCGCGCATGAGCTCTTTTTCTGTGACGTTAGAGACTTTCCGTGGATATGTTTCCACGTCATCGATGGTATGTCCAAGGACGAGGGCGTGTCCCATGATCATAGCGGGTCCCATCAGACTATCGCGGTCAAAGAGTGTTTGTGCAAGATAGGCATTTTTGATGCGTTTGACCTGTTGTGTGTCGAGGGGGGTTGTGAGGAAATCATCGAGGGCTTGGGAGATGGCGTCCTCTAGTGTGTCGAGGGAGACATTGGCGGCGGGAATGGCGACAATAGAGAAATGATCATAGTCGAGGGCGTGAGAGAAATAGGCGGAGACGGCAACGGCATGCTTTTGTTCGCGCACTAAGCGTGTGTAGAGGAAAGACGTGCTTCCTCCCCCTAGGACTTCGGCAAGAAGGTCGTAGACTTCTTCAGGTAAGCGTTCGCTATCGAGGTTCATGCTGGGCATTTTCCATAGGCGTTGCCATTTTTCTTGCATAACACGTGGGTCTTTGAGAGAGATACGTTGCTCTGTCCTTTGGGGCGGCGAGACACTACGTGGGCGTATGGCGGGTGAGGGTGTCTTTTTCACACTTGGAACAGCGCCATAATGTTTTTCGGCGAGGGTTTTGACTTCTTCTATGGATGTATCGCCACTGATAACGAGGATAGCATTATGGGGTTGATAATGTTGTCGGTAGAAGGCGAGGGCATCGTCTGTAGTGAGGCGCTGAATTTCATGTTCCCATCCTATGATAGGGTCGCTGTAGGGATGGTTAGGGTAGAGGGCGGCATCGACGGCTTCATCGAGGATGGATGTGGGGTCATTATCGACTCGTTGCTTGCGTTCCTCAAGGATAACGTCGCGTTCGGGATAGACTGTGTCGTCGGTAAGAATGAGTTGATGCATGCGTTCGGCTTCCATTTTCATGACGGTATCCAGCATATTTTTTGGGATTGTTTGAAAGTAGGCGGTGTAATCCTGTGATGTGAAGGCGTTATCGCGTCCTCCGTTGCGGGCGACAATTTTAGAGAATTCCCCTGGTTCGAGGTTTTTCGTTCCTTTGAACATGAGATGTTCGAAGAAATGGGCGATCCCTGATTTTCCATCTGGTTCGTCGGCAGCGCCTATTTTATACCAGACCATATGGGCGATGACGGGGCTTCTCTTGTTGGGGATGACAACGACATCCATGCCGTTATGAAGCGTCCATTGTTGTGCGCCAAATCCTGACATTGTGGGAGAGGCTTTGAGGGGCGTGTAAGGGATTATCATGAGGCAAGTGAAGAGGAAAAGACGATAAAAGCCCATAAGGGCGCGCGTGGATGTGCAAGATGTGAGTCTTGTAAGGCAACCAGAGGGTTTTTTTGTGTGACGTTTGTGTGTCGCCATGTCATTGTTGGGAGCGTTGTTCGTCTTGTCGCTTCTTTTTGATGTCCTGTATTTTGCGCGTTTGATATTTTTCATAAGCCTCGATTTGTTCTTGTGATGGTGGATTACCGCTTCTAGGCGCTTTGAGGGTGTATTCTGGGGGTATCGTGAGGGGAGGGACGCGTTTAATGGTGTTTTCGATTTC
Organism: Alphaproteobacteria bacterium GM7ARS4; assembly: GCA_014332745.1. Taxonomy (NCBI): domain Bacteria; kingdom Pseudomonadati; phylum Pseudomonadota; class Alphaproteobacteria; species Alphaproteobacteria bacterium GM7ARS4. The sequence continues at coordinate 86,415 of JACONL010000006.1, read as the reverse complement.
TGGCTTATCGAGTCCGACAGCTTGACGCATATCTTTACCACATCCCTGGACGATGAAGGCGGTGCAGATGATGGCGATCAAGGTATATGGGTGAGGGTAGTATGCGTGTTTGGTCATCGGTCTATGGGTCTTCATGGGTGGTTGTCATGTTCTGTGTATATCATATGCATTTTTTACGTGAATGCAAGTCATAGCTTCCATTCCCACACGGCTGTGCTATACTCATCGTTATATGCTTACTATCGGGGGCTTGGTCATAGCTTCCATTCCCACACGGCTGTGCTATACTATGACGGCAACACACAGAAGCGGTACACTTGTCATAGCTTCCATTCCCACACGGCTGTGCTATACTCTTAGTATGCTTATAGCGCTCGTAGCCCGCGTCATAGCTTCCATTCCCACACGGCTGTGCTATACTAGAGGGTGGTAAGGGGTTGATAGCACAGGGAAAATGGGGACATTGCTCAAAATAAAACGAGTTGATGTCCCCTTTTCTCATGGCGTTCCTGTCTTTTTTCTCGCGTTGTTCCCAACAGAATCTGCATGCGTCCATATTGGCGGTCTGTGATGTGAAGGAGGCGCACCGACCCTTTGGGCGGCACATGGGCTTTGAGACGCTCGATGTGCTTCTGGCTTCGCTCCAATCCGTTACATATCCGCACATAGTTCGACCACTGTAGCATCATATAACCATCACGCAAGAGAAATTGGCGGAATTGTGTCGCATGCTTACGCTCTTGCTTTGTTTTCACAGGCAAGTCGAACATGACCAATAACCACATGAATTGATCTCCGCGAATGCTCATCGTCCGTCACGTCATATCATGGCACATATGACGACATAAATACACCATACACGGAAATATAGGGGGGTGTGGCATACGTCATCCCTCTTGTTCATAAGGCGAAGGCGGGCATGTGGAGGGCATCAGCAGTCTTGAGGCGACTCGCCTTTTGCAAACTTTCCACCATACGCTCGATGGTCTCTGCCAAAGAATAGAGCTGTCCCGCCAACAGATATTGTTGTGTGGTGATGGAGAGGGCGGCATGCCTATCCTCACGGCTGAGGGTCTCAGGCACATGTCCATGCCATGTGTCAACCTTATGGTGGTAGGCAAGGATGTCACAGAAGGGACGCAGCACTTCCAACATATCATCGGCAAGATTAAAGGCATTCAATTTATTGCGATGATGTAAGCCAAAGGCGGGCAGAAAGCCATGGGCTACCAATGCGCGCGCCACCAACGCCCGCATAATAGCATAGGCGTAATTCAATAATCCGTTCAAACTGCACGTGCCGTGACGGCGAAAGCCATCGGGAAACAATACTCGCCAATAGAGGCGCGCTGCTTGTGCTTCATGGTTTTCCTTGTCCCCTGACAGCACATGGGACACCATCCTTTTTAAACGTTCATGGTCTTTGATGCCCAAACGTTGCAGGACATGGCTTTGGTTCGTGATTTTGGCGCGGATAATGGTCTGCCAACAGCGTTTGCGAAAGGCTGCTGACCATGCATGTTGTTGCCACGCCATGGCGGCTTGGCGGGAATGCTGGTGGAAGGGGAGCAACATGCCATTCGGCATATGGGTGGGGTCGCTTGTTACAACCACTGCCCCCATTCGCGCCATGTCCCCTAACATAGCGGATGACATGGTGACTTGGGGCGTGTCTAAAACAACGGCGAGGATGTCCTCCATAGGCACATGGTGGATGTCCTCCTCCTCCCCTTCCGTGTTTTTGAGGGCGATACGCAATTGGCGATGGTTGACGGACAGATATGCCCGCTGACTAAGGCTGACGACGCGCCACGTCACGCTAAGTCACGAGGCTTCTTCCCCTCTCTCTCCTTCTCCTCTACCATGTTACCAAAGTAATCCACATGGAATTTTTGTATCCGCAGCAGGGTTTTGACACCAACCCTATAAACAGTTTGGTCATCGCCCTTTGTTGTCGTCTGTGTGCTCGCCTTGGGGTCAAGAAGGGCGATAACTCCCGTAGCTCTATCTGTGCCGCAATAGTAGCCCTGCACGACCTCCCCTGTTTTCTTGGTGATGCGGACGAAATCTCTGGAATGGAGGGAGAAAAGGAATGTGTGTTTTTGGGGGTCGATGCTGTCCCAATCTTTTTCCTCTTTACCGTTGATAATGAGTTTTGTGGGGAGCTGTCCTTGCGTGACGTCCCACAGATAGACGGGACAGAGGCGATAGCCTTCGTCCTTGCCATGATACACATCGACTCGCACCATCGCCCCATGTTGAGCGGCCCCTTCTTTGATGTTGTCTCCTTTACCTCGCCGTACGGGAATCCACGTCTTTTCATCGGTACGTAGGCGTACGGAACGGATGATGGGCCCTTGACTGCCATTCTTCTTCTGTAGGTAGAGGGGATTTTTGGGGTCGCCGAAAGCCTTTTTGAGGTCAACCTTTTTCGTTGTAGGGTCTCTATGAGCCTCCAAGCGTTCCTTCAGCAGTTCGTAGAGCCATGCGTTATGTCCCTTCACCTTATCACCTTCCATACGCACCCCAACGATATGCTTGAGGCTTTTCTCCGTCAATTTATGGAGAGGGCGTCTCTCTACCGTATAGGTGGTGCCGCTCTCCTTGTCGTGGCGTATGGATTTTATGGTTTCCTCATGGATTTCGCCTGTATATTTGCGTTCTGGGCGATGATGGACCAACATTTTTTCACGTTGTGCCTTCGTATCCTCACGGAAACGAGGCCACGGGGGATGCGCGAAACGTAACGGGTCGTCTTTTCTTGCGCGGCGCTTCCATTCTGCTACTCTTTGCACCATAGATTGGGTGGAGGCGGCGACAACAAGGGCATCTATGGCGTGATGGCGGTTGTCATCCCGTTGTTTCTTGTCTGTTTGTTTGTCCTTTTTATCAAAATTGAGCCCCCATCTTTGACGCAATAAGGATGTGTGGTAACCCTTCCTCACCTGCACCCTGTCTTTATTGCCTTCTCGTCTGGGGAGATAGTCCCGAAGATGTTGAGACAGAACGCGCGCCATATAGCGGGTGTTATTGAGGGAACGCTCTAGCCAGCCATCCCTATCCACGTGCTTTGTCAGCAATTTTTTCTTCTTATGTATTGACATCAGGCCTGCTTTCACACATCTCGACACGAGGTGGGTAAATTTTTGCCATTCTTCGCTGTCGTCTTCCCCGCCAAGCCATTCATAGGGTGTCCTGTTACCCTTGTCTTGATTTGCTTTGGTAAAGCACAGCACCTTATTCGAATGGCTGTTATCGAAGGACTGACTGAGAGGAAGGGCATGGTCTATCTCGGTTCTCCCTTCATTCTTGAGGTCTTCTCCGCTGATCGTGTCCCCTGAATAAAGGCAACGGCGTTGCTGTTCGTCCCATAGTCGATATTTGTAAATACGTGGGTCGTTCTCATGTAAAGGGCCGAAGATTTCCTCTGCTTTTTCCCTGGCTTGTTTGTTACGCGCTTCGTTTTTTCTGTTTTGTATCTCGATCTCACGGCGTTCTTTGGCGCTATGGATGTCCCGCGCTAGCTCGATATGGATTCTGTCGATATTGCTGATCTTGTTGTCGCAATAGCACCGCACGATGGCATGGATGACTTTGCGTGTTTCCGCCAATGCTCTGTCCACCACGGGATTGCGGGTGGGGTCAAAGGGCGGTATGCGCTTGCCATCATCGGTCTTGTCGCGCTTCTTGTGGGCTTCTGTCATGCCTGCTTCCTCGCATGCCTCTTTGTATGTCAGTCCCTCCCTCAGACGGGGGATGAGTTCACGGCATGCCTTGCCTGAGAGATTGATGGTGCCCGTGAAATCATCAATCTCTTCACCGAGAGCTTGCACAAGGCTGGATTGGTCTGCAAGACATGGCTGTTTTTTGAGTTTGTCTTCTCTTTTCGCTTCATCTTTTTCGAAGGCGAGGATGCTGGCGATGGTATCCAACGCTTGCGGGTCTTCTTCGTGCACCTTGTGCCATAATGAGGGCGCATGCGTCTCGAAGAGGGCGCGCATCGTGACCGTTCCCTTCAGAGACACAAGGGGCTTTTCCTCAAGACGTTTGACGGTCGTTTGAAAGTCTTCGACGCCTTCCACCTCCTCTTGTCCTTTTTTCTCGTCCTTCTTTTTGCGCTTGGGTTTCTGCCTGTAGTTCAAGAGGTTGAATTGGTCATTTTCCTCCATATCGAGTATTCTGCGCGCTTGGGCGTATGTGACAATGCCACTCTTCGAGGTGATGGCTTTTTCATAGAGGGCAAGACGTTCATCGAGGGTGATGTCTCTCTCGCCACCATCATCTTGGCGTATCTTATGATTGTTCATGGACGACCATGCCACGAATTCCTCGGCGGAGGGCGCATGTTTTGCGGCGCGCTTTTCCTTTGGGTAAAACACACATGGCCCGACCATCTTGCTAACGCCTTTGATGGGGCGTTGCTCCCATATGAGCGCATGGACTTTCCTATAGAGGTCATCCGTGAGGGCATGGTTGTTGAATGTTTCTTTTTGCGCCGTCCATATTTTCTTGAGCTCCACCAAAATCATTTTTTCGCGTAAGGGCGTATGGTGGTAATTGCCTGTCGTGTTGCGTATTCTCTCTCCACCTTTTTTCTCCCCTTCCTCCATTTTGCGCGCAATATATTGCCCATAGGTGATGCCGTGCTTTTCGAGCTCCTTGAACAATGCTGCTGTTGCTTCCAGCATCTTATGACGCTCTTCGTCATCTTCGCTTTTCCCTTCCTTGCTCTTCTTTTTGCTCTCTTCTTTGAGGGCTTTCTCTTCTTCACTGGCTTTAGCGGTGGAGCGGAAGCCTCGATATTTACAGAGATGGCCTAAGACGGTGGCAAGCTCGCCTTTCTCGAGAGGTTGGCTCAGCCCTTTCACCCGTAATGCCCACGGGTTTATCTTTGACCTCTCTGGCTCTGTGATCTTGTCGTCATACATGCCTAAATCAGTCCAGCCATGCTCTTGTAGGAGGCGGCGTAACTGCTCTATCCGTTGGCTGCGCCGAGAGAGGCGGCGGCGTGTGATACGCGCCAGCCGCCGTGGGGCAGCGAGCGACTCTCCCGTTTTCGGTTGTTCTGCCTTGGAAAAGATATGGGAATTGCAACAGAGAATTGCGCCTGTCTCTCCTCCCTTTTCCTCCATCTCGATGAGGGCAAAGCCTATAGAGGCAATGCCGATGTCTAACCCTAGAATGCGTAACATGGGTCTATCTGCCTTGAAATAATCCTTGACGTTCTGTTGGATTGTTACTATACTCATACCTTAGCTTCCGTGTGGGAACAACCAATAATTGCAAAATTATGTTGAATGGTTGCTATGATAAGTGAGGCATGAGCATCCCTTCGGGGCCTCCGTACGGCGCTCCATCCGACATTGCTCTGGTCCCTGGAGTCTATGCGCGCCGCCCCTTCGGGCGGCGCGCATTAGTGTTTGGTGTGACGCATACGTATGTCGTGGATGACGAACAGGAGCGCGCCGCATGTGATAGCGGTGTCGGCAATGTTAAAGGCTGGCCAGTGATACCCTCCCCATAAGGTGACATCGATGAAGTCAACGACAGCGCCATAGAGGAATCTATCCATGCCGTTGCCAAACGCGCCGCCAGCGATCATGGCGAGGGCATAGACGAAGGGTTTGTGCCGTTGCATGGCTGCCCACAGGATGAGTCCCAAGGCTGCCCCCCACGCAAAAGCGCCCAACGCCCACGGGGGAATCGCCCATTGTGCCAGCATGCCAAAACTCACACCCCGATTTAAGACGAAGACAAAGTCGACATGGGGAAAGACGTCTATCGCCATGAAGGGACGGGGAAGGAATGTCTCGAGAATAAGGACTTTGCTGATATAGTCTGCCACCACGACTCCCCCCGCTATGCCTAGTGCTATCACGCCATGAATCGCGCCATAGCGTCTGTGTGTCAGAGGGGTCATCATGGCATGGCACGCTTTTGGGCTTGTGATGTGAAGAAGGGTCGATTTTTTTCCTCTGCCAGCACACAGCGTGGGCATAGGCCGTGGGGGAGGGTGTTGCCCTTATCGACTGTGATATATTGCCAACAACGAGGGCATTTGACGCCACGATGGCGGCGTACGACGACAGAGACGCCTGCGACATCCTCCATGCGATACCCATCCTTCTGCTCGTGGGTGAGCGTGAGGCAACAGGATGAGACGATGGCGATTTCCGCCCAATCAACAGCCTGTAGGGTTTTGAGGCTCTCTACATCGGCAAAATCCTTGTCGAGAAAAACCGACACGTCTGCCTCTAGACTCGAGCCTAAAAGGTTGGATTCACGGGCTCGTTCTAGGGCATGGGTGATGACGCGCCGTATGGTGCGTATATGCTTCCATGTTGTTTCTAGTGTCGTGTCATGCCATGCGGGGTCGGCATGGGGCATGATGTTGTTGTGCGCATGATCATAGGGTTTTCCCTGTTGCTGACAGTAAGCTTCCCATGCTTCATCGCATGTGAAACAGAGGACGGGTGAGAGCCAGCGTTGCAAACAGAGGAAGAGGATGTCCAGCGTTTGCAAGGCCGCATGGCGCTTCGGTGAGTCCCACGGGTCGCAATAGAGGCAATCCTTGCGTATGTCAAAATAGAAGGCCGATATATCGGTCGTACAGAAATGGTGCAATTGGGTATAAAAGGAGGCAAGGCGATAGCGAGAGCACAGCTCTTTATGGAGAGCCTCTAGATGGGCCAATTGATGGAGGATGAAACGCTCGATGGCCGGTAATGTTGTCCATGGTTGTTTATTGATGGTGTGGTGTCCTAGAGTGCCAAGAATAAAGCGAAAACAATGGCGTAGGCGACGATAGTTGTCCACGTGGCTTTGGATGATGGACTCGCCTATACGTAGGTCTGTGCTCGAATCGGACATGGCAACCCATAGCCTCAACACATCAGCGCCAAAACGGTCTATAATCTTTTGTGGCGAGAGGGCATCACCAGCGGATTTTGACATTTTATACCCTTTTTGGTCGAGGACAAAGCCGTGGGTGAGGACATTTTTATAGGGCGCTTTGCCTCTTGTCCCGCACCCTTCCAAGAGGGATGATTGAAACCACCCGCGATGTTGGTCTGACCCCTCTAGATACAAATCCGCCGGCCATTGGTGGGTATGGGGGGTGAGGGCATAGGCATGGGTTGCCCCTGAGTCGAACCATACGTCGAGGATGTCGTTTTCATAGTCGTATTCTTGTGGGTCATAGTCTGGCGCTATAAATCGGCGTGGGTCGCCATCAAACCAGCAATCAGCACCGTCTTTTTCCATCGCCTTTAAGATACGCTCTGTAACGTGGGCGTCGCACAAGAGATCCCCCGTGTCCTTATGGGTAAAGAGGCATAGAGGAACACCCCAAAGACGTTGGCGTGAGACACACCAATCAGGGCGTTGGGAGACCATAGAGAGGATACGCGCTTGACCAGTAGGGGGATACCATGTGATGTCCTCCTTAATGGCGCGGATGGCTTTTTCTCGCAACCCGTGATGTTCCATGTTGATGAACCATTGGGGCGTGACGCGAAAAATAAGAGGCTTCCCCGACCGCCAAGAGTGGGGATAGCTGTGGCGGAGCGTGCCTTGTATCAAGAGCGCGTGATGTTCACGGAGCGACTCCATGATAGGCTTGTCCGCCTTGAAGACATGCTGTCCCGCAAAGAGCGGAATGGAAGGAGCATATGTGCCATCACGGAGAACCGTCTCAGGCGCTTCTATCCCGTGCTGTGTACTGAGCTGAAAGTCGTCATCGCCATGACTCGGGGCGATATGGACAAGCCCCGTTCCTGTCTCTGTATCCACAAAATTGGCGGCAAGCATAGGCACGGGAAAGGGATAACCACATGAGGCTAAGGGATGATGGGCGATGGCGCCACGCAAGGCTTCTCCCTTGATGGTGAGGAGGACGTGGTAATCGGTGATATGGGCATGCTGGGTGATGGCGCTGATACGCCTTTGGGCGAGGAGGAGGCGCTCCCCCGGCGAGGCGAGGCTGTTCTCGCCAACCTTATCGACTTCTATCACGCTGTAATCGATGGTATCGCCATAGGCAATGGCGCGGTTTGCTGGCAGAGTCCAAGGCGTTGTCGTCCAGATGATGGCGGACGTACCCATCAGGGCGTTGAAGGGCGCATGGTGAATGGGAAAGCGCACCGTCGCTGTGGTGGAGCGATGTTCCTTATAGTCTATTTCCGCATCAGAAAGAGCCGTTTGCTCTACCACCGACCACATGACAGGGCGTGTCCCTCGATAGACATAGCCATTGAGGACAAAGGACGCGAATTCACGGGCAATAGCAGCCTCATTTTTTGGCGACATAGTGTGATAGGCGTGAGCCCAATCGCCTTGGACACCAAGACGCTGAAATTCTTCTTTTTGGATGTCTATCCACTTTTGGGCATAGGCACGGCAGTGTCGTCGAAATGTCAATATGTCGAGCGCGCTTTTATCAATCCCTTGTTTTTTCAGCTCTTCTTCTACTTTCCACTCGATGGGCAACCCGTGGCAATCCCACCCCGGGACAAAATGGGTAAAAAATCCATCCTGTTGTTTTTGTCGGTTGACGATGTCTTTCAGAATCTTATTGAGCGCATGCCCCATATGGAGATGTCCGTTGGCATAGGGTGGCCCATCATGGAGGGTAAAACGCTGTGCTGTGGGTGAGGGGGAACGTGTCACAGGACTCTTCTGCCAACGTTTGAGCCTGTGCGGTTCTGTTTTCGGCAATTGAGCCTTCATGGGGAAGGATGTGCGCGGCAGAAAAAGGTGGAACGAGTGTTTTTGTGCCATCATACCGTAGGTGTGTCAGAGAGACTCGGCATGATGATACCAGAAAAGGCGTGCTTGTTCACAATCCTTTTGTAAGCGCTGTTGCAACGCATGAGGCGATGGAAAGGCGCGCTCTTGGCGTAAGAAAGAGATAAAGGACGTATACATGATATGTCCGTAAAGGGGAGGAAGTGATGCCGCCACGGTGTCATCAAGGATATGCGTTTCTAGGAGAGGCATGGTCCCTTGGAACGTCGGGCGCATGCCGATATTGGCGATGGCAGGCAACCATCCTTCTGGTTGGAGAGAGGGAACGCGCGTCTTGACGATATAGACCCCGTAGGGGGGTTGAAGACTATGGCGAGGCGGACGCATATTCGCTGTGGGAAAGCCAATCTTACGGCCTCTTTGTGCTCCCCGTATCACATGGCCACGCCATGTCCATGGGCGGTGGAGAAAGGGAGTCGCCCGTTCGACATCCCCTGCCGCAATCCATGCGCGTAAGAGGGAGGAGGAGACGCGCGTCTCGTCATCAGACATGGTGACGATATCGATGGCATGATAGGAAAACGCATGGCACGCAGCGAGCATATGGCGGTCGCCAAGACGTTGCTTGCCAAATCGAAAGTCTCTTCCTGTGAAGACATGGGTTGTGCGTAATGCATGACAGAGAATCGATTGGATGAAGTCTTGTGCGCGCATGGACGCTAAACGATGGGTAAAACGCAAGGCAATGACGGCTTTGAGGGCAAGACCACAGGTGGCGTTGAATTGCTGTAGGCACGCTATCTTCGCTGTCAGGGGCATGAGGCGGAAAGAGGGTTCTGTTTTGTTGAATAATTGGCGCGGATGGGGTTCAAATGTCAGCATGATGAGCGGACATGACGTGGCGCGCGCTAAAGCACTGGCTTTGTGTAAGAGGGCTTGATGTCCTCGATGCATGCCATCAAAATTGCCCATGACGACAACCCCCCCTTTGAGAGTCGGGGGGAGCGTGTCAATATCTCTCACAAGAGTCAATGAGGACATGACATATATATATGTGTGTTATACTACGGGATATAGATGACGGCAGTGCCATCGAGGACGACATGGTTCTCGACCGAGCATTGGGTATGGAGACGGAGAAGGCGTTTTTTCTCGTCGATATGGGTGATCGTCACGAGGCTCTTCACCGTGTCACCGATACGCACGGGGGCTTTGAAAGAGAGACTTTGACTGACATAGACACATCCCGCCCCCGGTAAGTCATTGCCGATAACAGCAGAGATAAAGGACGCTGTGAGCATGCCGTGGGCGATAATGCCCTTGAAGCGTGTCTTTTTTGCAAAATCCTCATGGGTATGGAGAGGGTTATGGTCGCCACTGACGCGGGCAAATTGCTCTATATGCTGTCGCTCGACGGTATTGTCGCGTGATGCCGTTTGTCCGATAGTGAATTGGGGGAAAAGGTCTCGGTCTTGTGCCATCGTCATCCTGTCAAGGTTTACCTCTTTTTTACGCAAGGGACATGGTTTATTCTAGTGTTTTACACGTCTTATGCCATATATAGACTCAAGATAGGCCATATATATGTCTTGACGGCAAAGATGGTGAGATGAAAGGGTGAAACCGATGATGGGTGATACAGGGATACAAGGGGGTGCCATTGTGGCGGTGGGATGTGACCATGCGGGCTATCCGTTAAAGTCGGCATTATGGCCTATGCTCTCGGGTGGAGGGTATCATGTGGTGGATATGGGGGTCGAGTCGCCTCATCGTTCCAGCAACTATGCGCATTATGCTCACAAAGTGGCGTCTCATGTTGCTCTTGGCAAGGCATGGCGGGGTGTTCTCCTCTGTGGCAGTGGTATCGGCATGTGCATGACAGCGAATCGCTATAAAGGTGTGCGTGCTGTGTGTTGTCATGCTATGATGGACGCGCGTTTGGCGCGACAACATAACGATGCCAATATCATCACGCTGGGGGCGCGTCTGGTTGGTGTTGATGTGGCAAAGGCGTGCTTACACGAATTTCTCACCCAAGCCTTTGAGGGCGGGCGTCATTGTGAACGTATCGACTCCATCGACTCGCTACGCATGTAACATTTTATGATAGGAGAGACGCATGACACAGACTTTTTTTCAGCAACGGTTAAAGGACTCTGATGCTCCTGTGTTCGGGGCCATCAGTAAAGAGCATAGGCGTCAGAGTGAACAGATAGAACTGATTGCGTCTGAGAACATTGTATCGCAGGCTGTGATGGATGCCCAGGGGACGTTACTCACGAACAAATATGCGGAAGGGTATTCGGGGAGGCGTTATTATGGTGGCTGTGAGCATGTAGACGAGCTCGAGACGATGGCTATCGAGCGTGTCTGTCAGCTGTTTGGCTGTCGCTATGCCAATGTGCAACCCCATTCGGGCTCGCAGGCAAATCAAGCGGTGTTTTTGGCGTTGATTCGTCCAGGCGATGTCATTATGGGGATGTCATTGGCGGCGGGGGGGCACTTGACCCATGGCGCACCGCCTAATGCGTCTGGAAAATGGTTCAAGGCCGTTTCCTATGGCGTCGATGAGAAGACTCACCTTATCGATTATGATGCGATAGAGGCTCTTGCCAAGGAGCACAAACCCGCGTTGCTTATTGCTGGCGGCTCAGCCTATTCGCGTCCCATTGATTTCGAGCGTTTTCGTGCCATTGCCGATACTGTTGGCGCTTATCTTCTGGTGGACATGGCACATTTTGCTGGACTTGTCGCATGTGGCTTACATCCCGACCCTTTACCCCATGCCCATGTGGTCACTTCCACGACTCACAAGACATTGCGTGGGCCAAGAGGAGGCATTATTCTCACCAATCACGAAGACATTGCTAAAAAGATTAATTCCGCTGTCTTTCCGGGACTACAGGGAGGTCCGTTGATGCACGTCATTGCGGCAAAAGCTGTTGCCTTTGGTGAGGCATTAGGGGAGTCATACAAGGCCTATATGAAGGACGTTGTAGAGAACGCGCGCACCCTCGCATCGGTGATGGAGGAGAGGGGCGTGCATATTATCACAGGAGGAACGGACACGCACCTCATGCTCGTTGATTTACGTCCGAAAAAGCTGACGGGAAACGTGGTGGAGGCGAGTCTAGAACGGGCGGGCATGACGTGTAATAAGAATGGCGTGCCTTTTGACCCTGAAAAGCCTTTTGTCACATCGGGTATCCGTTTAGGCACGCCGGCTGCCACCAGTCGAGGTTTTGACGGCGAGGCATTCCGTCTGGTGGGTGCGATGATAGGCGATGTGCTTGATAGTTTGGTGCGTTCTTCGTCTCCTGATGCTCATGCCGCCGTCGAAAAAGAGACTCTCCAACGTGTCAAAGACCTCTGTGCCCGCTACCCCATTTACCCGCCCATTTACCCGCATGTCTTGTAGGATGACTGATGCGTTGTCCCTTTTGCTCTTTTGAGGGTACCCGTGTCAAGGATTCACGTACCAGCGAGCAAGGGCATGTCATACGGAGACGCCGTTATTGTCCGGCAGCTTTACGACCTTCGAGCGTGTCCAGCTACGTCCTCTACAGATAGAGAAGAGAGACGGGACACGCCAAGAGTTTGATAGAGAGAAACTTTATCGTTCCATCGCCATCGCATGCCGTAAGCGCCCCATTGACGAAGAACAGCTAGAGGACATGGTGAGCACTATCCAAAGGCAATTGGAACGTTTAGGCGATAATCCCGTACCGAGCAAGGTGATAGGTGGGTATGTCATGGACATGTTGCGGTCATTGGACCATGTTGCCTATGTGCGTTTTGCCTCTGTCTACTTAGATTTCACAGCCATCAGTGATTTTCGCAAGACCGTCATGGATTTAGAGAAAAAGCGTGAACGAGACTCTTCCTAAAGATAGACAGATGATGGCAGCGGCGCTCCATGTGGCATGGTGTCACACGGGTCGTTGCTGGCCTAATCCATGTGTGGGGGCGGTTCTTGTGGATAAGGGCGGGACGTGCATTGCCGTTGATGTCACCGCCCTTGGCGGGCGTCCCCATGCGGAGGCGCGTCTTTTGCGCCATGCGGGGAAACGGGCGGAAGGTGGCACACTCTATGTGACCCTCGAGCCATGTTGTCATGAGGGGGAGACGCCGCCTTGCACCGATATGATTATACGCGCATGTGTCAGGCGTGTTGTCGTGGCGATGGAGGATTGTGATGAGCGTATGCGGGGGGCGTCTATCGCTCTGTTACGGGATGCGGGCATCCATGTGACGTGTGGTGTCATGGAAGAGGAGGCACAACGCCTCTATCGTGGCTATGTGATGAGGAATCGTCATGGGCGTCCCTATGTGACCGCAAAATTGGCTTTGTCTCGTGATGGCATGACTGCCCGCAAGCGAGGGGAGAGGACACTTATCAGCAATCGTGAGGCGTTGCGTTATGGGCATATGTTACGTCTGACGTGTGATGCCGTGTTGGTGGGGGCGAACACATGGCGTGTCGATAGGCCGCGTCTCGATTGTCGTTTAGAAGGTGTCAGTCATGGCGAACGCTGTCATCTTGCGCGTGTCATCCTTGATAGGCGGTTGACGCTCTCACAGGATTCAGCGCTTGTGCGCCATGCCCATGAGACGCCCCTATGGATTATGGCGGAAGAACGCGCCATCAAGGAAAAGGGGCATGCGTGGAAAGATAAGGGGTGTGTTCTTATGGCTCTTCCCTATGATGTTGCGCCTCCCCATCATGTGGCGGTTCAAGATATTCTGTCCACTTTGGCAGAAAGAGGGGTGACACACTTATTGTTGGAGGGAGGCGGTATGCTCTTCTCTTCTTTTGTGCGGTGTGGTTATGTGGATGACATCATTCTCTTTCGTGGCGACCATATGCTGGGGGAGGAGGGATATGCGGGGTGGGGCGGTGAGGCAATGTTACGGGAGTATGTTTTATCACGCTCTGTGACCCTTGGCGCTCACAGCATGGAGTGCTATCATCGTGTTTAGTGGTATCATTAGGGATATTGGTATGGTGTCCTCGCGCTCTTATGGGAGGGGCGCATGCATGGACATCACCGTGACGTGCCGTCTTCCCTTAGGCGATTTGGCATCGGGGGCATCGGTTGCATGCCATGGCATTTGTATGACGGTGGTAGAGAGTGGGGAGAAGGGAGGGGCATCGTGGTTTCGTGTTATGGCGTCACCAGAGACTTTGTCTAAAAGTCGTGTCGAGTCTTGGCAGGAAGGACATAGGATTCATGTAGAACCTTCTTTGCGTATGGGTGACCCCATAGGGGGGCATATCACCTATGGGCATGTGGATGGTGTGGGCATGATTCGCTCTGTGGATAAGCAGTCGGCGTGTTTGCGTATTGTTGTTGCGCTAGATGGTTCTTTGATGCCGTTGATGGTGGCGAGAGGCTCTGTGGCGGTTGATGGTGTGTCATTGACGGTGGTGGAGGTTCATAAAGAGGAGAAGAGTATTGCTCTCATGGTGATACCGCACACGTTACAGCAGACGACATTGGCAAGATTACATGCGGGCGACAAGGTGCATATCGAGGCAGATATGATGGCGCGTTATCTTGTGAATGCTCTTGGGGAGATACGGGGATGCGTGTGATGGCACAAGATGTCTCTTCCCTTCCCGTAGCGCCCATTGAGGAGATCATCCGTGCGTTACAAGGGGGGCATATGGTCATTGTGACGGATGACGAACATAGGGAGAATGAAGGGGATTTGCTGATGCCGGGGCAGAAGGCTGATGCCGACGCCATCAATTTCATGGCGCGTTATGGGCGAGGGCTCATATGTTTGGCGCTTGAGAAGAAGCGCGTCGATGCGTTGGGATTGCCTTTGATGTCCGCTGTGAATCGCTCTCGTCATCAGACAGCCTTCACCGTGTCTATTGAGGCAAAGGAGGGTATCACGACAGGGATTTCCGCTGCCGATAGGGCAAGGACGATCGCTGTTGCCATCGACTCCCTTAAGGGCAAGGATGACATTGTCAGTCCGGGGCATGTCTTTCCTCTTGTGGCGCGTGAAGGAGGCGTCCTTGTCAGGGCGGGACACACGGAAGCCGCCGTCGACCTTGCGCGCATAGCGGGTTTTTCTCCTTGTGGCGTGATTTGTGAGATCATGAACGATGATGGCACGATGGCAAAGGGAAAGGATTTAGCCCTTTTTGCTCGTCGCCATGATTTACGTATCACGACCATAGCCCGATTGATTGCATGGCGTTTGCGTTTTGAGACATTGGTGACATCCATCCATCGGGAGACATTTCGCACCCGCTCTGGTTCTTCATGGACGTTGCATGTCTATATGGGTGGCTATGGGGAGAAGAGCGAGCATATGGCGTTGGTGAAAGATGACAACCGTCTCGGAAAGGAGGGATTGCCTGTGCGTGTGCATCGCTATCGGGGGCTCTATGACCTCCTCGATTGTTTGCGTGGGGATAACGACTATGTGCTGTCCCAAGCGATGCATGTCATCGAAAAACAAGGATGTGGCGTCATCGTCTTAATAGGAGGCGCGCCAAGACAGGGAGGGTGGGCGCATGACATGTCAACGCAAAGACATGTCGAAAAGGAGATCGATGTGCGCGAATATGGTATTGGCGCTCAAATCTTGTGTGATTTGGGCGTCAAAGATATGACGCTCCTGTCCAATAGGAAACCCATTCTCCATGCCCTAGAGGGCTATGGATTGCGTATTCGTCATTACCAGCCTCTCTCCCGCCATGGTGAGACAAGGGGAGCATAACGCCTATAACGTCATGTCGAAAAAACACGTACCAGAGAAAAAAGTCGCCATCATCAAGGCATGTTTTTACCAAGACATTGTCGATGGGTTAGAGGCACAAGCGATGTCTGTGTTGCGAGACGATATGTCGGTGGTTGTTGAGAGAATCGATGTCGTGGGCGCGTTTGAACTTCCGTCGGCTTTGCATATTGTCTCTACCAGCGGGGAGGGAGGAAAAAGCCCCTATGCTGGCTATCTTCTCTTGGGGTGTATTATTCGCGGGGAAACAGACCATGACCGCTATGTCTGTGAGTCCTGTTTTCGTGGTCTGATGGATGTTATCCTACGTGGGCGTCTTGCCGTTGGCATGGGCATTTTGACTCTTCGCTCGAGGGAACAAGCACAGGCGCGTCTTGTCTGTGGGGCGCGCGCTGGACGCGCATGTCTACAGATGATGGCATTGCAAGACACATATCGGGGGTGATGTGCCATGCTGTCTCGACAACATCAGCACGCGATAGAGGCGCGTCAATATGCTCTCCAAGCGCTATACCATATCTTGGTCGGGGACAATGATGACGCCATGGCGGACGCCATATGGATAGAGCGATTCAAGGAAGATTTCATGGAGGACGCCCATGACGAGACATGTCGTTTTTTTACGACATTGTGTCAGGGTGTTATGACGTGCTATGGACAGATGCTGGCGTCTTGGCAAACGTTCATGCATCCTCGCCGTCCTTGGCGCACTCTTCCTGTGGTGATACGAGCCGTGCTGTTGTTGTCTATGTGGGAGTGGTGTTATGCCTATGAAGGGGGGACGAGGCCTACGAGGCCTATGAATGAAAGAGAGTTCATACGCGCCTATTTATATCTTGCCGATGGTTTTTGTCATGGCAAGGATGTATCCTTTA
The DNA here is from genome assembly GCA_014332745.1 of Alphaproteobacteria bacterium GM7ARS4. NCBI lineage: Bacteria > Pseudomonadati > Pseudomonadota > Alphaproteobacteria > Alphaproteobacteria bacterium GM7ARS4. The sequence goes on along the minus strand of JACONL010000006.1, from coordinate 70,039 downwards.
TCAACGCTCTGTTGCATAAGATTGTTCATGGGGAGGGTATATCGGTATGAAGGGACAGGAATTTTCCTATATTGAGCGTTATTTTCGCCCTCTGATTACAGGTGACATGTATGGGGGGCGTGATGATGCGGCGATGGTGTCTGGGCTATCGGGGACGATGGCTGTGGCGACGGATAGTATCATCGAGGGCGTGCATTTTTCTTCTTCCTTGTCAGCAGAGGGAATCGCGCGCAAGGCGTTGCGTGTTAATTTATCGGACATGGCGGCGATGGGTGTCATGGCACAGCATTATCTTGTGGCGTTGATGGTGCCACAAGGGACGCCTGAGTCGTGGTTTCGTGATTTTGCCGAAGGGCTTGCCACAGACCAAAAGCTCTATGGCGTATCGCTCTTGGGGGGCGATATGGCGGGGGGAAGTTCGAAAATTCATGTCGCCATGACCATGTTCGGTATGGCGCAAGCGGGCGTTTTGTCGAGGAGCAACGCACAACGAGGCGATGACGTTTATGTGAGCGGGACATTGGGGGATGCCGCCTTAGGGTTGAGGATAGATGACAAGGATGTCGTGTCGTGTCTTTCTAAAGAGGATAAGCATATGCTTGCCATGCGTCTCCATAGGCCATCGCCACGGATGGCGCTGGGGCAGATGTTGGTGGGTGTTGCCCATAGTTGCATCGATATATCCGATGGCCTTGTGGCAGACCTCACACATATATGTGAAGAATCGCAGCTGGGCATGGTCATCAGTCGTGACTCTGTGCCTCTTTCTTCTCCTGTGAGAAAGGCGCTCGAAGAGGATGAAAGTCTGTATCATTTGGCATTATGTGGTGGCGATGACTATGAGCTTGCGTTCACAGCGCCAGCCCATCAGCGAGAGACAATCATGGGGTGGGCGCTCGAGGCGGGCGCGCACGACATCACCCATATCGGGTATGTCGAAGCGAGAACAGAACATTGCGTTCGTGTGGTGGATAGTGATGGTCACCCTTACCCATGTTCTTATCATGGGTATCGACATTTTTAACATTGTTCCTGACACCATTGTCCCTTATAATGCCTCGATATGTGGGTATGGGCAGGGATATGGACTATTTATTGACAAGAGGTCTCCGTTGATAGAGGCTCATTGGTAAGAGGTATATGTGCGCATGGATGATGGTATGATATTTTTTATTCTCGTGATAGGCTGTTCGTTGCTTGCCATTTTGTATGGCGTGCTCGCTGGACGTTCTATTCTTTCCAGTGATACGGGCAACGCATCGATGCGAGAGATTGCTGGCGCTATTCAAGAGGGGGCGAAGGCCTATCTCAACCGTCAGTATGGCACGATCGCTCTTGTGGGGATTGTTCTTGGCGTTGTTTTGGGAGTCTTTTTAGGGGTATACGCCGCCATTGGCTATTTCTTAGGCGCTCTCTTGTCGGGCGCTGCGGGGTATATTGGCATGAATGTCTCTGTGCGCTCCAATGTTCGTACGGCCCATGCGGCCACCAAGGATCTCGATTCGGCATTACAAATTTCTTTTCGTTCTGGTGCTGTGACTGGCTTATTGGTTGTGGGACTGGCCCTGTTGGGGATTGTGGGCTATTACATGTATTTGCGAGAGCTCTTTGGCATAGGTGATGGTCAGCAATTGCGCCATGTCTTAGAGCCTCTCATTGCGTTAGGATTTGGTGCGTCCTTGATATCGATTTTTGCTCGTTTGGGGGGAGGTATTTTCACGAAGGGCGCTGATGTGGGGGCTGATTTGGTGGGCAAGATAGAGGCTGGGATTCCCGAAGATGACCCGCGCAATCCTGCTGTCATTGCCGACAATGTGGGCGACAATGTGGGTGATTGTGCGGGCATGGCCGCTGACCTGTTTGAGACCTATGTGGTGACGATTGTTGCTACGATGTTGCTTGGCGCTATTTTATTCACGGTGGAGGCGACACGTGACCTCATGATGCTTTACCCGCTCATTATTAGTGCGGTTTGTATTGTGGCATCTGTGCTGGGGACGTTTTTTGTGCGTTTATCGGCGGGGCAGTCCATCATGGTGGCGTTGTATAAAGGCTTTATAGCGACCGCCCTTATCGCCATTGCGTTGATTGGCGTTGCCACGTGGCATGTCGTTGGTTTTGAGACGGCTTATACGACCAGTGGGGGTATGGCTGTGGACGGATGGGCGATGTTCTTATGTGCTGTGTGTGGCTTGGTGGTGACGGGTTTGATTGTGTGGGTGACAGACTATTATACGGGGCTATCCCATCGTCCCGTGCGTTCCATTGCGCGCTCGTCTTTGACGGGGCATGCGACGAACATTATTCAAGGGCTTGCTCTGTCTATGGAGGCGTGCGCGCTTCCCGTTCTCATTATTTGTGGTGGCATTCTCGTCTCCTATAATGTGGCGGGGCTTTATGGTATTGCTTTGGCGGCGACGTCGATGTTGGCATTGGCGGGGATGGTTGTTGCCCTTGACGCCTATGGTCCTGTGACCGACAATGCGGGGGGTATCGCTGAAATGTCTTCTTTGCCTGAGCATGTGAGGCAGAGGACAGATGCGCTGGATGCTGTGGGGAACACAACGAAGGCTGTGACGAAAGGCTATGCTATTGGTTCTGCTGGGCTTGCTGCCCTTGTTCTGTTTGCGGCCTATACAAACGATATCGCCTATTATCTCAATATCGATGTCTCCTTCGAATTAATCAATCCCTATGTTGTCACTGGTTTATTTGTGGGTGGATTGCTTCCCTACCTGTTTTCCTCCATGAGCATGCAGGCGGTGGGGCGGTCGGCATCGGCCATTGTTGTCGAGGTGAGACGCCAATTTAAGGAGATTAAAGGGCTTATGCAAGGCAAGGCAAAGCCTGAATATGGGCGCGCTGTCGACTTGCTGACGAAAGCGGCGATACGTGAGATGATTCTCCCGTCTCTTCTTCCTGTTCTTGCGCCTGTTGCTGTCTATATCCTTGTCTCGACCACTGTCGGTGAGGAGGAAGCGCTCACGGCCATTGGGGCGTTGCTTCTAGGGTCGATCGTCACAGGTCTTTTTCTCGCCATTTCCATGACGTCTGGTGGCGGGGCGTGGGACAACGCCAAAAAACTCATAGAAGATGGCGCTCACGGAGGCAAAGGGTCGGATGCTCATAAGGCGTCTATCACAGGGGATACGGTAGGAGATCCGTACAAGGATACGGCTGGACCTGCCATCAATCCTATGATTAAGATTCTCAACATTGTTGCTTTGCTCTTGCTGGCGTTTTTAGGGCATGGAGGCTGACGTGCCTTCGACAGCATGGACAAGAGAGCGCGCTCTTTAGAGGCACAGCGGGGTTGTCGTGCCACTCTCCTACCCTCCATTAGAAAAGGCGCGGATACTTGTCTGTAACGATGATGGTGTTTATGCGCCGGGTTTGCGTATCTTGAAAGAGACGATGACATCCCTCTGTGCGGAGCTCTGGGTCGTTGCGCCAGAGCGGGAGCATAGTGGGGCGGGACATTCCTTGACGTTACATCGCCCTTTGCGCTTTCGTCAATTGGAGTCGCACATCTTTGGCGTGGATGGCACGCCTACGGATAGCGTTCTCTTGGCCGTCAAACATATTATGAAGGATAAACCGCCTCACCTTGTGTTGTCGGGTTTTAATGCTGGCGGCAATCTTGGTGAGGACATCACCTACTCGGGGACGGTGGCCGCCGCTATGGAGGCAACCTTGCTTGGGATACCCGCTATGGCGCTGAGCCAGATTCACAATTATGAAACGGGAGCAGAAGATTGGCGTATGGCGGCGGCTTATACGCCTTCCATCGTCCGTCATTTGCATGGACGTCCTTGGGATGACGGGGTCTTTTTTAATATCAATTTCCCCCATTGCCCACAAAAGCATGGGGCGAGCGTGGAAATAACCCGACAGGGACGTCATTGTGGAGGTGGGACGCTGTTAGAGAATGTGGACCCTCGCGGCAGAACATATTTCTGGATAGGCAGTGTGGGAAGTCATGTCAAACCAGAAAGCGGCACAGACCTCGATGCCATCTCGCGCAACGCCATCTCTGTGACGCCTTTACATTTGGATTTAACCCACCATGCCTCCCTTGACATGTTTTCTCTTCCGCACGATATGCGTGTTACGTGACCATGTACAAGGTGATGTCATTGTTGCTATGCGCCCTTTGGCGCTCATGGGCGCGTGTTCTGTGGACATGGTCATGGGTGAGAGGGACAGGGATGATGTGGATACGACCTTGTGATGTATCAAGGGGGGTGTATCGTTTCCTATTGATGTGTTTATTCCTCTTGGCGGGTTGTGAAAAGGCGATCTATGGCGAGGGCGCTTATTTAGAGGAACTTTCTTATGAGGAGGTGGGGGGTATCTTTGGGCGCGAGGACGATGGAGGGGGATATGCCATCGAGGCGGAGGCAGAGGAGGATTATGTCGTGGGCGAAGAGTCTCCTCAGCCCCCACATCGTCCCACCCCACCCCCGCACAGAACCCATATTCGCGTGGAAAAGGGTGATACCCTGTATGCTTTGGCGCGTCGCCATGGCATGAACGTAGAGGATTTGGCAGCGCTCAACGATTTGTCGCCTCCCTATGTCATTAGAGCTGGGCAGAGCTTGCGTGTGACGAAGACGCCTACACAACCACCTGTCCATAAAGTATTGAAGGGCGAGACAGCGTATGCCATCGCCAAACGTTATGGTGTGACGATCGCTGATTTGATCGCCGCCAATGATTTACCCGATGCGTCTCAATTGGCGGTGGGGCAGTCTCTTCATATTGGCAAAGAGAAAGCGCATGGCAGGACACGAGGCGATGGCGTGTCCGACAGCGCCTCTCAAAGACAAAGCGCGCCTAAGCGCCATGCCGTTCCACCCAATCTCCCAAAGAATCGTCATTTTCTCTGGCCTGTTCAGGGAAGGGTGCTGGGTGACTATGGCCACAGCAAGGATGGCTATCACAATGATGGCATCAATGTTCAAGCACAAGCGGGCACGCCAGTCCGTGCCACTGAAGATGGCGTTGTTGTCTATCGAGGTGATGATGTGAAGGGTTTTGGCAATCTTGTTCTTGTGAGTCATGGGTTGGGATGGACGTCGGCTTATGCGCATCTTGATGCCATTCGTGTCAAGAGAGGGCAAGCTGTCAAGCGAGGAAGTGTCTTAGGGATGGTGGGCATGAGCGGCCATGTGCGTGAAGCGCAACTTCACTTCGAGCTCCGTCACCATAGGAAGCCTGTCAAGCCACAGCTCTATCTTGAGAAACCATAAAGTGCCATTGTGAGCCTGTCTTAGGGGTGATGGCGACTTTTCCATGCGGTCATGAATTGGCTGACAATGCGTCCAGAGCGTCCGCCTCGCTGGCGCGCCCACATATCGGCTTCTTGATAGAAGAGGCGCTTATCGATGGTAAGATGTTCCGCATGGTAATAGGAGTCGAGCATGGCATGCCATTGTTTGGTTGTGCATGGATGAAATCCCAGCCATAGCCCAAAGCGGTCAGAGAGGGCAATTTTGTCGTCAGCGGCGTCATGTTCATGGAGGGTTGCTTGCGCTTCGTTTTCTTCCATCCGACGCGCCGTCAGGTGTCGTCTATTGGAGGTGGCATAGATAAGGACGTTCGGGGGGATGCTGTTGATACTTCCCTCGAGCATGGCTTTAAGGGCGTGATATGCCTTATGGTCTATGCTGTTGGACGGGTCAAAGGCAAGGTCGTCACAGAAGAGCACAAAGCGGTGCGGTGACAGCACGAGCTGTTCTAAGAGGGGCGTCAGCGTTGGCATATCACTTTGCTGGACATCGATGAGTTGGATGGCGGCGGGGGACAGAGTCTCGTTGATATGATGGATGACAGATTTAACGAGGGAACTTTTTCCCATCCCTTTTGCGCCCCATAGCAAGGCGTGATTCGCGCCCATGCCTTGTGCAAAGGCTGTCGTATTAGCGAGCAGTTGCTCTCTTTGTTTGTCTATGCCTTGCAAGAGGGATAGGGGGAGTGGCACATAGTGATAAGGAAGGCGAAATCCACCTTGATAGGGACGCCACAAATAGGCGTGGGACGCCTTAAAATCAGGCATGGAGATGGTCAAGGGAGGCGACATGCGCTCCAATGCGCGGGCAATACGTGCCATAGCGGGTGAGTCGGACATGGGCGGTATCACAGCAAGGGTCTGCATGTCAGAATGATGGGAAGTTTAGAACGCTAAGATATTTTTGCAATCATTTTCCATTGACGCAAGGGCTCTACGGGGTATCTGTTGATTTAGTTGTCATGGGAGGGGAATGGATGTATAGTGCGTGTCACGTGAGGGGTGCTTTAGGATTTGTCCCGCGGGAGGTGTATATCATGTTTGCCCATGCCAATGAACAGGGGGGTGGTCGCGGTGGAGAACCTAGCGCTCTTGGTTTGCTTCTTCCTTTTATCCTCATTTTTGCCGTTTTCTACTTCTTGGTGATACGTCCACAGCATACAAAGATGCGTCGCCATGCTGAGCTGATAGGGAGTCTCAAACGTGGTGACACGGTCGTCACATCGGGCGGTATCATTGGCGAGGTCTCGAAGTTGGTGGGCGATGACGAGGTTGTGATCGTCATCGATAAGGAGAATAATGTGCGGGTGCGCGCTGTGAAGGCGACCATTGCCGATATTCGCAACAAGGAGTCTACATCGTCCGTGTGATGTCTGCATGAATCGTCCTTCTCTTCTCAAGACATTGGCAACGGCGTTGGTGATTCTGTTGGGTGGCTTGTTTGCTCTTCCCAACATGCTCGATGACGAAGCGCTACGTGATGTGCCGTCCTTTCTTCCTAAACAGAGGGTTAATTTAGGCCTTGATTTACAAGGGGGCGCGCATTTGCTGTTACAAGTGGGCGTCGATGACGTCATCAAAGAGCGTTTAGAGTCTCTCTTAGACGATGTGCGCCGCACCTTGCGTCAGGGGGAGACAAAGGTAGGCTATAGGGGGTTGGTGCGTTCATCGGACCATGTGGGATTCACATTGACAGACCCTGCTTCCTTCGAGGATGCGCGCGCCTTGATTCTCGAGCGTGATATTGCTGGTGAATATGACATCGTTCGAGGCGAGGCTGATGGGGCTGTGAGAATATCATTCACGCCTGTCGCCAAGCGTGACATTCTCGTCCATACCATCGAGCAATCCATCGAGGTTGTGCGCTCTCGTATTGATGCCCTTGGCACGAGTGAGCCTATCATTCAAAGTGAAGGGGCAGAGCGCATCCTTGTCCAATTGCCGGGGGGCGACCCCGACAGGGTGAAGGCTCTTTTAGGACAGACGGCAAAATTGTCGTTTCGTATGCTGGATGAGAGTGTTCCTGTGATTTCGGTGCAACAGGGGCGAGTCCAATCAGGCTCTGAGGTCGTGCCAGCCTATCGCGCCACCTCAGCAGAACCCTATTATTTGGTGAGGCGTAAAGTCGATGTGAGTGGTGAGCGTCTCAAAAATGCCACAGCGACTTTCGATGCGTTGCAGGGGGGATATGTTGTGTCCTTAGCGTTCGATAATGTGGGGACGCGTCAATTTGCAAAAATCACAAAAGACAATGTGGGGAAGCGATTCGCTGTTGTTCTCGATGGTCGTGTCATTACCGCACCTGTCATTAACGAACCCATTCCGGGGGGAACAGCCATTATCAGTGGTTCTTTTTCGCCAGAGGAAGCGAATAACCTTGCGCTTCTCTTGCGGGCTGGCGCTCTGCCGGCGCCGCTGACGGTCATCGAGGAACGGTCAGTGGGACCAAGCCTTGGCGCTGATTCCATCGAGGCGGGTAAAATAGCCTCCGTCATTGGTTTGCTCCTCGTCATTGCCTTTATGATTCTTGTGTATGGCGTCTTTGGTTTGTTTGCCGTTACATCGTTGCTGACAAATTTGCTCCTTATTTTTGGCGCGTTGTCCTTCCTACAAGCCACCCTCACGCTGCCGGGGATCGCTGGTATCGTGTTGACCATTGGTATGGCGGTGGATGCCAATGTCCTTATTTTCGAGCGCATTCGTGAGGAAATGCGTGGGGAAAGAACACCCATCAATGCTGTGTCTCGGGGATATGAACGCGCTTTACGCACGATCATCGATGCCAATTTGACGACACTTTTTGCCGCTCTCTTCCTCTATATTTTTGGCTCGGGACCTATAAGAGGTTTTGCTGTGACGCTCTCCCTTGGTATTCTCACCTCCATGTTCACCGCCATTACATTGACGCGCTTCATCATGACGACATGGCTGTATCGTTCTAAGGCGAGAGTTCTTCCTTTATGAATGTCCCCGTATCACGTCATATGATATGCCTGATGCATAGAGCAGAACGTTAAGAGAAAGCCCATGACGATCTTCTTTTCCCATTGGCTTCGCCAGAAACCAACGTGGCGTTTCATGCGCTTCCATCGACACGGCTTGATAGGGTCGGCGTCTTTGGTGGTGTTATCTTTGCTGTTGTTCTCTGTTGTTGGCTTGGATTATGGCATCGATTTTCGAGGGGGGATGCTCATGGAGGTCAGCTACAATGAGCCCCCTGATGTGGGAGAAGTGCGCGACTCTTTGCGCGTCTTAGAGTTAGGTGATGTCCAGATTCAGACGTTTGGTAAGGATACAATCCTTCTTATACGCGTCCAGCGTCAACAAGGCGATGAAAAGGCGCAGATGGCGGTGATCACTCAGATAAAAGAGCGTTTGGGGAAGGATTTAGATTATCGGCGTGTGGAATTTGTTGGCCCTCGCGTGGGGCAGGAACTCGTCGAGAGTGGCATTTATGCCGTTTTATTCTCTCTCCTTGCTATCCTCTTATATGTATGGATGCGTTTTGATGGCTGGCATTTTGCCCTTGCGTCTGTGGTGGCGCTTCTCCATGATGTCCTCGTGACGATCGGGTTGTTTTCTGCTTTGCAGTTGGAGTTTAATTTGTCGACGGTGGCGGCCGTGCTCACGATCGCTGGCTATTCTATCAATGATACGGTGGTCGTCTTCGATAGAATGCGTGAGATGATGCGCCGTCATCGTTCATCGCCTTTTCACGAGATTATTGATATGTCTATCAACGCGACATTGTCGCGCACCGTCATGACGAGCGTCACCACCGCCCTTGCTCTCTTCGCCCTCTTGCTCTTTGGTGGGAGTGTTCTCCATGATTTTGTCCTTGCCATGCTCTGGGGTGTTTTCGTGGGAACATGGTCGTCAATTTTTGTGGCTGGTCCTATGATGTTGCTGTTGAAATTTGACATGCAAGAGGCACTACGCACATAATCAGTGGGTCCAGCATGAAGGAGGAGTCATCATTCATCGAAGGACATATCATGTGATGTCTGTGTGCTATGGCTAAGCCCTTTGTTCATTTTGCGGTGTCTTCTCGTTACTCTCTTCTCGAGAGCGCCCTCTCTTTTTCTCAGATTATCGAGACATGTCGCCGCCATGGCATGCCAGCCGTGGCGGTTGCTGACAGAGGCAATATGTTCGGTGTGATGGAATTTGCCATCGAAGCAAGCCGCCAAGGCATTCAGCCTATCATTGGCTGTTTGCTTAATGTCAGCATGACGGACATGCCACAGGACACGCCCTACCCCTTACCTCTGTATGTGCAAAACGAAGAGGGATGGCGTAACCTTGTGCGGATGGTTGGTGAGAGCTACAGCGTCATTGATGATGGTTTTCCGCCTCAAGTCGTGTGGCCTATGTTGGCAGAGCATCATCGGGGGTTGCTTGCTTTTTCTGGTGATAGAACGGGTGCTGTGCAAGCGCCCTTTTTTATCAGCGAAGGCCGCACGGGACAAGAGCATGCCGAACGTCTCGCATCGCTCTTTTCTGGACGTTTTTATATGCAGATAGCGCGCCATGGATATGTCTTTGAGAAAAAAATAGAGGCAACCCTTCTTAACCTTGCGCGTCATTTAGAGTGTCCTCCCATTGCCGTTCATCATAGCTATTATCACACAGCCGATTTTGCGCCGAGCTACAATGTGTTGCGTTGTATCGACTATCGTTGCGCCCGCAACGCCATGGGGGATAGGGAATATAATGCGAGTCATACCATCTATGACCCTGACGCCATGCATGCGCTGTTTCACGACATTCCCGAATGCTGTGAGCAGACAATTCTCTGTGCGCAACGTTGTTCGTGGTTTCCACAGCCTATCTCGCCGACGCTTCCTTCCTTTACGGGGACAGCCAGTGAGGACGAACAAGCGCTTCTCCATGCCCAAGCCCGACAAGGGTTAGAAAAACGCCTGCAAGAGTCACCTGTCTTGACGTCACCAGAAGAAGCAAAACCTTACCATGAGCGTCTTGCCTATGAGTTAGAGATGATATGTTCTATGGGCTATGCTGGCTATTTCCTTATCGTTGCTGATTTCATAGGATGGGCAAAAAGACAGCATATTGCCGTTGGTCCGGGGCGTGGGTCGGGCGCTGGCTCCATTGTGGCGTGGGCTCTTAACATCACTGACCTCGACCCTATCCGTTTAGGACTCTTGTTCGAGCGTTTTCTCAACCCTGAGCGTATCTCTATGCCAGACTTTGATATTGACTTCTGTCAAGAGAGACGAGACGACGTTATTCGCTATGTGCGGGATAAGTATGGACCAGACCACGTCGCCCATATCATCACATTCGGCACATTGAAGGCTCGCGCTGCCCTACGGGACGTGGGACGTATTCTCAATATGCCTTATGGGCAAGTCGATAGGATGTGCAAGATGGTGCCTTTTCAAGCCACCGGCGATACGCCACTCAAACAAATCGTGGCGGAAGAGCCAGCATTGCAGTCCATGGCGACACAAGACCCCAATGTCGCCTCCATGCTCGATATTGCCCATGATATTCAAGGACTCTATCGCCATGCATCAACCCATGCCGCTGGTATTGTTATCAGCGATAAGCCGCTCAGCGACACAATCCCCCTTTATCGCGATAAAGCCGCACAGCTCCCCGCCACCCAATACAGCATGAAATATGTCGAGATGGCGGGCTTAATCAAATTTGATTTCCTTGGGCTCAAGACGTTAACGATTATCGACAATTGTGTGGCGTTGATCAAAGACGCTCAAGGGCACGCCATCGCCATACAGCATATTCCTCTTGATGATGAGCCGACATACGCCTTGATGGCACAAGGTGATACCATTGGTGTCTTCCAATTGGAAAGTGATGGCATGCGGCGAGTCCTATGCGACTTAAAACCAGACCGTTTCGAGGAGATTATTGCCCTTATTTCTTTATATCGCCCAGGCCCCATGGACAACATTCCCACATATGTCGCGAGAAAACATGGACGTGAGCCCGTCACATATATGGATGAACGTCTCACCGCCATGTTACAGGAGACATACGGTGTCATGATCTATCAAGAGCAAGTGATGCAGATCGCGCAGGCGTTGGCAGGTTTTACCTTGGCAAAGGCGGATATTCTCCGCAAAGCCATGGGAAAGAAGGACCCCGCTATCATGGCGGGGTTACAGCATGAATTTATGGTGGGGGCGAGAAACATGGGCTTGGACGATAGAAAAGCGCGGCGTATTTTTCAGATGATCGAGAAATTCGCAGGCTATGGCTTTAACAAGAGCCATGCCGCCGCCTATGCTTTGATAGCCTATCAGACGGCATGGCTCAAGACGCACTATCCCGTTGAATTCTTTGCTGCCTCCATGAGCCAAGATATGGGCAATCAAGAACGTCTTCGCACGCTCAAGGAAGATGCCGAGAGGATGACGATTTCTGTGCTTCCTCCCCATGTCAATCATTCATGCCATCTTTTTTCTGTGGAATCTGTGGTGGATAAGACGTCCTCTTCTAAGCCTAAAAACGCTGTGCGCTATGCTCTGACGGCTATCAAGAATGTCGGTGCTGAGTCCGCCAAAGCCATCGAGGAGGAGCGCAAGAAAAATGGCCTATTTTCTGATATGGTCGATTTCGCAAGACGTTGCCACCCTCCCGTCCTCAATCGACGGATGCTCGAAGCCATGATTTATACGGGCTGTTTTGATAGTCTTGAAAACCATAGGCGCAAACTCTTTGACGTCAGAGATAACCTCCTACACTATGCCCATCAAAAAGAGAGGGAGGCGCGCCTCAATCAAGAGACCCTCTTTTCCTGTCAAGAGTCAGGCGAGGAGGATACATGGCTCTCCTCCTATGAAGGGCCTGATTGGTCGTTGGGTGAATGCCTTGCCTATGAATTCGATATGCTGGGCTTTTTCTTCTCTGACCATCCCCTTGTTCCCTATGAGGCGTTTCTCGAAAAGAATCATGTCATCCCATACCGCCAAGTGAAAAACCATGTCGCTCAAGGCGCAAGCAAACATATCGTTATGGCGGGCGCTGTGCTCAAGATACGGCAGAGACGCGCCCGTGAGAGCAAAAAGCGACTCGTTTTTCTCCATTGTTCCGACCAAGGGGACGCCTATGATGTGCTGGTGGATGATACTCTGTGGCAGGCACAGCACGCGCAGCTCACCGAAGGCGTCAATCTTATGATGAACGTCACGGCTTATATCCGTGAAGATAAGAGCATACGTCTTGTGCTCAAAGAGATGTCCCTCTTAGGAAAGGAGCATGAAGATGAAGCGCAAGGACATCGTCATAGCGCCAACAAAAAGCAACAGCACCAGCAGGCCAGTGAGGCTAAGACATCCTCGACACATCATGTGGCACATACCGCTATCGACCATATTGCCATCCATATTCGCCAAGAACGCGAACTCTATGCTCTTCGCCGTCATCTCGATAGGGCATCCACAGGGCAAACCCATCTCTCTCTCTGTCTCCATGTCGAGACGACGATGGAGGGAGAGGGTAAGACGATACGATTAGCGTTTCCTCATCGGCAAGGCTATATGGTCGATGCGGAACTCTTGTCGAAGTTACGCACCGACTGTGCTCATGTCGATGTGTCCCGCTCTAAAGAACCAACAGGAACGATTGTCGCATAGACGTCTTGGGCGTATCTTGTGGGCGTGTGGGGCGACTGGTATGGGGGCGCTTCTAGGGATTTCGATAGCGTTCGGGGAGCGCATCGGCATCAGAGACAGCATGGTCTGTTGATGTTGTGGCCAGTTCTTTCACCCTTGTATTGCCTCCTGTTTCATTGTCGCCTTTATACGTTTTCTCCACGAAGCGCCTTATTGTGGCGAGGTCGATAAAATGGTCGGCTTGGCGTCTGAGGTCATCGGATATAATGGGAGGCGTGTGTTCAGCTGTGCTCACGATGGTGGCGCGCAACCCTTTTCGTTGCACGGCCTCGATGAGGCGGCGAAAATCTCCGTCACCAGAGAACAGGACAGCATGGTCTATGTAGGGCGCCATATCCATCATATCCACGGCAATATCGATAGCGACATTGTATTTGGAACGCTTACGTCCACCAGTGGTATCGCTATACTCCCGAGAGTTCTTGATCACCATCGTATAGCCGTTATAGTCAAGCCAATCGACGAGAGGACGTAGGGGATTATATTCCTGTCCGTCATAGACGGGTGTATAATAAAAGGCGCGAATAAGGTGCGCATCTTGGGAGAAATACTCTAAAAGGCGGCTATAGTCGATATCAAAGCCGAGGACCTTTGTCGAAGAATATAAGCTCGTCCCCTCGATGAACAGGGCAATACGTGTGCCGTGCCACCATGGAAGAGCATGCGGTGTAAAATGTCTTGTCATTATTCAGTAAAAATCCTAGAGATAATTGTCATCTTGTGTCTCACATTGTCCCTCTCCAGACGTTATGGTGAGGAGAGACACATGGTAATTATGGTTTATAAAGGGTGTCAATGCAAGGGAGGAATCGATGATTATCATCGGGCTTGGCTCAAACCAAGAGGGACGGGAGGGGTGTTCTTATCTAGAGAATTGTCGCAGCGCCTTATCACGTTTCTCTTCTTACCACGTGCGCGTGGTAGCTGTGTCCCGTTGGTATCGTTCCAAGCCCATGCCTGTCTCTGACCAGCCGTGGTTCATCAATGGAGTCGCACAGATAGAGACATCCTTATCACCTGTCCATTTGTTGCGTTGTGCTCACGCCATCGAGCATGACATGGGACGTAAGAGGATGCGACGCAACGAGGCGCGCCCCATCGATATTGATATTTTGGACTATGGAGGACGTATCTGCACAGAACAACAAGATGGTATCACGCTTCCCCATCCTCGCATGCATGGGCGTGGCTTTGTGCTGTACCCATTATTGGATATTGCGCCTGCCTGGGTTCATCCCGTTCTCCATAAAACAGCCCGCTCTTTGCTCGATACCCTCTCTGACGAACAAGAAGGCATGTTTATAGAATAAAGTCTTGTCCTTATCTCTTGACAAAAAGTCAATCTTCTGTAAGATGGGGGAGACGTATGGTGAGAAATGCGACGTTCGTGTCACTATAGGGGTAGGCTGGCTATCACGTGGGGTGGGATAGATATAGGATAAAGGTTAAGAGAAGGGCATACATATATCATGGAGACGACCGTCATTGAAACATGCATGGAGTGCGTGGAAGACCGCTTTAAATTGGTGATGCTGGCTGTGCATAGGGCGCGCGCTTTAGAGAATGGCGCTGAGCCTTCTGTGGACGCGAGCCAAGACAAGCATGATGTTGTCGCCCTCAGGGAGATCGCAGAGAAAAAGCTCGATATGGAGGAGCTCGATATGTCCCTACGTTACCGTTATGAAGAGCTGTTGATGACCATGTATGGTCGCGATGAACGTAACAGGGACTATCCGTCTTATCCTGAGATGGTGTCGTCACCATCTCTTGCCGAGCACAAGGAATTCACAGGGGAGGGTTAGGCATTGATGTTTAAGCCGCGCGTGCCTCTCTCGTTGTATGAGCGTGTGCGTCGATGGGCTTGGCCTCACATCGGATGGGAGCGCATGGCGCGCTACCTGTTTTACAGGGTTGCGCGTTTTCATGATTCATCCCACAGCATTGCCTCTGGCTTTGCCACTGGTGTGGCGGTATCCTGTACGCCGCTACTGGGCCTGCATATTGCGCTGGCGTTCATTGTGGCCTGGTCGGTGAAGGGCAATATCGCAGCCTCCATGATAGGCACGCTTATAGGCAATCCCGCGACGTTTCCTCTTATATGGTTAGCGTGCTACACGCTTGGCTCGCTTATTCTTGGCTTATTCTCTGTGTCTGTTGATTTGTCATTTTTCAACGCTCTTTTTTCTCAAGAATCCCTGTGGCGTTCCGTGACGTCTTTCTTTTCTCGAGATGGTTTTTGGTATCACATTTTTCTTCCCATGATGTTAGGGTCTATCCCTTTGAGTATCACATCTTGGTGTGTGTCCTATTATACCGTGCGCCATGGTATTGATCTCTTTCGCACGAGGTGGTCTCATTTCTATGGGCGTATGAAGCGTCTGCGTTCGGCAAAGACGCGTTCTTGAACGTGCCATGGATATGGTTGTGGGGTATGGCTGTGCAAGGGTGGAGGCATGACAGATGGCCGTTCAGCATTGTCGTTTAGGTGTCAATATCGACCATATAGGGACGTTACGTGAGGCGCGCCAGCAGGGGTATCCAGACCCCTTACGGGCATTACCTCTCATCAAGGAGGCGGGGGCATCTCTTGTGACGGTGCATGTGCGTGAGGATAGACGCCATATGCAAGAAGATGACGTCAGGCGTTTAATGGGTGACCATCGTTTGCCTGTCAATTTGGAGATAGCGCCACGACAAGAGATGGTGGACATCGCCATCGCCCACTCTGTGGATAGATGCTGTTTGGTACCAGAGAATCGACAAGAATTGACGACAGAAGGCGGGCTTGATGTCGTCTCATGCGACGACATGCTCGTCCCCATTGTGAGACGTCTCCGTGATGTGGGAATCCATGTCTCACTTTTCATCGAGCCGTCTCTCGAGCAGGTGAACGCCGCCCATGCCTTGTCTGTGGATTCCGTTGAGTTACATAGTGGCGTTTTTGCCCGCACCTATCGGCATGACGCCCATGCCTTCGAAACGATTCGAGCATGTGCGGCTCATGCCCATTCTTTGGGGCTTGCGTGCCATGCGGGACATGGGTTATCCTATGACTCGGCATCGCTCTTGGCGCGTATCCCACACATCATCGAATTGAACATTGGCCATTTTCTCATGGGTGAGGCAGTCTTCTACGGGTTACGTCATGTCGTGGAACATATGCTCTGTCGCCTTAAAGAGGGCAGAGAGTCAGGGATAAGGGGGTAGGCGTGGTTATCGGCATAGGCCATGACATTGTGCCTATGGAACGTATCCGTAGGGTCTTGAGGCTTTATGGCACGCGTTTTACGAACCGTGTGTTTACGGAAAGCGAGCGGGCTCAGTGTGACAAGAAGCCCCGACCCACGGCATGCTACGCTAAGCGTTTTGCCGCTAAAGAGGCGTGTGCCAAAGCCTTAGGAACAGGTATCAGCGCGGGCCTCTCTTGGCAGGACATGCGTGTGACCCATGATAGACGAGGCAAGCCAGCGCTTGTCCTCTCAACGAGGGCTATGGATGTTCTCACCCGCCGCCAGCGTCATGGATGGCGAGAAGTCGTCCTTCACCTCACGCTCAGTGATACCGACTCCTGTGCTATTGCGTTTGTTCTCATCGAGGGGATAGAGTCTCATGAGCCTCATAGGTAGCGCTCAGGGAAGCTCTCATGACACATGGTGTGGCGTTTTAGCGTGTCAAGAGTCCTCTGGCGATGACATGGGCTTGAATTTCCGCAGCCCCTTCGAAGATATTGAGAATGCGCGCATCGCACAGGACACGGCTTATTTTATATTCTAGAGCGTATCCGTTCCCTCCATGGATTTGTAAGGCATTGTCGGCATTTGCCCACGCCACACGGGCGGCAAGCAATTTTGCCATGCCTGCTTCGATATCACAGCGCGCGTCATGGTCTTTTTCGTCGGCCGCATAATAGGTGAGTTGCCTTGCTGCTTGGGTTTCCGCCAGCATAATGGCAATTTTGCGGGCAATACGTGGAAACTCGATAAGGGCTTTGCCGAATTGTTTGCGCTCCATGCCATAGGTGAGAGCCGTTTCCATAGCATCTTGGGCGACACCGACTGCCCGTGCTGCCGTCTGAATCCGCGCCGACTCAAAGGTCGCCATCAACTGCTTAAAACCTTGTCCCTCCGTTTCACCAAGCAATTGGCTCTTATGGACTTTATAGTCATCGAAGGATAGTTCATACTCTTTCATGCCTCGGTAGCCTAACACGCGAATCTCGCTACCAGACATGCCTTTGGCGGGGAAGGGCGTGCCATCGTCTCCCCGTGGCTTTTCCGCTAAGAACATACTCAGCCCTCGATATCCTTTCTCTTTGGGGTCGGTGCGCGCCAGCACTGTCATCATGTCGCTTCTTGCCCCATGCGTTATCCACGTCTTGCTGCCATGGAGGTGATAATAATCGCCCTGACGCACCGCCCGTGTTGTCAGACGTCCCAAATCAGAGCCCGTATTAGGTTCGGTGAAGACGGCGCATGTCAGGACAGAGCCATCGGCAATCTTGGGAAGCCAGTGAGTCTTTTGCTGTTCTGTTCCTCCGATACGGATAAGTTCGGTGGCGATCTCACTACGGGTGCCTAATGACCCTACGGCAAGGAATCCTCTTGAGAGCTCTTCTGTGACGATACACATCGCGCGTTTTTTCATGCCAAGCCCCCCATATTCCTCTGGCGTGGCAAGGGAGAAGACTCCCAATGCGCTCATGCTCTCGATGAGCGAGTCGGGGAGCAGCATGTCATGGTCGTGCCACGTAGCGACATGAGGGACGACAGCGTCCTCACTAAAGCGTCTAAATTGCTCGCGTATCATCACATACGTGTCGCTGTCGTCACTGAGCACATCACCATTGTTGCTCCATTGTTGGCGGCACAAGCTGGCGAGCACGTGGGCTGTCGGCCCATGTGGGCTCATATCTTGAGCGTGACGCACCAATGTCGTGATGGCGGTGCTATGGAGTTGTTGGAGCGCGTCTTTGTCCTCTGTCAATTGGTGTGGACGGACAAATTCTTGCTGATTCATGGGCAGTCCCCCCTGTATCTGGGCGAGATATTCACCAAAGAGGATGCTGAGCGTCCCTTGTTCGCATGGCGTCAGCCACCCATGGCGATGGAGTGCTTGTCCCCATGCGCCCATGCATTCGAGGGCTTTTTGTGTTGTCATAAGCCATGCATAGCCGTGTGTGCGTTGCTGTTCTTGCTCGAAACGTTGGGCGTCGACCTTCCCATCAGAGAGGACATCTGCTTTCAATGTCTCACCGACATGGGATGTGAAATTCGAGACAGAACGTAAGCTTTCCTCACAGAGGGCAAGGAGCGTATCGGGTGTCAAGGATGGTGATTCTGCGATAGCAGACTCTGAGAGCGGCTTGAGCATAGGGATACCATAGGATTGCTGTTGGTTACTTTTTGTTGCGCCCCAGACCTTCCTTTGTTGCTTGGACAAGAACTGCCATATTGCCCGGGGCGTGTTCGTTGTTCATCATTTTCGTATGCGCCTGAGGGATATGGCGCCAAGGGAACGCTTCTGAGAGGCATGGGCGCAGTTTCTTCTGTATGACGAGCGTGTTGGCGAGGCTTGCTTGCTTTAATGTGGCGAAATGGCTTCCTTGCACTCTCTTTTGGCGCATCCAGACGAAGCGCGCATCCATTGTCAGGCGGTATCCGCTTGTGGCGGCACAAAAGACGACCATGCCTCCTCGTTTGACAAGGAAACAAGACACAGGAAACGTCTGCGCTCCCGGATGTTCGAAGACAATATCCACATCGACGCCTTTGCCTGTTATATCCCAAATGGCACGGCCAAAGGCGCGGACATTTTTCATATACTCTGCTGTTCCTTGAGTATCTGAGGTTTCTGGTAGGTCGCCCCAACAGGAGAAGTCCTTGCGATTGAGCGTGGCGTAGGCGCCACACTCCATGACGAATTGCCGCTTGCTGTCATCAGAGATCACGCCAATGGCGCGTGCGCCCGTGAGAGCACAGAGCTGCACTGCCATAGAACCAATGCCACCAGACGCGCCCCATACAAGGACGTTATGGCCTGGGCGTAATTCGTGAGGCATATGACCAAACAGCATGCGATAGGATGTGGCGAGAGTCAGCGTATAGCATGCCGCCTCCTCCCAACTGAGATGTTGCGGACGGGCAAGGAGTTGGCGTTCTTGCACCGTCGTGAATTGCGCGAAAGAGCCATCAGGAGTCTCATAGCCCCAAATACGCTGAGATGGCGAATACATGGGATCGCCGCCATTGCACTCTTCGTCATTGCCGTCATCTTGATTGCAATGGATAATGACTTCATCCCCTACCTTCCAGCGTTTCACACGCGCCCCTACCTGCCACACAACCCCTGACGCATCAGAACCGCCAATATGGTAGTCGGCTTTATGGACATCGAAGACAGACACGGGCTTGCCAAGAGATGCCCATATGCCATTATAGTTGACACCCGCCGCCATGACGAGGACGACCACTTCATCATCCTGAGGCTTTTTCACAGGCACAACTTCCTCCTTCATCGCTTCCTCTGGCACGCCTTGCCTGTCTCTGCGTATGAGCCACGCATGCATCGTCTCAGGCACATGCCCTAAGGGCGGGATTGTTCCTACAGGGTAGAGGTCTTTCTTTTCTGTCGTAAAGGGAAGAGATGTCGTCGTTTTCATGGATAGGATGGATAAGAGAGATGGTCATAGGGTGTTTGCACAAGGGGACGAGAGTCGAAGCCTTGCCGAGAGTCACCATAAAGGAGCGTGAACATTCTTGCAAGCACCATCCTTGCCATGAACATTGTTTAGGAGCATTGTCTGTCATTTTATGGTAATATGGGCGCACAAGATGCCTCTCATGAAGACGGGCCCCTCGAGGATAAAGAAAACGGAAGAAGGGAACATCGATGTCTGCCACCCATCATACAGGGCGTGACCGCCCATGGCTTATGCGCACCTATTCAGGCCATTCTTCGGCAGAGGCGAGCAATCGTCTGTATCGTTCTAATGTGGCAAAAGGGCAGACGGGATTGTCTATTGCCTTCGACCTTCCTACGCAAACGGGATATGACGCTGACCATCCCCTTGCGCGCGGTGAAGTGGGAAAAGTCGGCGTACCGATCAGTCACGTAGGCGATATGATGACGCTCTTTGACGGGTTGCCTCTCGACACGATGAACACCTCTATGACGATCAATGCCACAGCGTCATGGTTGCTTGCTCTCTATATTGCTGTCGCTGATAAGCAAGGTGTCTCGAGGGAAAAACTCAGCGGCACAACCCAAAATGACATTATCAAGGAATATCTTTCCCGTGGGACGTATGTTTTCCCGCCAAAGGAAAGTCTTCAACTGACGACTGATATGATTGTCTACACGAGTCAGCATATGCCAAAGTGGAATCCTATCAACATATGCTCTTATCACCTACAGGAAGCAGGCGCGACGCCCGTTCAAGAATTGGCGTTTGCCCTGGCGAATGCATGTGGCGTCCTCGATATGGTGCGGGAGAAAGTCGATAAGGACGTCTGGCCAAGGGTTGTCGGACGTATCAGTTTTTTTGTCAATGCTGGCACGCGTTTTATCACCGAGCTTTGCAAGATGCGCGCCTTTGCCGAATTATGGGACGAATTGACAGAGCACCGCTATGGCGTGCAAGAGGCGCGTTATCGACGTTTTCGCTATGGTGTGCAGGTCAATTCCTTAGGCTTGACAGAGCAACAGCCTGAGAACAACGTCTATCGTATCTTGCTGTCCATGTTGGCGGTGGTGCTCTCTAAGCAGGTGCGCGCTCGTGCTATTCAATTGCCCGCATGGAACGAAGCCTTAGGCTTACCACGTCCTTGGGACCAGCAATGGAGTTTACGTCTTCAACAGATTGTTGCCTTCGAGAGTGATATTCTCGACTATGGTGACATTTTCGAAGGCGCGCCCGTCATAGAGGAGAAAGTGCGCCGTCTCAAGGATGAAGCGCGCCAAGCCATCGACAAGATAAGTGCCATGGGTGGGCTTATCGATGCCGTGCAATCTGGTTATCTCAAGGCGCAGCTGGTCGACTCCCATACGAGAAGGCAGAGGATGATCGAGGAAGGTCGCCAGCATGTTGTGGGGGTTAATTGCTATCAAGAAGGGCTTGCCTCGCCCTTGCTCGAATCGAGAGACGGAGGGATCTTCACGGCAGACCCCGACGCCGAGCAGAAACAACGGGACAAGCTTGTGGCATGGCGGCAGCAACGGGACGAGAAAAAAGTCCAGCAAGCGCTCCACGCCCTCAAGACGTGCGCGCAGCAACGAGGCAATATCATGGAGTCATCCATTGCCTGTGCCCATGCCGGCGTCACCACAGGGGAATGGGGTGCGTGCATGCGTGATGTCTATGGAGAATATCGAGCGCCTACAGGCATAGGAGGCGAGGCGCACAGGCCTATGGCGTCAACGACACAAGGAGAAGAGGATACGCCATCTCAGCCGTGGCATGTCTTACGTCAGCAAGTCCAACAATCTTGTGAGCCGTTGGGGAGAAGGCCTAAAATCCTCATAGGAAAGCCGGGGTTAGACGGGCATTCCAATGGCGCCGAGCAGATCGCCATGCGGGCGCGAGATGCTGGATTCGAGGTCGTCTATGAAGGGATACGCTTGACGCCAGAGCAAATCGTCCAGACAGCTGTCGAAGAAGGCGTGCACATGATTGGCTTGTCTGTCTTGTCTGGCTCACACAATCATCTCGTCCGTGACGTGCTACGGCACATGAAGGAGGCGGGAATCGCCCATATTCCTCTTGTGGTGGGTGGAATCATTCCTCCTAAAGATAGCGCGCAGCTCAAAAAGCAAGGCGTCTCAGCCGTCTATACGCCAAAAAATTTCAACGTGACCGACATTATGCAGGACATACTACGTATCGTCCTTGCCAGCGCGACGCATGAACGACATGGAGACGCTGTGTCTCGTCACTAGGTGACACGCCCCCCAGTATCACCAGCTCTTATCATCGCAGGCGACATAGAGACGAAGGACAAACATCATGGGAGAAAAGAAAAGAAAAGTAAAAAAAACGCTGTTGATGCGTCTACGGGGTCATTTTATTGCTGGACTCCTTGTGTCTGCGCCCATTGCTATCACACTCTATGTGACGTGGCTTGCTGTCACATTTATCGATGCGCAAGTCGTCAAATTGTTGCCGCGCGACTACGAAGCGATGGTGGATTTTCCTCTACCGGGTCTTGGTCTTATCATTGTCCTGATAGCCCTTGTGTTTATCGGCTGGATTACTAAGGGTGTCATGGGGCGATTGTTCTTTCGCTATAGCGAGCGTCTCATTGCCTATATGCCTGTTGTGCGCGGCCTCTACGGCGCGATTAAGAAGATTTTTTCCACGGTCCTTCAGAGCAATTCGAAATCCTTTCGTCAGGTTGCTTTGATTGAATATCCTCGAAGGGGGCTGTGGGTCATTGTGTTTATCAGTAACGAGGTTGAGGGTGCTATTCGTAACGCTTTGGGCGAGGAGTCACTCTGTGTTTTTTTGCCAACGACGCCTAATCCGACATCGGGGTTTCTCCTTATCGTGCCAAAAAAGGATGTGACAATTATCGACATGACGGTCGAAGATGCCTTCAAGCTGGTGATTTCAGGAGGCATTGCCTTTCCCGAACATCATGGCGAGAGCGGTGAGAGGATGATACCGCCCAACATCGCGCCTCACCATGTGTAGGAGGGGTCTTCATGCCCCATGAGGTCTAAGAGCAGTCGTAGATTTTTACCGCGTGTCGTTTGCAGATGGGGGTCATGGGTGACGATATGCTGAGCGTCATGGTAGGCTTCTTCCAGCAGGTCTTGGTGGTCGGGCATGTGGGCGAGGCGATAGAAGAGGATACCGCTTTGCTTGATACCAGCAAGGTCGCCTTGTCCTCTTAGCATGAGGTCTTGTTGGGCGATGTGGAAACCATCGTGGGTTGAACGGATGGTTTCGAGACGCTTCTTGGCGACGTCCGTTAAGGGAGGATGATAGATGAGGATGGCATCCCCGGGCTGATGGCGGGCAATGCGTCCGCGCAATTGGTGCAGTTGGGACAAGCCAAAACGTTCGGCATGCTCTATTACCATCAATGTCGCTTCAGGGATGTCGAGCCCTGTCTCAATGACGGTGGTGCATACGAGGATGTGACTCTCGCCGCGACGAAAGGCGTCGATGGTCTTGATACGTTCGGTGCTGTCGATACCGCTATGGAGAAGGGCAACCTTGTTGGGAAAGCGTTTTTGTAGTGTGTGAAAGCGTGTGGTCGTATCCATCATCGCTTGTTGTTGTGACTCTTCGATCATGGGGCATACCCAAAAACAGCCTTGCTGGTGATTGAGGCGTTTTGCCACTGAGTCGATGACGGCATCGAGACGTTCGGAGGAGACAATGAATGTGCGGGGGACATATTTCCCTGTGGCGCGTTGGCGTAACAGGGACATAGGCATATCACCATAGTGGGCGAGAGCAAGGGAACGTGGAATGGGGGTTGCTGACATCATGACGACATCGGCATTGGGTGCTTTGTCTTGCAGGAGTTTACGTTGCTCGACGCCAAAACGTTGCTGTTCGTCAATGATGATAAGGGCAGGGTTATGGAGCTGTATTTTCTCTTGAAAGAGGGCGTGCGTGCCAATGACGAGGAGACATTGTCCATTGGCGATGGTGATACGGCGTTCCTTTTTTTCTGTTTCGGTGAGTGTGCCACCGAGATAGGTGAGGGATATAGGCAATGGCACAGAATGATGGGGAGGCATATGATGGGCGACTTTTGTCAGCATGCTATCAAACACGTGGAAGACTTGTCGTGCGAGGAGGTCAGTGGGCGCCATATAGATGACTTGGCGCTTATTTTCGATTGTTTCAAGAGCGGCAAACACAGCAATGATGGTCTTACCGCTTCCCACTTCGCCTTGTAGGAGGCGGGTGATGCGTTTTTGAGACGTCATGTCGCTGAGAATATCGGCAACGGCTTTTTTCTGTTCCTTGTTGAGTGCAAAGGGGAGTTGGCGCGCTAACACATCTCTCATGACGCCTCTTTTTTGTATGGGATGTGCTTTGCATGGTTGGTGGTGATGACGGAGCATGGCGAATGTCAATTGCTGAGCGAGCAGCTCATCATAGGCGAGACGCTGTCTGGCGGGATGGTGAGGCGAGAGGTCTGTTTCCGTTTTTGGGTGATGGGCGTGATAGAGGGATTGTTGGAAAGAGCGCCATTGATGGCGTCTTATGGTCTCGTTCCCTATCCATTCTTGTGGGGGCTTGTGTGTGGATGTCCGTTGTATGACGGCTAAGACCTGAGCGAGTGCTTTGTGTCTTTGATAGAGGGTGAGCCCTTGGCTGAGGGGGTAGAGGATGGAGTGTGCGGGAATGCGTTTTTGCCCGTCATCGATGACAGCATAGTCAGGGTGTATGAAACAAGGCGTGTGTTGATAGAGGGTGACTTTCCCTGAGACAAAGTAGGACGCGCCTATGGTAAAGCGTTGATACAGGGTGCGCCCTTTGGCGTGAAAGAATATAAGGTAAAGGGCTGTTCCCTCTGAGTCTGTGGCGAGGATACGCCATGGAATGGACGACTTTCCCCTGAGACGAGGGGGTGGTTGATGTTTGACGATGGTGATACGTAGTGTGATGATGGTGTCAAGGCATGGGGGGGATAGCGACTCGTGGGTTGGTCGGTGCAGGATGCCTGTGGGCAATTGGGTGAGGATGTGGATGAATGTCGCGCCGCGACAGCTCCGTTCGAGGGCGGGGATATATTTTTTGGGAATGGACGTGAGGTCTGCTAAGGGACGAAGCACATCACGCAAGGACGGGGATGTCATCTGACGTCACCTTTACAGCCCCATAAACGACATGCCTGAGTGGGTGGCGACAGCGCTCATGCATCACCACCCAAGAAAGAGCGTGGTTATCTCACACAAAACGAGTCATCCGACTCTATTGTGTCGTCCTGTAGGATTTAACCTTGTCGTTTTCATCGTACGTCACTGACAGCCTGACGGTTTCTCCCGCCACAGCTTCGATGGGCGTTCCCACGATCTCCCACAATCCAAAAGTGAGAACATCCATAGCGGCATGGCCAGCGGCTCTCCCCAGCGAAGGCTCATTGCCTATTTCATATTCAAATATATGGGTTGTCGTGCCATCACTATTTTGGTTAACCCTGCGGGGATTGCCTAAGTGAAATTCAACGGCCTCTCGTTCTACGCCCTTGCGTAAGAAGGCAACATTCTTTTCATCACTCCCGACAGCGGCCATGTAAACGGAACACCCAGACACAGCCATAGATACAGCGAGGATAGCGCCAATTACTTTCGTCATGTTCTTCTCCGTAAGAATTCTTTTCATGTCCCAACTTTGTATCAGTGATGTATAGCACAGAAAAGAAAGCAGTGGCAACGCCATTCCGTTTCGGGTAGGATGGCGCACAGGTCGCAAACAAGAAAGCTCTCTCCCCCGTTTTCTCTGAAAGAGTGTGTCGTAGGATATGATAGGCCATGCAGGGCAAAAAACATCGCTTGTCAGGGACGAGCAGAGCCGTCGAAAGCGTCTTCTTTATCGTTGTTGTCGACGTGGCACGCAAGAGATGGATATTCTCATTGAGGAATTCATTCGCCAATGTATGAAAGACCAGCGCTATCCCTTGTCGGCATTGGAGGCCTTTGTGGCGCTGAGTGATGATACGCTTTATGGCCTTCTCACCCACCGAGCGGGGCAGAAGCACGAGGCAGATGGCGCAATGCGCCATGTTCTAGAGACATTTTTACGGCGCTATGCTGTTGAGACGCCTCAGCAAGAGCAAAGCCCATCCCCGTCCCCCTCATCCACCTCATGAAGAGTGTCAAGAAGCGCATATGGCGAGGTGAGGTGTGTGCGGGAAGTGAGGTGCTGGCCCTTACCCAGTTGATGGACGAGAGTGATGCCACAGCCTTTCTCTATATCGTGAATGCCGAGCAAGACCTCTATGGGATGGCACACGCCATCGCGTTCTTTGGGAACGGGCGAGAGGTGTATACGCTCCCCGCATGGGATTGCATGCCTTATGACCACATGGACCCTCACCCTTCGAGAGTCGCCAGACGTATCGCCACCATGTGCGCCCTCGAACGCAAGGCGCGACAGAAGGCATGCCATGACGCGCAAGGAAAAACACGACAATATGTTGTGTTAATCTCAGCGGCATCTCTTTTACAACGTCTCACGCCTCTCTCTTTTTGGCAAGATAAGCGCTTTTCCTTGAGACAAGGGGAAGAGCTCGAGACAGACAGGCTCCAGCAGTTTCTCCATGCCTATGGCTACGAGCGTTGCGACATCGTCAAGCGTCATGGCGACTATGCATGGCGGGGAGGGATTATCGATATGTTTCCGCCTACAACGCCACACCCTCTACGTATAGACTTGTTAGATAGCATGGTCGAGAGCATGCGTTTTTTCGATGTGGAACGCCAGCGTTCCCTTGAGACATGTCAGCGGTTCGCCCTTCCGCCATCCCGTGAATATGGTTTGGATAAGGAGCATTGTCGTCTCTTTCGTTCTCGTTATCGCGCTCTCGAGGGAGGCGGACTCGATGGGGATATGGTGTATGCCCATGTCAGCGAGGGACGCCATCGGGTGGGCTTGTGTCACTGGTTGCCTCTGTTTTTTGATAAGACATCGACGCTGCTGGACTATCTCCCTGAAGATGTCGTCATCGTTACCCATGATGACGGGGATGACAGACTCGAGGGACGCTATGCCATGATTCAAGACTATAGGCGTAGCCGTGAGATGATAAGAGGGAGGAAAAGCAAAGAGGCCCATGATGACGAAGAGAGCCTCTCTGGCGGGCGTCTTCTTCCTCTCGAGCCTTCTTCCCATGCGCTCTATATGACTCCATCCACATGGGAAGAACGCGCGTCTTGTCTGGCGCGTTGTATTCTCTCGAGCTTCAAGGTGCCAGAGGGACAGACAGGGACCAACGTTCATTGCCGTCCCATCATTGACAGCAAGGAGCAGGCGCGTCCTCTCCATGTGCTCAAGGCATGTTGGCATCGCGCTCAGCAAGGCAACATACCGTTGCTTATCATTGCCGACAGCGAGCGCCATAGACAGCATGTTCGCGCCATGCTGACATCCCAGCAGAGTCATGTCGATGACGACCTTCCCGCTATCACTGACGTTGCGTCCTATGGCGCTGTGGGCAAGGAAGGTATCCATATCGCTCAAGGGCAGTGGCGAGGAAGTTTTATATCGCATGCGCTTGCTGTCGTCACGACCCGCGATCTGTTCGGTGAGCGCACAGACTCCTCCTCGTCCATACGCAAAGCGCAAGCCATCCTCTATGAAAAAGCTCCTTTCCCAGAGGATAGCCTCGTTGTCCATAAGGATTATGGTATCGGGCGTTATCAGGGAATCCAAGCATTAGATATTGATGGCGCGCCCCATGATTGTTTGACTATCCTGTATGCTCAAGGTGAGCAACTCTTCGTGCCAGTCGAGAATATCGCCTATCTCTCGAGATATGGGCAAAAGGATGACGTCCCCCTTGACCGATTGGGGCATGAGTCGTGGAAGAGACGCGCCCAACGGGCAAAGAAGCACATCTATGCGATGGCACATGAGCTGGTGGCCACAGAAGCACGGCGTCGCATGGTGCGCGCGCCTGTGATGGATGTCGCCTCTAGCGCGTATGATGAATTTTGCGGACATTTCCCCTTCACTGAGACGGATGAACAACGTAAAGCCTTTGAGGACGTCCTACAGGATTTATCCTCTGGCACACCGATGGAGCGTCTCCTCTGTGGTGATACGGGTTTTGGGAAAACGGAAGTTGCCTTACGGGCAGCCTTTGTCGCCACATGCGCTGGTTATCAAGTGTTGGTCATGGCGCCGACAACCCTCCTTGCGCGTCAGCATGCGGATGTCTTTTCCCGTCGTTTTCACATGTTTGGTATCAAATGTGTGATGTTGTCCCGATTCACGAGCGCAAAGGAGATACGCCTGCATAAAGACGCTGTGGCGCGAGGTGACGTCTCCATTGTCATCGGCACCCATGGCGTGCTCCATGCGTCTCTCCAATTTTCCCAATTGGGATTGGTCATCATTGACGAGGAACAGCATTTTGGTGTCCGCCAGAAAGAGACGTTTAAGAAGACATATCCCCACATACACACCCTTTCTCTGTCGGCAACACCCATTCCAAGAACGCTCTCTATGGCCTTGGGGGGTATACGTGACATCAGCATGATGACGACGCCTCCTGTGGATCGATTGCCTGTGCGTTGTTTTTGCATGCCTTTCGATTCGTTCGTTATCCAAAAGGCGTTATTGCGAGAGCATGAACGGGGTGGTCGTTCTTTCTATGTCGCGCCCCATATTCGGGATGTGGAACGTATTACACCATTCCTCAGACAGCTCGTGCCACAGCTACGTATTGCCGTTGCCCATGGCAGGGAGACGGCGGCGCGTCTCGAGCATATGATGGGAGGATTTTATGATGGCGACTATGATCTGTTGCTTTCGACCTCTATCATCGAGTCGGGGCTTGATATTCCCCTTGCCAATACATTAATTGTGGAACGCGCCAATATGTTCGGTATGGCGCAACTCTACCAGTTGCGAGGGCGTGTCGGGCGTTCCCACCACCAAGCATGGGCATATTTTACATGGCATGGACGCCTGAGTACCGATGGCGCAAGAAGACGTCTCCACGTGTTAGAACGTCTGGAGGATAGAGGCGCTGGTCTCACGGTCGCCCAAAGCGACCTCGATATCAGAGGCGCTGGCACGCTCCTTGGGAGCAAGCAGTCAGGACACATACGAGAGATAGGAAGCGAACTTTATCAGCAGATGGTACAGGATGCCGTGAAGGCTATGGGACGAGAGACGTCGCCTAAGACATCCCATACAGCAGACTATACGATACGTATCAATCTGGGTATCCCCGTCTGTATTCCAGAAGACTACATTGCCAATATGGCCTTACGCCTTGGTTTATATCGACGTATCGGTGACTTAGAGGATATTCATATGCTCGATGATTTTATCCTTGAGATGACGGATAGATTCGGCAAGCCGCCAGAGGTTTTTCACCATTTCATGGAGATGGTGCGCCTCAAGCATATGTGTCGGCCCCTGAGCATCGAGCAATTGGACGCTGGTCCTAAAGGCATGACATGTCGATTTCACAAGAACCAATGTCCCTATGGCGATAAACTTCTCGCATGGGCTCTCAAAGAGCCTTCACATGTAGGCGTGCGTCCCGACCAACGCTTTGTTGTGCGTGCTGACTGGCATAACACGGCACAGCGTATCGAAGGCGTCAAAACCTATATTGGCAAGATAGCGCGTTATGCGCAAGACGAGACGCGTCTCGCTGAGCGCTAATGGGCAAAGATATCTTCTTCCCATCCCCCTAAATCGATAAGCGCCCGTTGCGGGAGAAAGTCAAAACATGCTTGCGCATAGCGCATACGCCCTTCGCGTTCGAGCATGGCGTTGAGCCTCTCCATGAGGCGATGGAGATACAACACATCACGATAGGCATA
Organism: Alphaproteobacteria bacterium GM7ARS4; assembly: GCA_014332745.1. Lineage (NCBI taxonomy): Bacteria > Pseudomonadati > Pseudomonadota > Alphaproteobacteria > Alphaproteobacteria bacterium GM7ARS4. Next base: position 40,567 of record JACONL010000006.1, on the reverse strand, counting down.
GCGTATTTGATCTTTGCTGAGTGACGTGTTGCCCCAATCTGAACTCTGTTGTTGCTTCGATATGTCAAAGCCAAAAAATTCTCGGCATAAGACGCTGAGGCCATGGCGGTCTGTGTAGGTGCGCGCAAATTTAGAGGCGGTACGTGTGCAATAGATGGGTTGACACAGGATATTCATATGGTGGTAAAGGGCGGCCACATCAAAACGGGCAAAATGGAAAATCTTTAAGACGGACGGATTTTCTAAGAGTTTTTTGAGATTGGGGGCGGGAGGAGAGGACGTCTTGTCGGTTTTCGTCAAGCGCACCAGAAAGCAATTGCCTTGCGCATCAGCCAGTTGGAGGAGACAGAGCCTATCACGGGCGATACGCAACCCCATTGCCTCACCATCCACCGCCACAGCATCGCCAAAATCGACATCAGCGGGGATGTCATGGTCGCAAAGTGTCATGGATGTGGGCTGATGGCGTATCATATGGGATGTGACGAAAAAGGGTGCGTCTTGTGCCTATGTTGTATCATAGAAGGGTCAGGATATAACCCACCAATGGGTGACTCCCCAGTTGGGAGAGGAACATGGACGCTCTGTCCGCTTCACTTCTCCCACACAATATGACCATTCATAGCATGGGCTTCATATATTTTCAAGATGTCCGTGCAAAAGGTCAAGAGCTCGTCATTGTTTTCTTTTTTTGCGAGATGATAAAGCCTAATGAACATTTTTTTGCCTGTCTCGGTTTGTTTGAGGTTTTTTTTGATGAAATTATGCTGAGCGCACAGCGTTTGTCCGTTCTCTATTGTTGCTTTTCCTCCTAAATCTTTTGGCTTGATATGGTCGACATGCAGTTCGACTCCGTCTTTTTTTCCTCTTCCACATATAACGCACCGATATTGGTCACGCTCTAAAATCTTCCTCTTTTGTTCAGCAGAAAAGTCTTCTGGACGCCTTCTCTTCACGTCTTCAGGATGATAACGGTAGACGCCTTTTTTCACTTTTATGAGGTAGCCAGACTGATGGAGTTTGCGTATTCCCCTATCAGGATCTCTAAACACGTTGCCTGTTCTCTTCATCCACTCTGCCGTTGCCCAATCTACAATTTCGGGGTGAGGAATATCCCTATGGGGATTTTTCTTAAAGAAATCCATCAAGAGATGATGTTGGGTGAGAGGTGTTTTACGTTTGCTGTCCATGGCATGACGCAACAATATCTGTTTCTTTGCACAGACGACCAATGGCAATATCGCAATACTGTTGGTCAATATCTATGCCAATGCCTCTTCGTCCATGCGTCTGTGCGGCAATCAGTGTGGACCCACTCCCAACAAATGGGTCGAGGATGGTATCTCCTTTGAAACTAAAGATTTTGATACATCTCTTAGGGAGCTCAATCGGAAAAGCAGCAGGATGACCACCAGCCCCTTTTTTCCCCTGTCCGTTGAACGTCCATACCCCGTTTGTCCAATCCATGAACTCTTGCTTTGTTATATCGCTCGTGCTTCTTCCGTTGTTTTTCTTCCACCTTTTTTTATACAAGACGACAATGACCTCGACGGGAGCAATAACATAGGGTGCTGACGCAGACATCCAAGACCCCCATGCCGTCCGGCGTGAGATGTTGCCTTCATGCCAAACGATGGTCGAATGGTAGTGCCATCCAATTTTTTTAGCAATATGGGTGATATCGGCACAAACCGCTTGTTGTCCCCCTTTGTTCTTATCGAGGGGAATGTTTAGGCAAAATCGTCCGTCATCTCTTGCAAGGGCATAGCATTTTCTTATCCATTGCTCAGTAAATGCCAAATACGCCTCATAAGATACGTTATCCTTGTGAGCATTGTAGCGGATGTCCACATTATAGGGAGGAGACGTGACGATAAGGTCAACGGAGGATTCGGGGATATGCTGTATCGTCAATATGTCATCCTTGTAGATGACAATGTCACGTGTATTGAAATAGGGCGTAGCACAGGCCATCTTGTCGTTTGCTCTTTCGGGGTTTCATATCCATAACCTGTTCTTATATGGTGCTCAGGAGAAGACTCGAACTTCCACGACCGATGAAGGTCACTGGCACCTGAAGCCAGCGCGTCTACCAATTCCGCCACCTGAGCGCGCCTAGACTCTTATAGCAAAGGGCATGTGTTCTTGTCTTATGATTATGGCGTTGCGTTCGGGGCTGGTCGAGATAAGGGCGACAGGCACGCCAAGGAGTGTCTCGATACGTTGGATGTAGCGTTGGGCGTTGGGTGGCAAGTCCTCGAAACGCTCGATGCCGCTGGTAGAGCACATCCATCCCTCATGGCTCTCATAGACTGGGCGTAGTGACTCGATGGCGTCACGCGTGTGAGGAAGGTCATCGAGGCGGTCTGTCCCCGACTGATAATGGGTACATATATTGAGCGACTCAAATTGGTCGAGCACATCGATCTTTGTCAGGGCGATGGCGCGCACACCCGCCATATGGGTTGCATACCGCCCGAGGACGGCATCGAACCAGCCGCAACGTCTTGTGCGGTTTGTCACAGTGCCTTGCTCTCTCCCTTCACGTTGGAGACGCTCACCTAACGACTCATGGAGTTCCGTAGGGAAATACCCTTCGCCTACACGTGTTGTGTAGGCTTTTGCGACGCCTAGGACAGGGCTATACATAGGGTAGGGGCTTGCCGAGCCACACATGGCATGTGATGTGATGGTGTGTGAGGATGTAACATAGGGGTAAATTCCATGGTCAATATCCAGCAACACGCCTTGAGCGCCTTCATAGAGGATCGACTTCTTGTTTTGCGCCGCTTGAGCAAGAAAATTCCCGACTCTCTCCACATGGGGCGCAAGGGAAGGCGTCACGTCCGTGAGGGCATCCATGAGTGTCTCCATATCGATAGGGCGTTCGCCATAATGGCGGCGTAAAATATCGTGATACTCGACCATGGGTTGTAATTTTGCTCTGAGGCTTTGGGGATAGAGAAGGTCGCCCACGCGCACCATACGCCTCCCTACTTTGTCTTCATAGGCGGGCCCAATGCCACGCCCTGTCGTGCCAATTTTCTGCTGTCCGTTGCTTTGCTCTTCCCGTAGGCGGTCGAGGTCTTTATGAAAAGGCATGATAAGCCCGGCATTATCGGCAATCTTGAGGGAGTGAGGGGATATGGTCGCGCCTTCACGTGTCAGGCGCTCTATCTCTTCCACCAACGCCCATGGGTCGATGACGACACCGTTGCCGAGCACGCCAACAGTATGGGCATGGAGAACACCAGAGGGAATAAGACTCAATTTGTGTTTTTTCCCCTCATGGACAATGGTATGGCCGGCGTTCGCACCCCCTTGAAAGCGTACAACCACGTCAAAGGCTGAGGCGAGGACATCGATAATCTTGCCCTTGCCTTCATCACCCCATTGCATGCCGATAACGCTCAAGGCTTTGGGATGGAGAGGCATAGACATCGGGTGAGGCATATACATATATATGTCGTCTCTTTCATAAGGTTTGCCCAAAGGTTTGTTTGGGGGGATTGTTTGGGGGCTGTTCGGGACATGATGATAGCACCAGAATGTACGAGGACAAAACGCTCTATACATAGAGACGCACGTCACGTAAAATACATGACATCGATGATGCCCATGTGCCTCATGTGCCCCATGTGTCTATGGCATGGTCTCCAGACAAGTGTTTTCTCTGTATGTCCCCTTCTTCTCCTTCGCCACTGCCTATCGTTCCTATGCCAGACGCCTCAGGCTTGACGCGTGCCATGGAGGGATATGACGAACATCATACCATGCTGTCATTGGATGTCATCGAAGAAAAACCTCTCACCCTCTTTCTTAACCGACAGGAAATCGTCACCATGATGACCATAGGGGATTATCCAGAGTATCTTGCCGTAGGGTATCTCCTTAATCAAAACATGCTCCATGCTGATGATGTTATCACCTCCATCGACTATGAACAAGACATTGCGACGATCGTTGTGCGCACCGAACGTCATACCGACTATGAAGACAAGCTACGTAAAAAAACGCATACCTCTGGCTGTGCCGTGGGGACGGTCTTTGGCGACATTATGGAAAAATTCGACTCCGTGACTCTTCCCCAAGGATACCATGTGCACATATCGTGGATTTATACGCTCCTCAAAAAAATCAACATGATGCCGAGCCTCTATCTTAAGGCAGGGGCGATTCATGGGTGTGTCTTATGTCATCAGGATAATGTGTTGCTCTTCATGGAGGATGTGGGGCGTCACAATGCGGTGGATAAAATCGCTGGTTATATGTTTCGGCATGGGCTATCCCCAGAGGATAAGATATTCTATACGACGGGGAGGCTCACCAGTGAAATGGTCATCAAGACGG
>JACONL010000006.1:10005-36089 GCA_014332745.1 Alphaproteobacteria bacterium GM7ARS4 | reverse complement strand
TCTCGCGCTCTGGTTTTACGGCATGGGGTATCGATTTGGCGCGTCGGGCGGGCTTAACATTGATAGGGCGGGCAAGAGGACATCGGCTCACGATATTATCGGCAGCCGAGCGCGTGCTCCATGATAATATAACGTCATGACATGTGAAGATATAGGGGGTGTCATCCTAGCGGGAGGGCAGGCGCGCCGTATGGGAGGCACACAAAAGGGCTTTTGTGCCATCGGTGGAAAAACGCTTCTTACGAGGGTCATCGAGCGCCTTGCGCCACAAGTAGGCTATCTCGCCCTCAATGTTCCCCATAAGACAGACGAGGTAGCGTATCAATCTTACGCTATTCCCCTTTTCCATGATGTGGTGGATGGCTTTTTTGGCCCCTTAGCGGGTATCTTGACAAGCATGGAGACATTATCGCGCAGGCAGGATTTCCATGGACGCCATTTTGTGAGCTGTCCTGTAGATACGCCCTTCATTCCACGAGACATGGTGACGCGTTTTTATCGGCGCATGCGCCATTCTTCTGCCCAGATTGTCTGTGCCGCCTCAAGAGGACGTGTCCATCCCGTCTGTGCTCTCTGGCCTCTTGCTCTTGCGTCTGACTTGCGCCATGCCCTTCTTAGTGAGTCTGTGCGTAAGATTGACCGATGGACAGCGCGTTATTCTGTCGCCGTCGAGTCGTTTGACGACAAGGACTACGACCCGTTCTTCAATATCAACAGCGATGATGAAAGACGCTATGGTGAGGCGTTGTTATCCTCCATCGAAGGGGAGGTATGACCATACCGTGAGCGCCTTTTACATTGAGGAGGGGCGTCATCCTCTTAAGGGAAGCGTGTCTATCAGTGGCGCTAAGAACGCCACCTTGCCTCTCATGGCAGCATGCATTCTGAGTGATGAATCCCTCAATCTCTTGAACGTCCCCGACCTTGCCGATATTGCCACGATGTGTGCTTTGTTGGAGCATTTGGGTATCTCTATCCATCATGATAAGGAACGCCGCCATATGACACTCAAGGCGGAGACAATCACGTCGTCCATCGCCCCCTATGGTCTCGTGCGTAAGATGCGTGCGTCTATTCTCGTCCTTGCGCCACTCTTAGCGCGCTATGGCACGGCGCGGGTTGCTCTCCCGGGGGGGTGTGCCATTGGCTCACGTCCTATCGACTTTCATTTGCAAGCGTTACAACGTTTTGGTGTCTCCATCGATGTCTTTGATGGCGATGTCATTGCGCAGAATCGTCATGGGAAACGTTTGAGAGGGGCGCGCATCGTCTTTCCTTCTATTTCCGTTGGCGCAACAGAAAACGCGCTCATGGCCGCATGTCTTGCTAAAGGTGAGAGCATATTGGTGAATTGCGCGCGCGAACCAGAAGTCGTCGATTTGGCGCGTTGTCTATCCTCTATGGGGGCGCAAATTGACGGCATAGGCCGCGACGTGATGCATGTGCAAGGCGTGGAAACATTGCGAGGAACGCGCCATCACGTCATTCCCGACCGCATCGAGGCTGGAAGCTACGCCCTCGCTGTAACCGCATGTGGGGGCGACATCATCTTGGAAGGGTGCATAGGAGACCATCTCACATTGTTGTGGGACCTGCTGAGCCAGCACGGCGTTGTCATCTCTCAAACACGCGCACATCACACAGGACCAATGGCAGGACAAGATAATGTGCGGGTGCGCATGGCTTCGCATCGCCCATGCTCTTTCGATGTGACGACAGACGCTTACCCGGGTTTCCCCACAGACTTACAGGCACAATTGATGGCTGTCGCCTGTGCGTTGGGTGGGACATCGACCATCAAAGAACATATTTTCGAAAATCGTTTTATGCACGTGGCGGAATTACGCCGCATGAATGCCGACATTCGTATCAGAGGCCATGCCGCGACCGTCATGGGAACATCACCCTTACGAGGCGCTCATGTGAAAGCGACAGATTTACGCGCCTCTATGGGCCTTGTCATTGCAGGCTTGGCAGCACAAGGAGCAACATGCATAGATGACAGCGACCATATCGAGAGAGGATATGAACATATTGAAAAAAAATTCCAATCCCTTGGCGCACGCATAAAAAAACTTGACGACAAAAAAAACGTTCTATAGCCTCATGGCTATGCGAGGAGGGGGCTATGCAAGAAGGGGCGTGCGATGGTAGGGCGGACAATGGGGGCAGGTGAAGGAGGGGCGGACAGCGGGGACGAGATTGGGCGTGGCCGCTGTCGCTATAGGAGGGTGTGGGGAGGCATGGCGGGTTATCATGTGAGGTTTATGGATATGCCGATACGTTTTTTGCAAAAAATCACATCATTTATTGTGCCTTGTCTGAGTGTGTGGGTGTTGTCATGCCTCTATGGCCTCTATGCTGGTGAGCGCGCCTATGCGGCATCACCACAACCATGGCAGATAGGCTCTCAGCCAGCGGCATCGCCACAAATGGCTGAGATCAGCGCTCTTCATGAGCAAGTCTTATGGATTATCTTTGCCATCGCCATTTTTGTCGCTGTTCTCATGGTGTATGTGATGATACGTTTCCGTGTGCGTGAGGGACATACGCAAGGCACGGCAACAACCCACAATAGCTTTCTCGAAGTCGTATGGACGGTGATTCCCATCATGATTTTGGTGGCGATGGCGATTCCCTCCTTTAAGCTCCTTTATGCCATCGATAAAGCGCCTCATGCCGATATGACGATCAAAGTGACGGGTGAAACATGGTATTGGACATATGCTTATCCAGACCATGGCGACCTCACTTTCGAGGCGCTCATGAAAGAGGAGGAAGAGCTAGGGGAAGGAGAGCCAAGACTTCTTGCCACCGATTACAATGTGACTGTCCCTGTGGGTAAGACGGTGCGCCTTCTTGTCACCAGCAACCCTCATGGTGTCATCCATTCATGGTCTGTTCCTTCCTTAGGCGTCAAAATGGATGCTGTGCCGGGGCGACTACATGAGACGTGGTTTCGCATTGATGAGGAGGGGATTTATTATGGGCAGTGTGCGGAACTCTGTGGCGTGAGGCATGGCTATATGCCTATTGCCGTCGAAGCCGTTTCGGAGGAGCGTTTCCAAGAATGGCTTCAAGAGATGCAGGAAGAGTGGAGCGACAGGAATGATGGTGACGGACATCACATAGCCTCAGTCGCCATGCCGTCCACACATGGGCGTCACAACAAAGATGCTTTGGTCAGTGAGTAAGGCATCCATCAACAGGACATGATAAGCAACAGCATGAAGAGCGGGAGTATCAAGGTATGAGCACACATAGTGAACCTCGAGGGCTAACACGTTATCTCTATTCCACCAATCACAAAGACATTGGGACGATGTATCTCTTTTTTGCTGTCTTTGCTGGCTTGTTGGGCGGGTTCTTTTCCATTCTCATGCGTATGGAGTTGGCGGAGCCGGGTTTGGATATTCTTCCTGATGGGGATACCCATCAGTGGAATGTGTGGATCACGGCCCATGGGTTGCTCATGGTCTTTTTTATGGTGATGCCCGCCCTCATTGGCGGCTTTGGCAATTGGTTTGTGCCTATCATGATTGGTGCGCCAGATATGGCGTTCCCACGTATGAATAATTTGAGTTTCTGGCTCCTCATTCCTTCCCTTGTGTTGCTTATTGGTTCGATCATGGTTGATGGGGGGGCTGGCACGGGATGGACATTGTATCCGCCCTTGAGCACGAGCGGTCACCCGGGCCTTGCTGTGGACATGGCGATTCTCAGCCTCCATCTGGCTGGCGCATCGTCCATACTGGGGGCTATCAACTTTATCACAACGATTTTTAATATGCGCGCCCCGGGCATGGATTTTCATAAAATGCCCCTCTTCGTATGGTCGATTCTTGTGACGGCATTGTTGCTCTTGTTGTCCCTTCCTGTCCTTGCGGGCGCGATCACGATGCTCCTCACAGACCGCAATTTTGGAACGGCATTCTTCGAATCTGTAGGTGGAGGAGACCCCGTCCTCTATCAGCATCTTTTCTGGTTTTTTGGTCACCCTGAGGTCTATGTCTTGATTTTGCCGGGCTTTGGCATTGTCAGCCATATCATCTCCACATTCTCGAAAAAGCCTGTTTTCGGGTATTTAGGGATGGCCTATGCTATGGTGGCTATTGGTGCCATAGGCTTTATCGTCTGGGCGCACCATATGTATACGGCTGGATTGTCTGTTGATACACGGGCATATTTCATGACAGCCACCTTGATTATTGCCGTCCCCACGGGGATTAAAATCTTTAGTTGGATCGCTACGATGTGGGGTGGTGCTATCGAGTTTAAAACGCCTATGCTGTTTGCCCTCGGTATGATATTCCTCTTTGTCATTGGTGGCGTCACGGGCGTGGTGCTTGCCAATGCTGGCATCGATGTCGCTCTCCATGACACGTATTACGTGGTTGCCCATTTTCATTACACGATGTCCATGGGTGCTCTCTTCTCTATCTTTGCTGGCTTCTATTATTGGTTTGCTAAGATGAGCGGACGGCAGTATTGCGAGCTGTATGGGCGTATTCATTTCTGGATGACGTTTATCGGTGTCAACCTGACATTCTTCCCCATGCATTTTTCTGGACTGGCAGGCATGCCACGCCGTATTCCTGACTATCCCGATGCCTTTGCTGGATGGAATATGGTCTCGAGTCTTGGTGCGTATATCTCTGGTTTCGCCGCCCTGTTCTTTGTCTTTACCGTTGTCCATGCGTTCTTAAGAGGGCAGAAGGCGTCTGACAACCCGTGGCAGAGCAATATTAAAAGCTTGGAATGGACGTTGAGTTCGCCGCCGCCTTTCCATACCTATGAAGAACAACCTAAGTGGAGCTAGGGCTGTTTGGCGTTGTCCCGCAAGGGAGCTCTGAGAAGAACGTGTGTGACGACCTATGGAGAGAGTGCTCGACATAACAAGACGGGTTGATGGCGTGCATGCTACGTCTGTGGCATCTGTTGCTGACTATGTGACACTCCTCAAACCCAGGGTGATGTCCCTCGTTGTCTTCACGGCATGGGTTGGGCTGATGGCGTCACCCTTGTCTGTGCATCCTGTGTTGGCATGGGCAAGTGTCATAGCGGTGGCAATGGCAGCAGCGGGGGCGGGCGCTATTAACATGTGGTATGACCGCGACATTGACTCTCTTATGAAACGCACGCAAGGGCGTCCTATTCCTCGAGGCGTCATAGACCCTCTCGATGGGCTGGGGCTTGGTGTTCTCTTGTCATGTATGGCTGTTACGCTGATGTTTCTTGCCGTGAATATGGTGGCAGCCTTGATGTTGGTGTTGTCCATTGGCTTTTATGTTTTTGTCTATACGATGGGGCTCAAGAGACGCACGCCTCAGAATATCGTTATCGGAGGAGCAGCGGGCGCTTTTCCCCCCATCATTGGCTGGGTTTCTACGGGGGCGGATATAACCCTCTATCCCCTTCTTATGTTTCTCATTATTTTTTTGTGGACGCCGCCGCATTTCTGGGCGTTGGCATTGGTGCGTATGACTGATTATCAACGAAGCGACGTGCCGATGCTCCCCGCCATCAAGGGACGCCATCACACGAAGAAGGCTATTCTCTTCTATACATGCTTGTTGCTGTTGGTCACGTTACTTTTGCCGTGGTTTGGTTTTGTGGGGCGCTATGCTATGTATGGCCTTTTTGTTTTAAACGGCATATTTCTGGCCCATGCTCTTGCCGTTTATCGACGGGATACGACTGAACGTTGCTTGTCCATGTTTCGCTATTCCATTGTTTATCTCTTTTTGCTCTTTATGCTTATATTGGGAGATTCCCTGTGGTAAAGAAGCACACAACGACCGTCCATAAGGCGCGTCAAGGACGCAATCGGGCGTTGGCATGGTTTTTGGCGTGCCTCTCAGCACTTTTTTATGCTATTACATTGGTGCGGTTCTAGCCATAGGAGATACGAATGTCTACATATCAACAGCATTCTACAGACAGGCGGCATGAGCACAGCCGTGTTGGTTTGACTCTTGTCGCTGTTATCGTGATGATGTTCGCCCTCTCATGGGCGTCTGTTCCTCTCTATCGCCTCTTCTGTCAAGTGACGGGGTTTGCTGGCACACCCCTCATTGCCGACAGCACCCAAGACGCTCTGTTTCTCGCTGACGCTCCTTCGGGTGGAGGACGTTCTATGACCATGCGTTTCGAGAGCCAAGTGAGTCGCGCTCTTGGTTGGTCATTCTACGCCTCGCAAAAGACGTTAGCGATTCCCGTTGGCACACGCCAATTGGCTTTCTATGAAGCAAAAAATGAAGCGCATAACCCTAAAACAGGCCATGCCATCTTTAATGTTACGCCCTTGAAGGCAGCGCCTTACTTCGTCAAGATTGATTGCTTTTGTTTCCAAGAGCAAACCCTCGACGCTGGTGAGCATGTGCGCATGCCTGTTGCCTTTTATATCGACCCCGCCATCGGCGACGACCCGTACATGGACGATGTTGACACCATCACGCTGTCCTATACCTTCTATGAAACATTATAGGATATGATGGTGATGTCACGCTTGTCCATTCCATACGAAAACATCGGCTTTTATCCATAGAGGAGATTCTCATGAGCACAACACAAAAACACCCCTATCATCTCTTGGACCCAAGTCCTTGGCCTCTCTTGTCGGCATTGTCGGCATTATTGCTCTGCGTTGGTTTGTTGATGTTCTTTGCTGGCGATGGAGAGAACGTTTGGGCTGATGCGTCTGTCCTTATGATTGGCTTTGCGACTGTGGTTTTGATAGCGGCATTATGGTGGCGCGATGTGATCCGTGAAGCAGAAAGTGGTCTATACCACAATGAGATCGTGCAGCTAGGCTTGCGTTATGGCATGGTTCTCTTCATTGCTTCTGAAGTGATGTTTTTTGCGGCATGGTTTTGGGCATTCTTCGATGTGTGGTTCTACCATGGTGGTGCGAACAGCCCCGAACTGGTGATGCGGACTGACCCTGAAGTGTTAGGAGGTGTTTGGCCACCTGCTCCTTTGCAAGGAAAACTTTTCGACCCATGGACAATTCCATTCCTCAACACGGTGATTCTCGTGAGTTCGGGGGCAACATTGACATGGGCTCACCATGCGTTACGTGCCAATCACAGGAAGTACCTCTGTAGTGGTTTGGGTATCACCATCCTGTTGGGTTTGACATTTACGGCATTGCAGATAGTCGAGTATGGTGAGGCCAGCTTTGGTTTCGATGAAGGGATTTATCCATCCATCTTTTATATGGCGACAGGCTTCCATGGTGTCCATGTCGTCATCGGCACGATATTCCTGACCGTCTGTTTCTTCCGCGCGTTGGTGGGGCATTTCACGTCTCACCACCATATTGGTTTCGAGGCAGCGGCATGGTACTGGCATTTTGTCGATGTTGTCTGGCTCTTTTTGTTTACATTCATTTATTGGTGGGGAAGTCTGTAGGTCTTGTGCGGTTGAGACATGGCGTGAAAGAGTGATGTCATTCGTCATACGTTATAAGGGATATATGCTGTCCGTCAGCGCTGTGCCAACAGCGATGACGCTGGTCGGGTGTGTCGTGCTCTTAGCCTTAGGCTATTGGCAGCTAGAGAGGCTCGCTTGGAAAACAGAGCTCAATGCGCAGCGGCAGAAGGCTCTCGCCATGCCCGCTGTGCCGCTCCCAGACAATGACGCTCTTCATGCCCGTGACGACTTTGCTAAGATATGGGCAGAGGGGAGGTTTCTTCATGAGAAAGAAATGTATGTTGCCGCCAGAAGTCGGCGGGGGAACATAGGTTATAACGTCATCACACCTATGCTCTTGCGTGATGGTGGCGGAACGTTGCTTGTCAATCGAGGATGGATACCTTCTGGTTTTAAAGATCCTCAGACACGCTCCTCCTCCGCAACAGAAGAGCCTCTTGTGCGCGTGGAAGGGCTATTACGCTTTGAGGCACAACCCAATATGTTTGTGCCAGATAATGATAAAGAGAAAAATTTTTGGTTCTATGTGGATATAGAAGAGATGGCATCCTATGCTGGTATCGACAACAGCCGTCTTTACTATATGGATGCCTATGTGGATGAGTCGGCCATGCATGAGGGCGCGTATCCCATGCCAAATCAGACACGCATTCTCTTGGTGAATCACCATGCGCAGTATGCGTTTATTTGGTTCTCTCTCGCTTTGGCTTTGCTTGTGATCTATGTGCTCTATACGCTCAGTAAGGACGCGCCAGGGCAAGGGCCATCATCACAGGGAGGGCGCTTTTGATGCCGTTCGAGGGGCGAGGAGAATTTTTTTCGCTTTTTGGAGAAGGGGCATGGCGTGACTCTTATCCAATAAATTTGTGTAATGGAGAAGCATGGGCGATATAACGTAATCCCAGAAATTCTCCATGAGATACATGGGATACCCGCTATCGTCAAATAAGAGGTTCTTGCTGTGCGCATGGAGAGCAAGGTGATGGCTACATGAGAGGATGAGGTCGTGATAGCAGATATGCCCAATACGTTGGTGATGGCTTGTGAGGAGAGGGTCTTTTTCCAGCAATTGATTTAATTTTTCTCCCCTATAGGCAATTTCATAGAATTCTTCCGCCACCGATTCCCATGGTCGGTTTCTTGGGATTAAGCCATCCGCCACAAATTTGTTCCAACATTTCTTAAGATAGTTAATCAAGCGCTTTTGGTTGAAATCCACCGAGAGCCAGACAAAGCAACGTCTGAGATTGATATCGATGGTGCTGTCTTCTGGCGCTGTTGCCGTCATGGTGCAGATAAAATAGAGGTTGCTTGCTAATTTGAGATAGTGGTTATCATTTCCCGCAAGGCGTGTGCTGTGTTCTCGTTGGGTGAGGAGGTAAGCGCATTCACCAAAGAGGTCATGGAGTGACACATGCTGTAGGCCGTCCAGAATAATAATAAAGGGGATACGGCGGAGGTTTTCCAGACGTTTTTCCTCTAGCATGTGATTGACGCGTATGAGGAGTCCGCTATGCCATGTGATATTGCCGTCATCATGCACATGGGGTCTTCTAATGAAATCTCGATAGCCATAGTTCCTATGGAGGCTGATATGGAGTATGCGTTCATTGACAAGGCGTATGACATCGTCTTGGTGGCTAAAGTACCAGCTTGCTCCTAGGCTCACCATCAATTGGCGACGTATCGCTGTTTGGGCGATGGTGCGTGCCAGCATGCTCTTTCCGCTCCCGGGGCCGCCTTGTAGGATGAGTTGCTTTTTGAAGACTAAATTTTGCACGGGCCCGATTTGTTTGCTATCCATATCGCCTTCCCAGCACTCTATGAGGGGAGGATAATAGAAATCTAAATTCTTATTGGGGAACAGCTCGTTGAGCTTCTTGCGAATGAGGAGAATACGTTCGTCCGTATCTTCAGGGAGTGACGGATGTTCCTGCACGAGGGAGTAAAAGGCGTTGGTAATCAAATTTTTATGGCGATGGGATGTGATACGTTCGTAATGGTCGGGAAAGAGCAAGTGTAGAAGGGCTGGACGCATGGCGAGCATCTTTTCTTTCATCGCATCATAGAGGGCGTGTTTGCATTGCTGTGGGTTCGAGAGCACCTCTTCTCGCTTTTTTTCATCGAAGGATTTGATTTTTTGGGCGAACGCAAGCACGACACTTATTTGTTCATCGACATCTTCATAGTAATTGATGCTTGGGTCATGGACTCCGCCATGCATGCTTTTGAGGAGATGTTCCGTTTGGTTGTCCAAATCGATAGGAGAGACGAGGGCAGCAAACTCCAAAACCCTACGTCTCTTATCTTCATAGAGGGGTGTTTGTGGATAAATCCAATAGAGAAAAACACACTCTGTCGCCAGACGATGTAAGGGCTCGCTGAGCGTGCCAAATATCTCATGGAGAGGACGCGGCTTTCTCTGTTTCTCTTTTCCTTTCTTTTGGAGGGTGATGTTCTTTTGGAGAGCAGCGATATTCTTGTTTGTCCAAACGGCGCTCTCTAGCCAGAAAAGAGAGCCACTCTTCATGAGACAATCATGGCGCCATTGGTCGACGGCGTTATAGATGATGTCATTGACAAAACGTGCCATGGGCCCTCGCTTGTTTAGAAAGTGGTAGCGGAGGAGGGACTTGAACCCCCGACCTAGAGATTATGATTCTCCCGCTCTAACCAGCTGAGCTACTCCGCCTGATATGTTTCTCTGTGGCATAATATAGAGCATGATATACACAGAAGGTAAGAAAAACATGGACGAAGAACGACGGAGAGGGCTTGTGGCACTAGCATACCCATCCGCCACCGAGTAATCTCTCTTGGTGATAAAAGGCGCATGCTTGTCCCCGTGCTGTGCGTGTCGTGGGATGGTGGAAGCATACCGTCGCACTTAAAGGTATGGGGGATGACGCGCCCCCAGCATGTTGCTTCTCATGGCCTTGTGCGCGTGTCAGTCTCACACGTGCCTTAACAGGCGTTGCCGTTGAACGTAAACGCACATCCAGTGTCATGTCAGTGTCTATATCCTCTTCGCCAAGCCAGTTGACATGGGTCAGCTGCACCGCCTCATGGGAAAGGTCTTTTTGCGTGCCGACGGTTATCGTGTTACGTGTGTTATCTATGGCGATGACATAGTGAGGCGCTGTATGTGCGTGGCGCGCTTTTAGAGGCAAGCCTTTCCTTTGTCCCACGGTATAGAAGAGCAGACCCCGATGGCTGCCGACAACGTTGCCATGCGTGTCGATGATGGGGCCGGGCGTCATCGCATCGGGACGTAGACGTTGGACGAGGTTGCTGTAATGTCCGTGTGGAACAAAGCATAAATCTTGACTATCTTTCTTGTCGCTTATGTCGCCTAACTGATAGTGTTGGGCGAGGCAGCGGACATCTTTCTTGCGAAAATTCCCTAAGGGAAAGAGGAGAAAGGGCAATTGCTGGCGGGTTGTGGCGAATAGGAAATAGCTCTGGTCTCGTTCTTTGTCGATGGCACGATAGAGATGGTTTGGCTCTGTCTTCCTTATCTCTTGGCGCACATAATGTCCTGTGGCAAGGCAGCGACAGCCCAGTTCTCGCGCTTGTTGTAAGAGATGGTGAAATTTTATTTTTTGGTTACAACGCACACAGGGAAGAGGCGTCTGTCCGTTGATATAAGAGTCGGCAAAATCATCTATGACATCTTTTTGAAATTGCTGTTCGTAGTCGAGGACATAGTGGGGAATGTTGAGACGATGGGCAACATGCTGTGCATCAGCAATATCACGTCCAGCACAGCAACTTTTTGTTGTGGCATGGTGAAAGGGCGTGTTCGCGTCCCCGCTATGGTAAAGACGCATGGTGAGTCCCATGACCTCCCACCCGACATCATGGAGCATAGCGGCGACGACGCTACTATCGACTCCTCCAGACATCGCCACAGCAACACGCCGACACCCTGTTTTAGGGGGTTTTGGTATCAACGTATGGTCTTCCATAGGGACGCTCATTCATAAGGAGACGCGCCATCACACATGGCATAGAGAGAGCATGCGGCGGCGCGCCTTCTCTGTCTTCACAGCAAGGGAGACGAGAGGATAGCGCCACATATCACCAACCCAAAGGCAAGGCGGTAAAAGGTTTGCTCTATGCTCATGCGCCCATAGCGCTGTCCTATCAAGCGTCCCCCCATGACATGCCCTATCCGTTGTATAAGCCACGCCAAGCCATATGTTATGCCATAGTGAAGAAGAGCAAGCCCGCCGAGATACGCCAGAATGGGAGTCGTTTCGCTCCCTATCCATTCCATCGCATAAAGCCCACTATGACTTAAGCCCAGTATAAAGACACCTAGAGCCATAAGAGACATGGACGTCACGAGCGTGGGACGGATGACCAATGTTACGCTGAGCCCGATGAGTGCTATCACGCCTATGGTGAGCAGGAGCGGCGCATCATTCATAGAGATGATAGGAAACAGGAAGGTCATGCATGTCGCCCCAAGCCATGTGCTCAGTGCCAAGATGGCGGGGAGAGTGGAGAGTCTTGTCGCTTGTGCTGCCACAAGGGCTGTTGCCATGATAAGCAAACCATGGGGAGGGTCGAGAAAGGGATGGGCAAGCCCAGACAAAAAGCCTTGTATAAGAGGAGACGATGATACGTCAGAAAAAGGAAGCGCCCCTCCCACATGGTGGGCAAAAGCGGGGACGGCAAGCCATGCCCAAAGGCAGAGAGTACAGAGAGTCGCGAGAAAAAACGTAACGACTCTTTGAGAAAAAGATAGGAAAGACATATAATAGCTCCTTGCTGAGAGGCAGATTTGGATAACCGTCGACGACCGCTTACGTTATAGACTGACGATGGGAGGATGGCAATACTCTCTGTCCTTAACATCATGCTGTGATGTCGGTGGCAAGAGGAATGAACGAGGCAAACGCCATGCATTCGGAGCAGATACGCACAGAATTTTGCCGTTATTTTCAGGGTAAGGGGCATGTCGTCCAAGAGCCTATGTCGTTAGTGCCAGCCCACGACCCGACTCTCCTCTTTACCAATGCAGGGATGGTGCCTTTTAAAGACGTGTTTTGTGGCAATACGCCACCGCCAAACAATGTGCGGCGTGCTGTGTCGGTTCAGCCTTGTGTGCGCGCAGGGGGTAAACATAATGACCTTGAGCATGTTGGCTACAGCACGCGCCACCACACATTTTTTGAGATGCTTGGGAATTTTTCCTTTGGTGATTACTTCAAGGAGGAGGCTATTGCCTATGCATGGGAGTTTGTCCATGGGACGTTGCATATTCCACAGGAAAAACTCTATGTGACGGTGCATCGGGATGATAAGGAGTCGGCACAACTATGGCGTCGCATCGCTGGGTTCGATTCAGGGCGCATTATTGCGCTATCGGATAGGGATAATTTTTGGTCTATGGGTGAGGACGGCCCTTGCGGGCCATGCACGGAAATTTTCTATGACTATGGTGATGCCTATGAAGGCGCGCCGCCCTCTGAGTCGAGCGATGGCGGACAGCGTTTTGTCGAGATTTGGAATCTTGTCTTCATGCAGTATCAGCGTTCCCGTTCAGGGCAATTGACGCCTCTCGACCGCTTTGGTGTCGACACAGGCATGGGATTGGAGCGTATCACCAGTGTCATGCAAGATGTTCATAACAATTATGACAACGACCTCTTTCGTCCTTTGCTTGCCTATATGGAGGAAAGAGGTGCGCATGCGGAACATTATCGCCATGGGCGATGGGTGTTGGCAGACCACATAAGGAGTTTATGCTTTCTCATTGCTGATGGCGTGTCGCCTAGCAATGAAGGGAGAGGATATGTGCTCAGGCGTCTGATGCGTCGTGCCATGCGCTACGAGCATGCCATGCCACGTAAGGGGCGGGAGGCGTCCCGTGCCACCAGCAAGGCCTCTGTCGTCCCCGTCCCTCCTCAAGCGCATGAGATGTCGTTGTTATTGGGGCTTGCGCCTATCCTTATTGATATGATGGCAACCCACTATGCGCACCTTGTGCGCCATAAGGCGCGTATCCTCGATAGTTTACAAAGAGAATATGTGCGTTTTCATCATGCGCTGGAACAAGGCATGGAGATTTTACAAGAGGCGATGGCATCCATAGGGACAGGTGAGTCATTGTCGGGAGAAAAAGCCTTTATGCTCTACGATACCTATGGCTTTCCCCTTGATATGACGGAAGATATTGCCCGTGGACGTGGTATCTGTGTGGATAAGGCGGGTTTCGACCGCGCCATGCACACACAAAAATCTCGAGCCTTAAAGGCGCATCGAGAACGTCACAGGAAACACATGCATGGACAAGATGATAGACAGGATTGGACGTGGCTGGACGAGCACTGCTCCCCAAGCCAATTTGTTGGTTATGAGTCTCTTTGTGCCACGGCGCGGGTGGAGGCTATCATTGACGCATCGGGAGAGTCGGTGACGTCTCTGGAGGGGTATGCGGACAGCAAAGAAGGGCATGACGCTTCCATGACGCTTCTGATGGATAGGACGCCCTTTTATGGCGAGTCAGGGGGGCAAGTGGGTGATCGGGGCGTTTTTCTCCATAAGTCTGGAGACCCGTGTTTTTCTGTGCGAGACACGCAAAGAGCATGCCATGGGCGCTATATCCTTCATCACGGCTATGCCCATCGTCGCCTTAAGGTGGGGGATATGTTGACTCTCTCTGTAGATGGCGTCCATAGGCATGCTGTCTCGAGACATCACAGCACAACCCATATTCTCCATGAAGCGTTACGCCGTCTTTTAGGAGACCATGTGGCACAGAAGGGTTCTCTCGTCACAGACCAGAGAGTGCGCTTCGACTTTACGCATGACGCTCCCATTGGCGAGGATGATTGGGCGCAATTGGCACGAGACGTCAATCACGTTGTCATGGAGAATGGCGCTGTTTCGACACATGTGATGGATTATCACAGCGCTGTTGCCAAAGGCGCGCGCGCATTATTTGGCGAACGTTATGGTGAGAGGGTGCGTGTCGTCTCTATCGGTGTTGATGAGAGAGAAGGCGACAAGGCCTACTCTCTTGAGTTATGTGGTGGCAGCCATGTGACGCGCTCTGGTGATATTGGCGCAATTCTCTTGTTATCGCAATCAGCTGTTGGGGCGGGTATACGGCGTATCGAAGCGGTCGCTGGCCACGCCGCCCATGATGCTATTCTTTCTCTGACGAAGAATGACCATGCTCTTCAGCAGCTCGTGAAGGCGTCTTCGAGCATGATGGCACTGACAAAGGTTCGAGAGTGGGCAAAGATTGTCCAGCACCATAAAAAAGCGCAACAACGTCAGCGTTCCCAGACATCTTTTGCTGACGTCGCTATCAAGGAAGACGTCGTTGGGGTGTATCGACTCTGTCATGCTGTGTTCGAGGAGGCATTAGGCCACGGGCTGAAGTCGGTAGCAGAGACCCTACAAAAGAAGACGGATGCCCATATTGCCTGTGCTATTGCCTTAGATAAGGCGCATGAGCGTATCGCCTTTGTCCTCAAGGTCATCGAGCCATCGGGAGACATACGTAACGCCCATGTTCTTGCGCGCCACGCCGCCCAACGTTTCCATGGGAGGGCGGGAGGACGCCCAGACCTTGCCCAAGGGGGAGGGAAATGCGCCGCTGGCGAAGAACATCACGTCATCGATACCATCCTTTCATCACTCAAGGAGAAACTCGCTTCGTGAACTCACCCAGCAAACAAGCGTCCTCTCGACAACAAAACCTGTCTCTGTTGTCCCCTACCTCGCCTCCTACGTTCCCTCCTCAAGGAGAACAAGGGGACATGAGCGAGGAACAGCCCTCCCATGCCATCACAACACAAGAAGCTCATGGGCGTGAAAAAAAGATGCCGATAGGCGATACGCCATCCATCAGCCAGTATAAGGAATTCAAGGCGCAATATCCCGATGCCATCCTGTTTTATCAAATGGGGGATTTCTACGAAATGTTCTTTGACGATGCCCATGTCGTGTCGGAGGCATTGAATATCCGATGTGTCCATCGCGGGAAATCGGCAGGGAGGGACATTCCCATGTGTGGTGTGCCCATCCATAGCAGTGAGAGCTATCTTATGTCTCTTGTCAAAAAAGGCTTTAAGGTCGCCATTATCCAGCAGAAAGAGGGTGGTGATGATAGCCAAAAACGCGGCAAATTGTTCGAGCGCGAATTTGTGCGTTTGGTGACCCCCGGGACCCTCACGGAAGAGTCGCTGTTGGACGCAAAGACCCATAACTATCTTATGTCTTGGGCTCTTGTTGGTAAGACATTGGGATGTGTGTGGATTGACGTGTCCACCGGCCATTTTCAAGCTCATTCTTGGGAGGCGGAGGCAAGCCAGCAACAGAACGTATATGCCAAAGCGATGGCGTTATGTGTGGGGCTTGACCCGCGTGAGATTATCTTGTCTCGTCCTATGGCAGAGGATGACGATTGTTATGACGCCTTAAGGGATTGGTGGAAGCGGGTGACGGTCATTGAGGATTATGTGTCATCCAGCGAGAATGCAAAACGTGAACTCGTTGCTCTATGGGGAGAGTCTTTTGCCCGCAGCCTCCATCTTTACGACAGAGCAAGCCTCATGGCGGCGGCTGTGACGGTGCGTTACATAAAACGGACTCAGAGGGGCGCTCTCCCCGTTATTCAGGAATTGCGTCAGTTTTCCTTGCGTCACAGCATGGTCATTGACCCCACGACGCTCAGAAGTCTAGAGATTGTGTCCTCCATGCATGGAGAGCGTAAGAACACATTGATGGCGACTCTTGACCGCACGGTGAGCGCTGCTGGTGGGCGTTTGATGACAAGGCGGCTCACGACGCCAAGCCTTTGTCTCGATACGATAAGGGAACGCCTTGCCCATGTGGGCTATTTTTATACCCATGAGGCCGTGCGCCATCGCATGATCTCTTGTCTTAAGCGCGTCCATGATATTGAGAGAGCCTTAGCGCGTCTTGCTGTGCAGCGGGGAAGCCCTCGGGATTTGGGCGCGTTGCGTGATACTTTGGCGTGTGCGGCGCAAATGGCCATGGTCATGCGTAAGATAAAGGAGGAGACTCCCTCTCCAGACGTGCCAGACGGGCTCTGTGCCTTCGAGACACCCCTTGCCGAGCTGGGCGCGTTGCATGCGACACTCCAAGCAGCGCTTTCCCATGACCTTCCTCTCCATGCCCATGGCGGGGGGTTCATAAGCACGGCATATGACACGGTGTTGCAGAACACGCTGAGGGAATTGGCGGAACATAAGCGTCATATAACACGCTTGCAAGATGATTATCGGAGCAAAACGCATATCGATAGCCTACGTATCGTCTATGTTGAGAAAGAAAACAGCTATATCATCGAGATCACCCGCTCCCAACTACAAAAATTGAAGGCGACGAACACCAAACATTTTATGGCTCGTCGTTCCACCAAGCATGTTGCCCGCTTTACCACAGAGGAATTGGAAGCGCGACAAAATGCGCGCTTGACACTCGATAATGCCGTGCGACAAGAGGAGATGCGTATCTACCATGATTTATGTGCTTTAGCACAACGCCATAGTCATGCGCTCCATAGATTGGCCGATGCTCTTGCCCATCTCGATGTTGTCAGCAGTCATGCCTCTTATGCATGGGATTATGATTGGCATGCGCCTTCTGTGGATGACAGCGATGACCTCTCCATTGTTGGTGGCAGACATCCTGTTCTCGAGCCTCAGGAAGGCACAGAATTTGTTGCCAATGATTGCTTATTGACGGGTGAGAATCGCCTATGGCTTCTCACGGGACCGAACATGGCAGGGAAGAGCACATTCCTACGACAGAATGCCCTTATCATCATTCTTGCCCAAGCGGGATTCTATGTTCCCGCCAAAAAAGCCCATATTGGCCTTGTTGAGACGATTTTTAGTCGTGTTGGCTCTGGCGACAATTTGGCAAAAGGCGAATCGACCTTCATGGTCGAAATGAAAGAGACAGAAGTCATTCTTCGCCTTGCCAACAAGAAGAGCTTTGTCATCCTCGATGAAATAGGAAGAGGAACAGCCGTCAGGGACGGATTGGCGTTGGCATGGAGTATTATCGAACATATCCATACCGTCAATCAGGCAAGAGGCATTTTCGCGACGCACTACCATGAGTTGGCGGCAGTACAGGAAAATCTCACAGCATTGAGTTTACGTCAGATGGTGGTGGATAAAAGGGGTGAAAAAATCTTTTTTCGCCATCTGATACGTCCGGGGAGCGCCTCTGGCTCTTATGGTATTTATGTTGCGCAACTGGCTGGTATTCCTCATGCTGTCTGTGTGCGCGCACAAAGCGTGATGGCCATGTTGGATGACATCGATAGCAAGTATCATCAAGGGCTTAAAGGGATGGCGCCAGACGTGCATATGGTCGCGCCAGAGCAACCGAAGGCGGAAATATGGACTATGCTCGATGCCCTTGACCCCGACAAGCATACGCCACGGGATGCTTTAGAGATACTCTACAAACTCAAAGAGGCTTTTAATAAGGAGAAAGGATAACGACCGATGTCCTTCTTAAGGCGTTTTTTGGCATTTGGTGCGGCAACGATGGTGAGTCGTGTCTTTGGCATGGGACGCGATGTGCTGTTCGCCACATCATTGGGCGCTAGTGCCTTGACGGATGCCTTTTTAGTCGCCTTTCGCCTCCCCAATTTTTTCAGACGATTTTTTGCCGAAGGAGCATTTTCCCAATCTTTTGTGCCAGTGTTCGTGCCTATGTTGTCGCAAGACGAGAGGAGAGGCATGCAATTCGCTTTGTCTGTGGGATTCTTCCTCTCTGTGATTGTGGGTGTCATTGTCGTTGTACTCAGTCTGTTTGCCGACCATTGGTTGGGGTGGCTTGTCCCCGCTTTGACATATCAAGAGTCCACCTATCTTTTTGCTGTGGATATGCTTCGTATCATGCTTCCTTTTTTATGGTGCATGGCCCTTGTCAGTTGGCAGGTAGCGCTTCTCCATGCCCATCAACGTTTTGGTTTATCCGCTTGTCTTCCTATTGTGATGAATCTCTTTATGATCCTGGCCCTCAGTCTTGGCGCATGGCGCGCTCAAGGGGATCACGACACCCTTGTGATGTTGGCGTGGGGTGTCACCTTATCGGGCGTTGCCCAGGTCGCCTTAGCGTCTCCTTTTTCTTATGCTTTATGGTCGGCGCACAAGGATGGCATGGCGATGCCTCGTTGGAGTCAAGATATTGGCGCGATGTTGCGTCTCGCTGTGCCGAGTGCTTTGACGGCATGTGTGCATCACGTCAATGTTGTGATGAATACGTTATTGGCGACGCTTCTTCCTGCGGGTTCGGTGACGATGTTGTATTATGCTGATAGGGTGAGTCAACTTCCTCTTGGAATTATTGGCGTTGCGGCAAGCACGGTGATTCTTCCCTCTCTTGCGTCTTCCCATGCGTCTATCGAACGAGACGGACAAGGCGTACAGCACAGCAACCGTCAACATGATGAAGCCCTTCATTATAGCATGCTGTTGGCTGTGCCTTCAGCGGCGGGTCTTTTTGTTCTTGCCTCTCCCATCATCGAGATGTTGTTTGTGTATGGAGATTTTACGTCACAGCATGGACATGTCTCGGCACAATGCCTACAGATTTTTGCCTGTGGCGTGCCAGCCTTTATTTTGTCGCGTCTTCTCGTATCCTTTTTTTATGCAAGGAAACAACATCACTATCCCTTGCGTTCTGCCATGTGGTCGGTGGTGGTGAATGCGTTTTTCGCGTTTATGTTGATGCATGCTTATGGCATACGGGGTTTAGCGGCTGCCCCTGTGTTGGCATCATGGTTTCAGGCGCTTTTGCTGTTTTGGTGGCTTCATGGCAAGGGATGGTTTGTCTTTTCGAGGAAGGTATTCTCTTTGTTTGTCATGGCTCTTTCTGCCAGTGCTGTCATGGTGGTGTGTCTCTTATGGTTTGAGCGGTTGATGCTGTTTGAAAGAGAGGCGTGGTTTATACGTTTTGCTCATGTGTTCTTGATGGTATTTGTGGGGGTTTTGTGTTATGGCGTGGTGTGGTGGCTTCAAGCGAGGATAATGCTCAGCGATGACAGAGAGTCCTAAACGTATTTTTTCTGGTATTCAGCCGACAGGCGTCCTTCATATAGGGAATTACTTCGGGGCGTTGCGTAATTGGGTTGCTATGCAAGACGAAGGGGAATGTTTATTCTGTGTTGTGGACCTCCATGCGTTGACATCAGCGCAGACGAGGCAAGGGTTGCGAGAAGGGGTGCGCTGTGTGACGGCGGCGTATTTGGCAGCGGGATTGGATGTGGAGAAATCCATCATTTTCCATCAATCAGCCGTGCCGAAACATGCGGCGCTTCAATGGCTCTTATCTTGTTTTACGCCCCTTGGTTGGCTCAATCGCATGACGCAATTTAAGGACAAGGCGGGGAAAAAGCGCGAGTCAGCCATGCTTGGATTATATGCCTACCCTGTCCTTATGGCAGCGGATATTTTACTCTATCGGGCGACCCATGTGCCTGTAGGTGATGACCAACGCCAGCATTTAGAATTGGCACGCGATATTGCTGAGCGTTTTAACCATGAGTGTGGTGAGGCATTCTTTCCTCTCCCTGAGCCCCGCATTATGGAAGAGGCGAGTCGTATCATGTCGTTGCGCGATGGCACAAACAAAATGAGCAAGTCTGAAGCATCAGATTATGGGCGAATCAATGTGCTTGATACAGATGATACCATATGCCTCAAGATACAGAAGGCGCGCACAGATAGTCATCCCCTTCCTTCTTGTGTCGAGGAGATGGAGGGAAGAGCAGAAGCAAAGAATTTACTGACGCTCTATGCTGTGGCGTCCCATCAGACGCTCCAGCAGGCATGCGCCATGTGGGCTGGCAAGCCTTTCTCGTCTCTTAAGCCCGCCTTGAGCGAACGTCTTATCGAGGTGGTAGCGCCTATGCGTGATGCTATGCATCGTCACCTCTCTGACCCTGACAAGTTGGACGCCATTCTCCACCATGGCGCCGCCCGAGCATCTCGTCATGCCGATGAGACATGGAATGCCTTGCATGACATCGTTGGTTTCCTATAGAAATGACACATAAGGGGAGGACACGTAAAAAGAACGAGAGAGACGAAGGAGAGAGACATGAACGAGCAGCTCGCCCTATCATTGGTAGAAGATAGAAACGATGCTTGAGGTTTATTTACCCGTTGCCCAGCTGTCTGTTGACGTTTGGGCGTTGTGGCTTGCTGGACTCGGTGTTGGCATATTGTCTGGCATGTTTGGGGTTGGAGGCGGTTTTCTCATCACGCCCCTCCTCATTTTTTGGGGTATCCCACCGCAAGTGGCCGTCGCCAGTGGCGCGAATCAAATTGTTGGTAATTCCGTATCGGCAGGAATCGCCCATATGCGTCAAGGCAATGTGGATATGCGCATGGGGTGTTTGATTTTGGTGGGAGGCTTTGTGGGGTCTTATTATGGCGTATCATTTTTCTTGTATCTCAAAGAGCAAGGGCAGATAGACTTTGTCATTTCGCTGATCTACGTGTTATTTCTTGCTGTCATTGGCTTGATGATGATGTGGGAAGTGCTCAGGAGCAGTGTGCGCTTCCTGTTTCGAAGGAAAAAGAGCGCCACCGAGCCCGTCAAAGAGGCAGACAATCCTTGGCCTCTCAAGATTCACTTTAAGGTGTCGAATATGCGTATTAGCATCATTCCTCCTCTTATCCTCGGTGTTGGGGTCGGTGGGTTATCGGCTATGTTAGGTGTGGGAGGAGGCTTTATTCTCGTGCCAGCCATGATTTACATGTTAGGCATGCCAACCCTTGTTGTTGTTGGCACATCCCTTTTTTACACGACATTCCTTGCGTCTTATGTCACATTATTGCATGCGACGACGACGAAGACGGTGGATATTGTCTTGGTTGTTATTCTCGTCACGGGGGGTGTCATTGGGGCACAAATAGGGAGTTATCTGGGCAAAGTCCTCAAGGGAGGGATTATGATGCGCTTGATTTTCGCTCTTCTTCTTATTGGCGTGTCGGTGCGTTTGCTTATGAACATTGTTGAGGCGCCCTTTGACCCCTATACGGTGAGTCATGCTGGAGCGGGGTCGTGATGAAAGCGCGCCAATCTATCGCTTGTATCTTTGTGTGTTTCTACATTGTCTGTGGCATGGGAGGGATGTCCCACGCCAATGTGTCATTGGCAGAGGATTTTGCCGAAGACATTGTCGTGATTAAAACAGAGCCAGATGTCGTTCCCATAGGGCTTGTTTTCAGTGGGCAGAGACTCCTTATCTATGGGGCGATGAAGCGTTATGCGCACATTGTTTTACGTGTGACGAGCAGGGATGAAGAGGTCACGGTGCATCGCTTGAAAAACAGATTTGGATTTTGGGTCAGTGATTATGGACGTACTCTGGGCGACACACCCTATTTTTATGGTGTCTATTCCAGTGGCAACATTGCCGAGCTCCTCTACGACAAGATTTTAGATGAATATGGTTTTGTGTTGCAACGAGGGCTTGCGCTCCCTGATTCTTTTGCTGTCTATGACGATAGGGTTGATTTTTATCAAGCGCTGTTGCGCCATCGGCAGAGGCAAAATTTATGGCAGCAGAAAAATGGCGGTATCGAGGTGGATAATAATCTTTACAAGGTGCATATTGACATTCCGCCCCAAGCGCCTCAAGGTGACTATAGTATCGAAGCCTTCATTATCAGCGACAGCACGGGACGTCTCATAGGGCGCAGCATTGCCCATTTTCAGGTGCAACGAAGCGGTTGGAATGCCGTTGTCCATAATCTTGCTCGGGACGATGGCGTGCTTTACGGTCTTTTGGGTGTTGCGTTCTGTGTCATCTTAGGTGTTTTTGTGGCATTGCTGTTTAGACGTTACTGACGCGCTTTGTGTTCTCTTTACGTGTGCGCACAAGAGCTGTAGAATGGGGGTGGGTAATGTGTGGAGGACGAGGGTATGGCACAGGAAAAAATATGTTTGGTGGTTGTGGGCAGTGAGGCAGAGACTCGGGCGGCATTGCATTATGCCCATAAATTGGCCGAACGCATGGGGGGTGTTGTCGGTCTTTTCGGTGTAGCAGAAGAGCCACAAGCCATGTATTGGTTGGCGGTACAAGATGCGTCTATGGAGGAAAGAAAAGAAAAACTCGAACAGCATATGAGCGCCTTATCTCACGCCTTCCAAAAGGGGGAAGGAAAAACGCCCATCGTCTATCTACGTGAGGGACGTTTAGACACATGCCTCGCCCAATTCCTTGATGAAGAGTCCCGTGTGGCAGCGTTGGTGTTGGGACCAAGATTAGGCGCTGGCCACATGGCCGCCTCTTTGGTGGCTGACACCTATGAGAAGCGGAAAAAGAAGACGGCTATTCCTGTCATCATGATTCCATCAGATATGAAGCAACAAGACATTGACATGATGGTATAATGGCACGATATTTAAAAGGGGAGGGGTTGACGCTGGAGGGCATAGAAGAGAGATAAGAGACGATGTTTATACAGACAGAACAAACGCCTAATCCGGCGACATTGAAATTCATTCCTGGTTGTCCCGTCTTAGAGGGGGGGACGGCAGAATTCACCCAGAAGGCGGAGGCTGAGACACATTCTCCCCTAGCGTCACGTCTTTTTGCTATCGAGGGTGTTGTCGGTGTGTTTTTAGGGAGCGACTTTGTCACGGTGACGCGGGCGCAAAATAAAGAATGGATGGCGCTCAAGGCATCGATTCTTGCATCGATCATGGAGCATTTTCAATCAGGCGACCCCGTTCTCCATGATGAGGGTTGTATTGTGCCGTCACATCTTAATGATGGTGAGGGTGGCGAGGTTGTAACAAAAATTAAGGAGCTTCTCGATACCCGTGTGCGTCCCGCTGTGGCGATGGATGGTGGCGACATTAATTTCAGTTCTTATGAGGATGGTATCGTCTATTTGCAAATGCGCGGCGCATGTGCTGGCTGTCCCAGCTCGACGGCCACCCTCAAGGCGGGCATTGAAAATCTCTTGCGCCATTATATTCCTGAGGTGCGAGAGGTGCGCGCTGCGTCATAACCACATCATGGCATATCGATGGTCATGTCTTTGGCGTCGGGGCGATTCTCTCTTTGGGTCTGGGAGGATGTCGTGAGAGACGGAGACGATGATGTTGGCATGGGCGCATCGAGGGAACGAGTCCAGCGTACTGTCGCAAAGGAGTCGCATTGCGGACATATGGCATGCCATTCTTTGTGCTGATGGTGACATTGTTGACAAGACCAAATGAACAGGGGCAAAGCCTTTTCTGCTTGGTGATGCCATTGCGCGCCTTTGTCATGCCCCATGGTTGCCTTGTCAATGGCGGCGCGATAGAGCAAAGCCTCTCGGCATAGCGGTAATTGTTGAAACAGAGGGTCAAGCCAATGGCGCGCTTGGGCCCACCACCGACAACGTATGGCGGCATCCGCCATGGCAAGACGGCTTTGCGCTGAGGTGAGCGAGGCTTGACAGAGTTTATGGAGTGTTTGATAGTGCTGTTCCTCTGGCGCCTCTAAACTTTTCTTTTTGTTTTGAGACTCACGTTCCCATTGTGCCTTTCTGACGTAAGCCATGACGAAGTGGGGGTCGTGTTTGACACTCTTCTCTAAATATGTGCGTTCTTTGTCGCTCTCTTGATGAGGTCCTTCTTGTCGGCATGCGTCCGCCAGCATAAAATATGTGACGGCCTGATAATGCCTGCTTTGTTCGAGAGGGAAGGCATGGGCCGAGTGCGCTTTATCAACCAACGTCAGCACATCATGCCATTTTTTCTGTGCTGTATAGACTCGCAGGAGCGCGTGGTATATCCAATGCGCTTTTGGCTGTAAGGATGATGCTTCTCGTAGATGTTGGAGGGCGCTCTCATAATCTTCATGGTGGAGAGCATGTTGGGCAAGGCCACGATGGGCGAAAAACACGGTATCTTGACTCTCGAGCATCTTAACGAAGTGGCGTTTTGCTTCCGCATGGTCGCCCTTTTGCAGGTGGGCTTGCGCTTTCAGCAAGAGTGAGAGCGCTGGAAGAGGCATATTTTTATCGATGGTCTCCGCTTCTATGAGGGCATTTTGGCTTTCTCCCGCCGCCAACGAGATAAAACCACGCGTGAGCGCTTGCAAACTCTTGTGCCTCTTCCCTTGCTCTCGTTGAGAGAGGATACGTTGCGGTGTGTGACGTAGCCAGAGCCACAAGCGTGTCAATAAAACACATGACAATAAGAGCCATGAGAGCCCGAAAAGAGCAATAAAAGCATGGGTCTCAAGACGATAGCCAAACCATGTGATCGTCACCGAACCCGGTTCATAGACGAGCCACAAGCCAAGAGGCACAATGATAAGGATAAAGCTACTCCAGAGAATAAAACGTTTCATGGCACAGCGTCCTCTTGCCTGCTCTGTTCATGGACAGAGCGATGGTCATGCTGTTGGGTGCGTAACGCCGCCTTCATCTCTTCGTAGAGAAGGGTGCGTAGGCCATCCAATTGGCGTGAGAGCCTAAGGTATCGTTCGAGCTGTGTATCTAGCATAGCCCATGGGGGTGTCATGGTGTTTCCTTGATGGATGTCTTGTATGACGTTGCGCGCCTTCTGCCATTGCTGGTGATGGAGGAATGTTACCATATCCTCAACGGAAGCAGAACGCGTACGTCCATGATGTGGTATGTCTTCGCCATCATTGACTTTCTCTAAAGTGACCAAATTCTTAAGAAATGTCATGAAAGAAGGACGTTCGGTGTCAAGGAGTCGTTCCTCTGTGATGTCGCGGCGCGCTTTGATAATATCATCGACCATCGCCTCAAGAGGACGATAGGCTGTATGGGCAGATTCTTGTGCTAAATCCTCCCCGACAATGTCCCTCAATGTTTCGCCTAACAGGGTCATGGCATCTTGGTATGAATCATAGGGAGATAGGAGCTCTTGCAACAGCTGATACGCTCTTGAAGGCGCATGGGTGGTAACATGGGTCTCAAGCTGTTCGATGATGGAGAGGGCGAGCGCCATATGGGAGACCTCCAGCCTATGGCCGTTGGTATCACCGTGCAAGGCGTTAGGGGATGCCTCATGTGAGGCCTCACGCGATGCAGAGTCCAAGCGACGAACGACCTCTTCTAATGTTGCGAGTCTTTCCTCGACGGCAGACACATCGTCATGGAGGGTGTCGCTGTTCTGTGTTGGTTGTTGGGGTGCATGGGTCTCTGTCTCTGTGACCTGTGGCACTGTCTCACGCTGTTCTTGTTGTCCTATCGTCATGCCTCTAGGCCAGAGACCCGTGTGCCAGAGACCCGTGTGCCAGAGACCCGTGTGCCAGAGGGTATAGGCGACTAACCCAGCACAGGCGACAATGGCAACCATCAGCACAAGCGCAGCTTTGGGGATGGACTTTATGGACGAGGGTGCGATGGAGGGGGGAAGGAGGCGACGCGACACGAAAACAAGGGATGTGGCAACAGGAGGCATGCAGGGTGATAGCCTTTATTATAGGGAAAAAAGCGCAGGAAAAAGATTTTTTGTAAAAAATCGCGCCTGTTCATAAAGCGTTCATCTTTCTAAGCCATAACACAAGGGAGGGCATAACAACACGTACAACCTAAAAGAAAGAGGTGTATCATGGCTTGGAGCACTCCAGAAGTCACGGAAGTCAGCGTTGGTCTCGAGAT
>JACONL010000006.1:0-9988 GCA_014332745.1 Alphaproteobacteria bacterium GM7ARS4 | reverse complement strand
CGTGTCCGGGAAAGCCCCGCTTGAGCATGGAAGCCTTGTTGCTCCATCGTCCATGCGGGGTTTTCTGTATCCTCTCTTATCTTTTTTTGTAGCGCTCTTGAAAGGTGAGCATGTCCCTTTTGACTTCTGACGAGAGGATGAAGAGCCCTATCGTATTGGGGATGAGCATGAGAAAGATGGTAGCTTCTGAGAGGCGAACAATCTCTTCCAGATTGGCAGAGGCGCCGACAATGACGAACAGGCAGAATATAATTTTGAAGCCATTGCTCACGACAGCCGTGTTGCCAAAGAGATACGTCCATGCCTTTAATCCATAGTAAGACCATGTGATCATGGTAGAGAAGGCAAAGAGCGTGATGGCAATGGTGAGAATCACAGGAAACCAATCTATGACGGTGGCGAAGGCTTGGGATGTCAGGGTGACTCCTTGAAGAGCGCCATGGCTTGTCTCATGCACGCCTGTAATGACGATAACGAGGGCTGTCATCAGACAGATGACCATCGTATCGACAACAGGCTCGAGAAGAGAGATCATCCCCGCTGAGGTGGAGTCGCCTGTGCGCACAGCGGCATAGGCCGTTGGCGACGAGCCAAGACCCGCCTCATTGGAAAAGGCAGCGCGCTTAATCCCCCAGACCATCGCCCCTAATATCCCTCCATATTGCGCTTCTGGTGTGAAAGCCGAGAGGATAATTTCCAGCAAAGCACTCCCAATCTTATCGGCATGAACGCCTATGATCGTGATACAGGCAAGCACATACAGCACGCCCATCATGGGGACAAGAATCTCTGTGACATGGACAATACTACGTATGCCATGGATAATGACAGCCCCCACAAGAAGAGCAAAAGCGAGCCCCACCAACCAGCCATAATCGTAAAATATGCTGGCCTCACCCCCTGTGCTGGCCACCAATTGTTGATAGGCTTGATTGGCTTGGAACATGTTGCCCGCCCCTAGACTCCCTCCTATACAGAAGAGAGCGAAGAGGACGCTGAGAAAAATCCCAAAATGCGCCAAGCCTCGACGTTCGCTGAGGCCGCGAGAGAGATAATACATCGCGCCCCCTGAGAAACTTCCATCCTCATGGGCGACTCGATATTTGTTCCCGAGACTACATTCGGTAAATTTTGTCGCAGCGAGAAAGAGGGCGACGACAATCATCCAAAACGCCGCCCCCGGGCCCCCTGCCGTGATGGCAACAGCAACGCCAGCGATATTGCCTAATCCCACAGTGCCAGAGAGCGCCGCGGATAAGGCTTGAAAGTGTGAGATTTCCCCGGGGGCATGCGTATCCTCCCCCTTGCCCATGGCAAGGCGGACGCCATAGGCAAGGCCTCGCACGTTGATAAAGCGCAGGTAAAACGTCAAAAACAAACTGACCGCCATGAGAAGGATGACGACATAGGGAAGAACACTTCCTCCCACCGATATGCCATAAAACACCATCGCCTCCATATTGCGGGCAACAGGACAGAGACTCCTGTTGATATAGCTATCAATATCTTTGAGGGAATGGACAGATATACGTTCTTCACACGCAGAATCGGCACCGCCTATGCTGACTTGGGTACCCACATAAAATAAGCCGAGGGCAAAAAGGACGGCAATGATACGATAAGGCGTAGATGTCGACATACGATGGGAGCAATGGGCAATGGCAGGGGACGTAGAGCAAAAAAGAGATAACCTCCCTTGTGATGGCATTATGCCATATTTTAAAAAAAATCAACCTATTTTATGGTGCGTCATGATTTTTGTTCTATTTCTTGTAAAAGGGCGTGGCGGTGGCTATCCAAGGCGGGGGAAGGCTGTTCGGTATCGAAGGGCATGTCTCCATCCTCTATGGTGCTTATCTTGAGGGGCGTGCCGACAATGTGGGTGGGTCCCATGGCGGGGTCATCTCCTTTCATGATCATCTGGCGGTGGTGGAGTTGAGGGTCACGGAGAATCTCAGCGACACCATGAATGGGAGCGACTGGCACGCCCATCGTCCTCAACCTTGTGAGCCAATGGTCTCTGGCTTTTTTTTGTAAGGCGCGGGCAATGATGTTTTTGAGCTGTGCTTGGTGTTGTGTGCGTGTGGCGTTGTCTTTAAAGAGGGGATGCGTGATAAGGTCTGCTCGTCCGATACTCTCTGCCAAGAGTCCAAAGAGTTTATTGTTACCAGCGGCGATGGCAAGGGGATGGTCTCTGGTGGGAAAGACATCGAAGGGCGTGATGGTGGGATGGCGCGTGCCTGTGCTTTGTGGCGTCAGTCCTGCGTCGAAACGGGCGATGGCATTTTCTAAAAGGGCAATTTGACAATCCAACATAGAGATATCGATACGTGTTCCTGTTCCTTCTTTGCGCAAGGCCGCCAGAATAGCGATGACAGCGAATAACCCTGCGGCAATGTCGCCAATAGAGACGCCAACGCGCACACCTTCCCGTCCTTCTTCGCCTGTGAGGCTCATGAGTCCTCCCATCGCTTGGGCAATGATGTCATAGGATGGGTGCATGTGATAGGGGCCATCATGGCCAAAGCCACTGATAGACGCATAATGTAGGTGTGGCCAGCGTCTATGGAGAGTCTCCCAATCATAGCCATAACGGGAGAGGGCATGGGGACGCGCATTTTCCACGAGCACGTGGCTCATGGAGAGGAGAGAGTCGAAAATTTTCCTATCACGCGCATGTTCTAGCGAGAGGGCAATGCTTTCTTTCCCACGATTGAGGGCAGCAAAATAGGCGGATTTCCCATTGATGAAGGGGCCTATGCCCCTTGAGTCATCACCCAACGGAGGTTTTTCTACTTTGATGACACGAGCGCCCAAGTGACGTAGTATCATGGTGCAATAAGGCCCAGCGAGAACCCGCGTCATGTCAAGGATAATGACATCATGGAGGGGAGGATGCATCGTCATGGCTGTAGGAGGCGCGCCGCATCGAGAGCGCCATAGCTGATAATCATAGTCGCGCCAGCCCGTTTGATGGCTAGCAAACTCTCTAAGAGGGCATCGTCATAGGAGAGATAGCCTTTTTCCGCAGCAGCATGGAGCATGGCATATTCACCACTTACATGGTATGCCGCAAGGGGAAAAGCATAATGCTCCTTAAGGCAATGGAGGACATCGAGGTAACATAAGCCGGGCTTGACCATGACCATATCCGCGCCTTCCTCGATATCCATCATGACTTCACGCAACGCCTCTTCCCGATTCGCTATCGCCATTTGGTATTGCTCCTTGCTTGCGCCCTGTAGAGAGCGTGTGCTTCCTAAAACATCGCGGAAAGGAGCATACAAAGACGATGCATATTTTGCGGCATAAGACAAGATGAGGACATGGTGAGCGCCATGCCTATCGAGGGCTTGGCGTATAGCGCCAATACGGCCATCCATCATATCAGAAGGGGCAAGGACGTGACAGCCAGCGTCGGCTTGCATGATGGCTTGGCGAGTCAAAATCTCTAAAGTCTTGTCGTTATCCACATCACCATGACGCCATAGGCCGTCATGGCCATGGGATGTGTAGGGGTCTAGCGCCACATCACAGATGACGCCTAAGGAGGGTACATGATGTCTTAAGTGCTTGATAGCGCGACAGATAAGGTTGTCTGGATTGACAGCGTCTGAGGCGCGCTCGTCCTTTTTCGATGCAGGGACGATGGGAAAGAGCATGACGCTCCCGATACCATAGGACAAGGCTTCACGCCCTTTCTGTATCAGTCCGTCCAGCGTGACGGGCGTCATGGCGGGCATGGCGTGAGCAGACTCCTCCATAGTCTCTTCGCGGACAAAGAGAGGCTGGACGAGGTTGTGAGGCGTTAATCTATGTTCCCTGAGCCATTCCCTCGACCACGCATGGCGACGCATGCGACGCAGACGCGTTTCAGGAAAATGACCGCGAAAAGGTAAAACCATGATAGGACTCTTTATAGGAGGTTGTTCCCTCTCTTGTCAAAAGGGGAAGAGCGCGAGCGTGATAACAGGATGACACAGCACCATCATACCCTTTATGACAGCGTCCTTGAAGAAAGAAAAAAGAAAGGGCTGTATCGTGTGATACAGGGTGATGAAGGAGGGCATGCCGATACGACAGGAAACATCACAAGAGGGGGGCGTCCCTGTGTCAATTGGGGGAGCAATGACTATCTTGCCATGTCCCTCGACCCTTTTCTCATCGCAAGGGCGCAAGAATGGGCGGCGAGATGGGGGGTGGGGAGCGGGGCATCAAGGCTCTTAGGGTGTCATCATCAGAGCCTATGCCATAAGGTAGAGCGTGCCATAGCCGCAGGCAAGGGCATGGAGGCGTCCCTCTTGTTTGCTTGTGGATGGATGGCGAACGTATCCGTGTTATCGAGCCTGTTGCGAGCCGACGTGGGGATGGGACAAGATGTTGCCATCTATACGGACAGACTTAACCATGAGAGCCTCCATCGGGGCTGTCAATTGGCTGGCGTGCGAGAAAGACGTTACCGCCATCTTGACCTCAATCATCTAGAGACACTTCTCTCAAAAGACCATGTCCGCTATCGCTATATCGTTTCAGAGACGCTCTTCAGTATGGATGGTGATTGCGTTGATATACAAGGGTTGGTAGAATTGGCGAGGAAATACCATGCCTTTTTATATCTCGATGATGCCCATGCTATGGGTGTCTTTGGTAAGAATGGCTTTGGCATGACGGAATCTGTCGCTGGTATCGATATGGTGATGACGACATTTGGGAAAGCCTTAGGGGGATTTGCGGCATCCATATGCTGTCGCCATGCCATGAGAGAATATCTTATCAATTGCTGTGGTGGCGTTATCTACAGCACGGCACTTCCGCCGCCTCTTTTAGGGGCTCTTGATGCGGGGCTTGAGCGTCTTGTGATGCTGACGGCGAGGCGTAAAAAACTCCTCGATGGGGCAGCGGTCATGCGCCGTCGATTACGGCATGCGGGATATGATTGTCTCTCTTCCCAATCCCATATCATTCCCATTATCGTCAAGGGTGCTTTCTCTGTCCACAATGTCGCCCGCCAGCTATGGGAGAGAGGGCATTATGTCCCTTTCATACGCACACCCACCGTGCCAAAACACCAAGAACGCTTGCGTATTTCCATGACATCAGCCCATACACGAGACGACATGGACGGGTTATTCCATGCGCTGACACAGGCGTATCCTCTATGACAGAGCAACATCATCCCGTCTGTTATGTCTATGCGCACGGGTGGGGCGTTGACAGCACCCTGTGGCAAGAGATGGCACCATGGCCTCATGCGCATGGGACTCGCGCTCTTTTCTACGAAAGGGGGTATTTTGGCATGCCCAGTCCAGATGTGCGGTCAGTCATCAAGGCGTGCGCTGAGACGCATAAAGTCGTTGCTGTCGGCCATTCTTT
Organism: Alphaproteobacteria bacterium GM7ARS4; assembly: GCA_014332745.1. NCBI lineage: Bacteria > Pseudomonadati > Pseudomonadota > Alphaproteobacteria > Alphaproteobacteria bacterium GM7ARS4. Next base: position 4,615 of record JACONL010000006.1, on the reverse strand, counting down.
TGGTCTGTGTCGTCTTTTACGCCTATCGAAGACATGGTGGCACGGGGTGGTCAGCATCAGTGGCATGCTCTGTTTGCCTTCGAAGGACGACAATCCTTGTGGTGTGCGCCCCTCTTTGTTGACGGCCAGTCTCTCTCGGTTACGCGCATCACCCATGGCGATGTTACGCGACTTTTACGCCTATTGTGGCGTCGAAGGGAGGGCACTTCCTTCCCATGAGGAGAGTGTCATGCCTCTTCTCGAAGAGGACTTCAAGGATATACAAACGGCAGATGAAAGAATGGCATGGCAACAGCTTCTTGCCCGTGGCGTGCCTTGCTTGTGCCTATGGGCTGATGATGACAAGGTCGTTCCTTCATCATTATCCCAAGCCCATATGACAGGTGATGGCGTGTTATGTCATCGATGGCATGACGGCGGGCATATGCTTCCCTTCACAAAACCGCTGGAATGTCGTCAGCATATACAGACGTTCATGCGCACGATGGTGATATGACAGACAGCGCGTGTCGTCAGCCTATGGCTGATGTTCTGTTCTCTCGTAGGGTGAGCGCGCGTTTTTCGCGCGCCAGCAGCCATTACCACCATGCGAACGGATTGCAGAGGCATGTGGCGACGCGCTTGGCGAGTGAATCGCTTGCCTACATCGAAAAATATGTATCTCCTTCCCTTCTAGAGATAGGGTGTGGTAGCGGACAATGGATGGAGGCATTGTCTCGTGATGGTAGGCACATGGAGAGGCGTTTTTCCGTTTGTTGCCTCACCGACATCAGTAGCGATATGGTGCGACAGAGCAGAAGACGCCTCCATCGCCTCTATGGGCGGTGCTATCACGACATTGTTTGTGACGGACGGCGTTTGCCTTTTAACATGGGCTTTGACATCATTGTCATGACGATGGTGCTTCACTGGTTGGCGGGGTTCGGGGATGTGACCCCTGTATTGACAGAGATCCTCTCACAACAATTGGCGGTTGGTGGTCTTCTTATCCTTGCTTTTCCGGGGGTAGGGAGTCTCTCTCATTTTCACGCCTTGTGCAAACAGGGAGGCGGACGGGGGAGTCCCTTTTCCTTTCCCGATGCCCATACGGTGGATGTCCTTCTTTCCCGATATGGACAGTGCGTCTCTTCCCATGACGAAAGGAAGGACGAGTCTTATGCGCACCTCAAAGGCTTTTTAGACCATATACGGCAGTGGGGTGCGTCTGTTCCTCAGCCTTCATGGGTCTCTTCTATGGCCATGCTACGTTTTTTAGTGTCACAGCAAGACAAGCCTTTCACGGCTGATTGGCATATTCACTATCGTCTCATGCAGAAAACATCATGAAAGGACTCTTTATCACAGGGACAAACACGGACATTGGCAAGACGCTATGGTCGGCCTATCTGTTAGCTCGCTCACGAGGGATCTATTGGAAGCCCATTCAATGTGGTAAGCCCTATGATAGTGCCCCCAACAACACGGGGCGTCTTTGGATTGTTGAGGGGGCGGGAGGCGTCCTTGTGCCCCTTAATGACACCCATATGATGGTTGACATGATCTCTATGATGTGTCTTCCTGTTATCATTGTGGCATCGACCAGACTTGGTACAATCAACCACACGCTCCTGACCATCGAGGCGCTTCGTACCCGCCATGTGTTCCCACGAGGCGTTGTGCTGTATGGAGAACAGGACGAGGACAATCACCATGCTATAGAACATTATGGTAACATTAAGGTGTTATCCACAATGTGCGTTCATAAGCCCATCCGTCATATCACAGACCAAGACGTCCATATCACACATCACATGCCATCATGGTGGACTCTGTGACACGCGCCCATGCCTTATGGCATCCCTACACAAAAGGAGGGATAGAGGATGACGTCCCTCACATCACAAAGGCAGAAGGGGTATGGCTTTATGACGAGACGGGGAAACGTTATATGGACGTCATAGGATCTTGGTGGGTTAATCTCCATGGGCATAGCCATCCCACATTGGTTGAGGCGTTACAAAGACAAGCGCGCACGTTAGACCATATTGCCTTTGCTGGTGCGACCCATCAAGGGGCGCTCGATGTGGCACGGCGCTTGGTTGATGCTGTTGGCGCGCCCTTTGAGCGTGTTTTTTTCTCTGACAATGGCTCGACGGCGGTGGAGGTTGCCCTCAAGATGGCGTGGCAGTATTGGCATAATCAAGGGGAGAGGCGTCAGCGATTCATGGCCTTTCAAGGAGGCTATCATGGCGACACATTGGGGGCGATGTCGGCAGGATTTTCCTGTGGCTTTTATGAACCCTTTGCCTCTATGGTGTTTCCTTTCGACTTTGTTCCTTATCCCGCCTCATGGCATGGCGTCAATGATGAAGAGGAGAGAGAAGCCCATGCCTTGTCATGTCTTGTTCAGCAGCTAGAGGCCCATAAAGGGCAGCTCGCCGCCATCATTATCGAGCCGTTGGTGCAAGGGGCGGCAGGTATGCGTATGTGTTCGCCTCGTTTTCTTGAGCATGTTGTGGCGGAAGCCCAAGCCCAAGGGGTGCTTGTTATTTTTGACGAAGTCCTCACAGGATTTTATCGGACAGGCAAGATGTTCGCATGCGACCATCTTCAGCACAAACCAGACATCATCTGTCTCGCCAAGGGACTGACGGGAGGCATGCTTCCCCTTGCTGCGACTCTTGTATCGTCTCGCGTCTTTTCCGCCTTTGCCGATACCGACCCCGCCCATAGTTTCATGCATGGGCATTCATATACAGCGAATCCTCTGGGGTGTGCTGTCGCCCACGCATCGATGGACTTGTTAAACACGCCGACGACCCAAGCCCGTATACGCGCTATCATCGACGTGCATAGGGAACGTTTGGCAGATTGTGCGCCCTATGCGTTTATGCGCCACAGGCGTCAATGTGGCGTTGTCGTTGCCTTCGAGTGTGGAACGCATAATGATGACGGGCATTATCACCATGCCATCAGCAAAAGATTGCGCCGTCACTACGCGCAACAAGGCTTATGGTTACGTCCCTTAGGCACGACACTTTATATGGTGCCACCCTATTGTATCACTGACGCAGAACTCCACCAGGCATGGGACATCATCATCTCGGTCTTACAGAAGGAATGCGCGTAAACACGATGCCTTGTCTATTTTTTGTATCCACAGAGAGGACATGCCTTATTTTTTGTCACGTGGATAAGGCGGAGACGATGGTGACGTCCATCGTAAAGGAGCAGGGTGTGTGTTGATGGCGCAGGATTTGCGACAATGTGTTTTATGACGTCTAAGGCCTGAAGAGAGCCGATAATGCCAGCGAGAGGGGCGACAATCCCAGCGCGCTGACATCCTTCTTCTCCCGTGTTGCTATCCTGTTCGGGGAAAAGGCAACGATAGCATGGGGAGGAGGAATCTTGCCAAGGACGAAAACTGGCGACTTGTCCTTCAAATCCTTGGCATGCGCCGCTGACAAGGGTTTTTTTCAAGCGGTAGCATGCGTCATTGACGAGATAGCGGGTGGCAAAATTATCGCTTCCATCGGCAATGATGTCGTAATGTCCTATCAAGGCATCGATATTGTGCTTTGTCAGTCGGGACGGGTGGGCGTTGATGGTGATGAGCGGGTTGAGAGCGTGTGCGTGGCGTTGGGCTTGGATGGCTTTTCTTTTGTGAATATCGCCTGTGGTATAGAGAATTTGACGTTGGAGATTCGATGTCTCAATAGCGTCATCATCGATGATACCGATAGTGCCAACGCCAGCAGCGGCGAGGTATAAGAGCAAGGGAGACCCTAACCCGCCCATCCCAATGATAAACACGCGCGCATGTTTGATGGCCTCTTGCCCCTTTGTTCCTATGTCAGGGAGGACAAAATGGTGGGCGTAGCGTTCAATTTCATCATCGTCCCAAGAATCGATGTTTTCCAGCTGTTTCATGGGATGAAGGAAAAGAGTTCTGTGGAGAGATAGCGTTCGGCAGAGGAGGGCATGATGGTGACGATTGTTTTACCGCGCGCTTCGGTGGATGTGCCAATTTCCATGGCGACAGCGAGGGCTGCGCCAGAAGATATGCCGACGGCGAGTCCTTCCAGAAGGGCAGCTTGGCGCGCTGTCTTAAAGGCTGTTTGGTTGCTCACCGTATAGACGGCGTCGATGATATTCCTATCGAGGATTGTGGGAACGAATCCCGCCCCTATGCCTTGTATTTTGTGCGGTCCTGCGATTCCCCCTGAGAGAATAGGCGAATTTTCTGGCTCTACGGCGATCATGGCGATGTTTGGATTATACTCCTTGAGTTTTCTTCCCACGCCTGTGATGGTCCCGCCAGTGCCGACACCGCTGACGACATAATCGACCCGATGATCTGTGTCGAGCCAGATTTCTTCTGCCGTTGTCTCATAATGGATGGCGGGATTTGCGTCATTGTCGAATTGCCTCAGCATGATGGCGTGGGGGTCATTATCAACGAGCTGACGAGCGCGTTCCAATGCTCCTTTCATGCCTTTCTCTGCTGGCGTGAGGTCGAGCTGTGCGCCAAAGAGGGCCAGCATGTTACGCCTCTCCCGTGACATGCTTTCAGGCATGGTGAGGACAAGGCGAATGCCATAATAGGCACAGGTAAAGGCGAGGGCGATGCCTGTAT
>JACONL010000005.1 GCA_014332745.1 Alphaproteobacteria bacterium GM7ARS4 | reverse complement strand
TGGATTCGTATTTTCCCCGATGTCCCTGTGAGCCAAAAGCCCGCTGAAGCGCGACAAGGAAAAGGGAAAGGCTCAGTCGAGTATTGGATATGTCGTGTCAAGCCGGGACGCATTCTTTTTGAGTTGGATGGTGTGCCACAGGTATTAGCCGTCGAAGCCTTTAGGCTCGCAACGGCAAAATTACCCTTACGCTCAAGGGTCGTCATGCGTACGCAGGAGAAAGACCAATGAAGCCTTCTGATATGCGTGCTATGGGGACAGACGAATTGTGCGACCACCTTAAATCCCTTGCCGAACAATCCATCAATATGCGTTTCCAACGTGTGTCCTCTACGTTGGACAATACGTCACAATTACGCCTTTTACGTCGCGACTATGCGCGGGCGCGCACCATCTTGCATCAACGCAAAACGCAAAAACAAAAGCACAAAGAACAAGGCGCAGAGTCCTCACAACAGAATAAGGAGGTGACACACCATGGCAACTAGAACGATACGAGGCACTGTTGTGAGTGACGCTTGTCATAAGACCGTGACAATTCTGGTGGAGCGCCATGTGAAACATCCTCTCTATAAGAAATATATTCGCCGCTGTAAGAAAATTGCTGCCCATGACGAGGATAATCGTTATAAGAAGGGAGATATCGTTAAAATCAGGGAATGCGCTCCTATCTCGAAGAGCAAGCATTTCATTGTCGTTGAACAGGTGACATAAGCAATGATTCAGATGCAAACGAACCTTTATGTTGCTGACAATTCGGGAGCGCGTCTCGTACAATGTATCAAAGTATTGGGGGGCGCTAAGAGACGCACCGCCCATATTGGCGATGTTATTGTTGTCGCCATTAAGAATGCTGTTCCCAGAGCAAGGGTGAAGAAAGGGGACGTGCATAGGGCGGTCATTGTGCGCACGGTGAGCGCTCTTTTGAGAGAGGACGGAAGCTCTATTCGTTTCGACCGCAATGCGGCCGTCCTTATCAATAACCAAGGTGAACCCATTGGCACGCGTATTTTTGGCCCTGTAACCCGCGAGCTACGTCGACACAACTACATGAAAATCATTTCTCTTGCGCCAGAAGTCTTGTAGAAGAGAGAGGTATCGTGTTCTATGGTTAATAAAATGTCTTTACGGAAGGGGGATAAGGTTATCGTCATTGCTGGGCGTGATAAGGGTGTGCGTGGTGAGGTTATCAAGGTTATTCCTCGAGAGAATCGTGTGATCGTACAGGGGGCGGCCCTCACAAAGAGGCACAGACGGGCATCAGCCGATAGTCAAGGGGGAATCGAGACAAAGGAAGGAACAATTCACCGTTCTAATGTGGCTCTCATTGACCCAAAAACGGACAAGGCGACGCGCGTGGCATTCCGTTTTAACCAAGAGGGGCAGAAGTTACGCTATAGCAAAGCATCACAGGAGATCATAGACTGACCCCATGCCAGCGTCTCCTGTTCCCCACTTCAGTGAGCTCTATAAAAAGAGCATCGCCCCGACCCTTATCAAAGATTTTGGCTACCGTCACCCTATGTGCGTCCCTAAAATTGTCAAGATTGTCCTCAACATGGGCGTAGGGGAGGCGCGTGACGATAAAAAACACATCATGAATGCGACACAAGATTTAGCGTGTATCAGCGGGCAGAAGCCCATCACGACAAAGGCGCGTCAATCTGTTGCGTCTTTTAAACTACGTGTGGGCATGCCCATTGGCTGTAAGGTGACATTGAGGCGTCGGCGTATGTATGAATTTCTCGACAGGCTCGTTAATATCGCCCTGCCACGGGTGCGTGATTTCCACGGCGTGTCGGTGAAGGGATTCGATGGGCGGGGGAATTATTCCTTGGGTATTCGTGAGCATATTATTTTTCCCGAAATCGACTATGATAAAGCTGATAAGATACGGGGTCTTGATGTGACAATTGTCACAACGGCACAGAATGACGAAGAAGGTAAAGCCTTATTGGCCGGCTTTATGTTACCCTTTGACGAGTGAGAACGGATTATGGCAAAGAAAAGTGTCGTTGAACGAAATAGCCGGCGTCAGCGCATAATTGATAAATACGCGGCGAAACGGAGAGACTTGAAGGCTCGTATTCATGATAAAGGCTTGGATAAGGATGAGCGTTTTCATCTTTGCTTGTCATTGTCGACCATGCCTCGAGATTCGTCGCCTGTGCGTTATCGCCGCCGTTGTATTATCACAGGCAGGGGAAGAGGCGTCTATCGTCGCTTTCGCTTATCGCGCATTATGTTGAGGGATCTCGCTGGCAAAGGTGAGATTCCGGGCATGTCCCGTTCTAGTTGGTAGAAGACCATGTCGATGAGTGATCCCATTGCCGATATGCTGACGCGTATAAGGAACGGACAGACGGCGAAAAAAAAGAGTGTTACATGCGCATCGTCCGCCATGAAGGTGCGTATTGCCGATGTTCTCAAGAGGGAGGGGTATATAGAGGATTATGGCATCGATACACGCCATGCGAAGAAACCAGTCTTGACGATCACGTTGCGTGTTTACAAAAAAGAGGGAGCTATTCACGAAGTAAAGCGTTGTTCTAAACCCGGATGTCGTTTATACTCTCCCATCAAGGCTCTCAAGCCTCTTTATGGTGGGTTGGGTATCTATATTCTGTCCACGTCAAAGGGTGTCCTGTCTGATAGGGAGGCACGACAGCAAGGCGTTGGTGGAGAAATCATTTGTCACGTTTATTGAACAATGTCGAGAACTGGAAAGGCCCCTATTTTTCTCTCTGAGACGACTCAATTCCGTATGGAAGGGCATGTCGCTGTCATATCTGACTCGGGGCGCGAGATGCGTTTTTCTGTGCCGTATGGTCTCAACATCGAGCACAAAGAGTCTTATCTCCATATATCACCACAGGACACGAGTCGAAAAATGCGCATGATGTGGGGGACGACGCGCGCATGCATTGCCAATATGGTCACGGGCGTCAAGGAAGGCTTTCAGCGCGTGCTCCTTATGCATGGTGTTGGCTATCGTGCGCAGATGAAGGGCAAAGATATTTCCTTACAGCTGGGCTATAGCCATGAGATTCTTTTTCCTATTCCTGATGGTATCACGGCGCAATGTCCTCAACCCACAGAGATCGTTCTTAAAGGAGCGGATAAACAGCGTCTTGGCCAGATCGCTGCTGAAATACGCGCCTTGCGTCCTCCTGAACCCTACAAAGGAAAGGGTATTCGCTATCAAGATGAATTCATCTTGCGCAAGGAAGGAAAAAAGAAAAAATAGAGGTCTTTGAGCGCTTTTTCCCATGTCTAAAGAACGTCTTGTCTCCCGCCGTGCTCGTCGCCAACGTTATCGTCTACGTCAGGGCAAAAATTCTGTGCGGCTCAGTGTTTTCCGTTCCCATCAACATATGTATGCGCAAATTATTGATGACCGTAAAAGGACGACGTTGGTATCGGCATCCACCTTGGATAAAGAGCTCGGCAAGACATTAAAGACGGGAGGCACTATCCAATCTGCCCAGAAGGTAGGAGAACTCATAGCACAACGCGCCACGTCGAAGAACATCACCCATGTTGTGTTTGACCGAGGCGGGTATGCCTATCACGGGCGTGTTCGTGCCTTAGCGGAATCGGCTCGTGAAGGAGGGCTTTCCTTTTAAGCCATAGAGATGATAGGACAACCATGGTAGACGAACAAAAAGAAGAACATACTCAGCCTGCTGACCTTGCTTTTGATAACGTCTTGAAGGACAAAGAGGACGTGAAGGCCTCGAAGGCGGGACAAAAAACGCAAGAGACACAAGACACAAAGAAGACGTCCTCTGACACGTCCTCTGACAGGGGCGTGTCTCCATCTCGTAGGACAGCAAAAAGGACAGCGAAGACGATAGAGGGTGAAAAAAAGGAGGAACAGCGCACGGGACGTCAGAAGGCGTCACAAGCAGAAGAGGCGCAAGGGGAAGGGGACAAGCGAGATAAACGTAGCTCAAGGCGAGGGAGTGCGAGGAGACACAGCAAGGAGGAGAGCGATCTCATTGAACGTGTTATCTCTAACAATCGTGTCTCTAAAGTGGTTAAGGGCGGCAGGCGGTTTAGCGTATCGACTCTTGTCGTTGTCGGCAATGGGCAAGGCAAAGTCGGCATTGGCACAGGCAAGGCTCGAGAAACAGGTGAGGCAACACGCAAAGCGTTCACGGAAGCCCGTGCGCATATGATAGACGTCCAATTGACAGGAGATAAAACAATTCACCATGATATGAAGGGACATTTTGGTGCGGGGAAGGTTGTCTTGCGTCGCGCAAAAAGGGGAACAGGTATCATTGCTGGCGGCCCCATGCGCGCTATTTTTGAGGCGTTAGGCGTGGAAGATATCGTCGCTAAATCTATTGGTTCATCTAATCCGCATAATATGGTAAGAGCCACGTTGGATGCGCTACAGAAGACATCATCGCCACGGCAAGTCGGGGACAGACGCAACATTCTCTTCGAGACACCGAGAACATCTTCTCGAGCGACCAAGAGAACAAAGACGAAAACGAAATAGGGTCGCTTTATCATGGCACGCAAGATAAGAGTCACACGTATCAGGAGCGGCATTCGCAAGCCCGCTGACCAAAAGGCGACATTGGTTGGTTTAGGTCTCAACCGCCTTTGGCGTTGTCGCACCCTTGAGGATACGCCATCCGTGCGTGGCATGATTCGCAAAGTCTCTCACTTGGTGCGTGTAGAGAAGGATGGAGGCTAAGGTATGCACCTCAATATGTTGCGTGATAATAAGGGGGCGATGAAGGCGTCGGTACGTGTCGGACGAGGGTCGGGCTCTGGCAAGGGGAAAACATGTGGAAGGGGGATGAAGGGGCAGAAGTCGCGCTCTGGCGTTGCCATCAAAGGTTTTGAGGGCGGACAGATGCCTATCCACATGCGCCTGCCAAAGAGGGGCTTTCGCCCCTACGGACGCAAGACTTTTCATCTTGTCTCTCTATCGACTCTCACCAACGCCATCAAAAAAGGGACATTAAAAGGCGACAAGGTAATTACAGAACAGACCCTCTCGCAACAAGGGATTATATCGGGACAGAAAGATGGGGTGCGCTTGTTGGGGGATGGGGCCGCATCCCTATCCCATCAATTGACAATAGAGGTTACCTACGCTAGTAAGAGTGCCGTCAAAGCCGTTGAAGAAAAGGGAGGAACTGTCCGTATTTTGAGAAAAGATAAAGGCGCGGTCTCTGCCCATAAGAAAGATGGCCGTAAAGAAGGCACATCGGGGACAAAGGCAACAAAACGAAAGAGTCAGGAGGCATAGATGGCATCAGTCGCCGAACGTCTTGCCTCCAACGTCAATTTTGGGGTTTTAGCGAAAGCCGAGACGCTGAAAAAGCGCCTATGGTTTACGTTGGGTGCGTTGATTGTTTATAGGATTGGCTCATATATTCCCATTCCGGGTATCGACCCAGCAGCATTGGAAGATGTCTTTTCACAGAATGCTGGCGGTATTCTTGGAATGTTCGATATGTTTGCTGGCGGCGCCTTAGGGCGCATGACGATTTTTGCTCTGAATATCATTCCTTATATTTCTGCATCAATTATCATGCAGCTGCTGGCGGCGACGACACCTCGTCTCAATCAGTTGAAAAAGGAAGGAGAGGCAGGACGTAAAATCATCAACCAATATACGCGCTATGGCACCGTTTTCTTATCGGCATTACAAGGATATGGCGTTGCCATCGGTTTAGAAAGCCTACAATCCTCTGTCGGGTCTGTGGTGATCGAGCCGGGGGCGCTCTTCCGCTATTCCACAGTGATTACCCTTGTTGGGGGAACAATTTTCCTCATGTGGCTCGGTGAGCAAATCACACAACGTGGCATTGGCAATGGCATATCGCTCATCATTTTTGCTGGCATTGTCGCCAATCTACCCCAAGCCCTTGTAAGCACGTTAGATTTAGGCCGAAGTGGCGCGCTCTCTACGGGGTTGCTCTTCTTTTTTCTTGTGATGGCTATCGTTGTCATCGCCTTCATTGTGTTCATGGAGAGAGCACAGCGTCGGCTCATCGTGCAATATCCCAAGCGTCAAGTGGGCAATAAGATTGTTGGACAGCAAAGCAATCATATGCCCCTTAAGTTGAATTCAGCGGGGGTGATTCCTCCTATTTTTGCTAGTTCCCTTCTTCTTCTGCCCTCCACTGTTGGCCAGCTCAATGCCTCTGGCGGTCCTGAGTGGCTCTACGAATTCTCGACATTATTGGGTGGTCCCGGCCAGCCCGTCTATACGAGTATCTATATGGCGCTCATTATCTTTTTTGCCTTTTTTTATACAGCGCTCGTTTTTAATCCCCAAGAGACGGCAGAAAATTTGCGTAAGAATGGCGGCTATATCCCTGGTATCCGCCCTGGTGCCCATACTGCTGACCATATCGACTATATCCTCACGCGTCTCACAACGGTAGGCTCTATCTATCTTGCTGCTGTATGCCTATTACCCGAATATCTTATTGCTGAATATGCTCTCCCCTTTTACTTCGGTGGAACATCCCTTTTGATTGTTGTCAGCGTCAGCATGGACACCATGTCGCAAGTACAGTCCCACCTCATTGTTCACCAATATGAAGCCCTCATAAAAAATGCGCGCATAAGAGGAGCGAGAAGACGTTGAATATCCTTCTCATAGGGCCTCCCGGTGCAGGGAAGGGGACACAAGCACTCTATCTAGAGAAGACGTATGACTTTCAATGGCTCGCTACGGGTGACATATTACGCAACGAAGTCGCTAAGGAGTCGCCTTTAGGAAAAAATGTGGCCGCCATTCTCGACAGGGGAGAGCTCGTCCCCGACCATACCATGATCGATATCCTCAGGCAGAGAATGGCAACAATAGGTTCTCAACATCAAAAAGGCTTTATCCTCGATGGCTTCCCACGCACAAAAGCACAAGCCAGCGCCTTAGAGGCCATGCTCGACGCCCAGCATATGACACTGGATGCCATTATTGTGATGGATGTGGAGGATGAAGACATTATTCAGCGGATAAGCCATCGTTTTCACTGCACACAATGTCATTATGTCTATAACGCGCTTTTTCACAAACCTCGACGCGAAGGTCGATGCGACCGTTGTGGCGCGACAACATTCGGCCAACGTCGTGATGATAAAGGAGATGTGGTGCGCCACCGCCTTAAGAGCTACCACAAGGAGGTGAGTGCTCTCCTTCCATTTTATGAACATGGTAAAAGCAAGAAAAAAGTCTTTCATATTGATGCCATGCAGGCTATACGTGACGTACACGCACAATTGGAACATGTGCTCTTGAGGGCAGAAGAGTCCAAGCGGTGCGTAAAATAACACGCAACAGGAACGCTATGGCACGTATCGCAGGTATCAATATCCCAAGCAACAAGAGGGTTGCCGTCTCCCTCACCTATATTCACGGGATAGGGCATAAAATTGGACGCGACATATGTCACAAGGCTGGTATCGGAGAATTGGAACGGGTTAAGGATTTGAGCGACGCGCAGATCGCAAAAATACGTGATGTCATCGACCATGACTATAAGGTAGAGGGTGATTTGCGCAGGGACGTCTCCGTCAATATGAAACGTCTTATGGATACGGGCTGTTATCGCGGCCTGAGGCATCGCAAGGGTCTTCCCACCCGTGGCCAGCGCACCCATACCAACGCTAGAACGCGCAAAGGACGAGCGCGCCCCATCACAGGAAAGAAGATGTAGACCTATGGCAACAGCACACCAGAGCAACAAGGGAGGCGAGCGTATCAAGAAACGGCAACGTAAAAATATCGTGGCGGGGATTGCCCATGTCCGCGCAACATTCAACAACACCATTGTTACAATAGCGGACAACGCTGGCAACACGATCTCATGGGCGTCAGCGGGAGGAGAAGGATTTCGTGGTTCTCGCAAGTCAACGCCATACGCAGCGCAGATGGCGGCAGAAAAGGCTGGGCGGCGTGCCCAAGAGCACGGCATGAAGACACTTAATGTGCGTATCAATGGGCCTGGCTCTGGGCGTGAGTCGGCGCTACGCGCCCTCAAAGCCATTGGCTTTATTATTCAATCTATCCGCGATGTGACGCCTATTCCCCATAATGGTTGTCGCCCACCAAAGAGGAGGCGTGTCTGATAGAGCAGAAGGCACATCATGGACGCAATAAGAGGAAAATGATGATAGAACAGAATTGGAAGACACTTATTAAGCCTCGCAAGAGGGATATTGTTGGTGTCGGTGGCAGCGCAACAAGAAAGGGGCAGATGATTATTGAGCCTCTGGAGCGTGGCTTTGGTATCACCCTTGGTAATGCTTTGCGTCGAGTCTTACTTTCCTCTTTACAGGGGAGTGCCGTCACATCTATCCATATCAATAATGTCTTACATGAGTTTTCCTCTATCGACGGCGTCATCGAGGATGTGACGAACATTGTCTTAAATATCAAGACATTGCGTCTTTCGCTCACGTCAGAGACGCCCACCAAACTTGTTCTCAGAGGACAGAAGGCGGGTGTGTTGCGCGCCAAACATTGCGAGAAAAACCATAAAGTCGACATTCTCGACCCCGAGCATCCTCTATGCACCCTTGATAGCGATGTTGATTTCTCTATGGAAATGACTGTGGAGAAGGGAAAAGGGTATGTCGTTGCGGGAAGCGTCAAAGACAAAGCGTTGCCTTTAGGGACAATTCCTGTGGATGCGCTCTTTTCGCCCATTCTCCATGTGCGTTACCATGTGGAGGATGCGCGTATTGGTCAGATGACAGATTATGACCGTCTGGTGATGGACGTAGAGACAGATGGCTCTATCACGCCTGAGGATGCGTTGGGATATGCCGCGCGCATTCTTCAAGACCAGCTACAGGTCTTCATTCATTTCGAAGAGCCAAAACATGTTGTGGAGCAAAAGACAGAGAAAGAATTTCCGTTCCACAAAGCCTTGCTCTACAAGGTTGATGATTTAGAATTGTCTGTGCGTTCCGCCAATTGCCTCAAAAGTGAGCATCTCAAGATTGATTATATAGGGGATCTTGTGCAAAAGACGGAGGCGGACCTTTTACACACACCTAATTTTGGGCGTAAATCCCTCGATGAAATCAAGGAGACATTGCACACGATGGGACTCTCTTTAGGCATGCATGTCGATAATTGGCCTCCCGAGAACATAGAGGAGCTCGCTAAAAAGGCTGAGGAGGGCTACTAAACGATGCGTCATCGCATGAAAGGACGTATGCTAGGACGGACGTCGTCTGAGAGGCGCGCCTTGTTATCGTCATTAGCCAACGCCATTATCGAGCATGAGAGCATTAAGACAACGCTTCCCAAAGCGAAGGAGGCGCGCCCCGTTGTCGAAAAAATGATTACACTGGCAAAGAAAGGCACGCTACATCAACGGCGACAAGCTTTTGCCTTTTTGCGTCGTGGAGAATCGGTGAAAAAATTGTGGGATGAGCTGGCACAACGCTATCGCTCGAGACAAGGAGGCTATACACGTATTGTCAAGGCAGGTTTCCGCTATGGAGATGGAGCCGCCATGGCGATCATTGAGCTCATGGATAGGAAACCACACGCTGAACAGAACAAGAAAGGGGGCACGTCATCCAAATAACCGTGGACGTCGTCCATGAGGAAGATGTTGCGTGAAGGTCTAAAGGGTGAGGAGGAGAGTAGACACAGGGAGCGGTAAGAGCAGTGTCAGGAAAGAGACGTCATGGAAAAGAGCGCGCCCCCCGCCCCCCAGCCCATGACAGACGTTGTCACGCCCCTTGCTGAGCGCCTACGTCCTTCTTCGCTCCATGACATTTGTGGCCACGACCATCTCGTGCAAGAGGGGGGTCTCTTGTATAAGATGGTCAAGGAAAGGCATTTTACGTCCATGATACTATGGGGTCCCCCTGGATGCGGTAAGACAACCATGGCCCGTGTTCTTATGGATTCTAGTGGCTATCATGTTCATTCTCTATCGGCAGTCTCCAGTGGTGTCAGCGATTTACGCGCCATTGTCAAAGAGAGCGCGCGCCGTAAAGAATCGGAAGAGAGGAGCATCGTTTTTATCGATGAAGTGCACCGCTTTAATCGAGCGCAGCAAGATTTTTTACTTGGTCCTGTTGAGGATGGCACGATTCTCCTTATTGGCGCTACAACGGAGAATCCTTCTTTCGAAGTCAATGCCGCCTTGCTATCACGCTGTCAATTGATATGCCTTGAACCTTTGGGACGGCAGGCTCTTGCCAAGATTCTCCACAAGGCAGAAATGGCACTAGGGGTATCCCTCCCCCTAAAAGATAAAGAGAGGGATGCATTGCTCACGATGTGTGATGGCGATGCGCGTATCCTCCTCAATGATATTGATATTCTCTCGCACCATATGTCTTCGAAACGAGCCACCATACGGAGTGAACCATCACACTGGACGTGGGAAGATGTGAAGGGCATACTTCACAAGCGTATTCCGTTGCATGACAAGGATAAGGACATGCATTATGCCTTGGCGAGCGCCTTACACAAATCGCTACGCGCATCAGATACGGATGCGGCGCTCTACTGGCTTGCTCGTGCCATCGTTGCTGGCGAGTCGCCTGATTTCATTGCGAGGCGATTGACGCGCTTTGCTAACGAGGACATTGGCCTAGCCGACCCCCATGCCGTTGGCATTGCTTTAAGTGCGTGGGATGCTTGGCGACGTCTGGGCGCGCCTGAAGGGGAACTCGCTTTAGCACAAGCCGTTATCTATTTAGGAACATCAGCAAAATCGAACGCCGCCTATAAGGCATGGCACATGGCCTATAAGAGAGCGCAAGAAACGCCCCATTACCGCCCCCCCAAAGCGTTTCTGCCCGCCCCCACGCATGTGATGAAACAATTGGGGTATGGGAAGGATTATCGCTATGACCATGACGAGGAGGACGGATTTAGCGGGCAAAGCGGTTTTCCCCATGACATGGCACGTGAATCCTTTTATCACCCTGTATCGAGAGGCTTCGAACGGGAAATCCAAAAACGTCTCACATGGTGGCACAAGAGACGCATGCAAAAAATGAAGGACGAACAGCCATGACTCATAAGAGTCCACATCACCACACTCATGACGTATCGACACAAGAAGAGGGTATGCGACTCGACCGATGGTTACGACTCCGCTATCAAGGCGTTCCTTATGTCTATTTTGCCAAATTATGCCGCCAAGGACTCATACGTATTGACGGACGTAAGGTTGATGGTTCTGTGCGGATTAAAACGGGGCAATCTATCCTTCTTAAGAAACAACCCCAAAAGCACGATACACAAAAACAACCTTCTCCTCCTTATAGCCTTGCGCCAGCGCTCAAGGCGCAGTTGCGCCGCGCTATTCTCTATCAGGATGATGACATCATTGCTCTCAATAAGAAGGCTGGCATAGCAACCCAAGGTGGCACAGGGGTGCGGTGGCATATTGATGGAGCACTCTCCCTTTTTGCGCCTTCCGACTCAGAGAACAAACCGAAGTTAGTCCATCGCCTCGACCAAGGGACATCAGGTGTCTTGCTTATTGCTCGTCACCATAAGAGCGCTGTGGCATTGGCCTCTATGTTTCGTGAGCAAACAATTGAGAAAACCTATTGGGCTCTGTGCGCAGGGCGCGTAACAGGGGACAAGGGGCGTATGGAGACGCCAATCCCATATAAAGAAAGGCGTCCGCCACACAAGACCATAGGAAAAGACGCATGCACCTTGTATCGGCATGTGAGAGGGCAGAGCGCCCATTGCACATGGCTCATCCTCCGTCCCTTATCGGGACGCACACATCAGATTCGTCAACATTGCGCATGGCTGGGGCATCCCCTCTTGGGTGACAAGAAATTTGGGAGGCGTCAAAAACAAGAGATACTCTCCTCGAAACAACCCCTGAAGCACCCCTTGAAGCACCTATGTCTTCATGCGCGCAGCATGCGTTTTTCCCATCCCATGACAAGTAAAAAAATCACCATCACTGCCGAGATACCATCCTTGATGAAGAACATCATCGAAGACACATGCGGTATCAGCGAAGCCTATTGGCGACGCATAGAGGAAGAAAGCGATGTCGTCCTACGCCATCTTGCCTATCACATCAACAGCAAAAATATGTAAAGACATATTGAATAGTGTATCGACTCTCTTTATAGTGACTTTGGGTTTTATACAGACAAGCACAGGACAGAATGCACGATATTCTTGAACAGCTGAAGAAGAAGCGTGAGGAGGCACTTTTAGGTGGGGGCAAGGAACGTATCGCCATACAGCATAAAAAGGGCAAGTTGACGGCGCGGGAGCGCATTCATGTGCTTCTCGATGAACATTCTTTCGAGGAGTGGGATACCTTTGTGGAACATCGCTGTCGTGATTTTGGCATGGAAGAGCAGACAGTCCCCGGCGATGGTGTCGTCACAGGCTATGGGACGATCAATGGTCGCCTTGTTTTCATTTTCAGCCAAGATTTTACCGTGTTTGGCGGCTCACTCTCGGAGTCCCATGCTGAGAAGATCAGCAAAATCATGGACAAGGCCATCAGCGTAGGCGCGCCTATCATAGGCATTAACGATTCGGGGGGTGCGAGAATACAAGAAGGGATTGCGTCATTGGCGGGTTACGCCAAAGTCTTTCAACGCAATGTGCTTGCGTCAGGTGTCGTTCCACAAATATCCCTTATTATGGGTCCATGCGCTGGCGGGGCTGTCTATTCTCCCTCTATGACGGATTTTATTTTTATGGTGCGTGGCACATCCTATATGTTCGTCACTGGGCCAGATGTTGTGCGCACCGTCACCCACGAACAAGTGACGCACGAGGAATTAGGGGGCGCGAAAACCCATACGAGTAAGTCCAGTGTCGCTGACCTTGCTTTTGATAATGATATAGAGGCGCTCCTCTACACGAGGCGTTTCATAGATTTTCTTCCGTCCCATAATAGGAAAAAGCCTCCCAGACGCATGAGTCAGGATGATGGCGATAGGGTGGATATGTCTTTGGACACGCTTGTGCCTGATGACCCACAAAAGCCTTATGATATGAGTGAGCTGATCCACAAGGTTGTAGATGATAGCGATTTTTTTGAGATACAACCCGATTTTGCGGCCAATATCATCATTGGCTTTGGACGTATGGAAGGCTCTCCTGTGGGGATTGTCGCCAATCAACCGATGGTCTTGGCGGGATGTTTAGATATTGACTCGTCGCGCAAAGCCGCCCGTTTTGTTCGTTTTTGTGATTGCTTTAATATTCCCATCATCACCTTTGTCGATGTCCCGGGGTTTCTACCGGGCACGGCGCAAGAATATGGCGGGATTATAAAACATGGGGCGAAGCTCCTTTTCGCCTACAGCGAGGCGACGGTGCCTAAGGTCACCGTCATTACGCGTAAAGCCTATGGGGGTGCTTACGATGTGATGAGTTCTAAACATTTGCGCGGGGATGTGAATTTTGCTTGGCCCAGCGCGGAAATTGCCGTCATGGGGCCCAAGGGCGCTGTGGAAATTATTTTCCGCAAAGACGCCCATGATCCTCAATTGCTAGAGAAACGGACAGAAGAATATCGAGAGAGATTTGCCAATCCCTTTATTGCGGGGCGCCGAGGCTTCATCGATGATGTCATTCTCCCGCACACAACGCGTAAACGTCTTTGCCGTTCTTTGATTATGCTCCAAAATAAGGAGCTGAAGAATCCGTGGAAAAAACACGATAATATCCCTCTCTAAGCCATGTTTAAAAAAATTCTTGTGGCACATCGTGGTGAGATTGCATGTCGTATTATGCGCACAGCACAAAAGATGGGCATAAAGACGGTGGCGGTCTATTCTGAGGCCGACAAAAATGCCGTGCATGTGCGCATGGCCCATGAGGCTGTTGCTCTTGGCGCGTCACCTCCGAAAGAGAGCTATCTTCAAGGGCAAAAAATCATCGATGCGATGCGCACGACCAAGGCAGAAGCCGTCCACCCGGGCTATGGGTTTTTGTCTGAAAATGCCGATTTTGCTCGTGCTGTGGAGAAAGCAGGGTTCACATTTATTGGTCCGCCACCACAAGCCATCGAGTCTATGGGCGACAAAGTGCGTTCTAAACAGATCGCATCGAAAGCAGGCGTCAACACGATACCAGGGCACGAGGGGATTATTAAAGATGACGCCCATGGGCAACGTGTAGCAAAAGACATAGGTTACCCCGTCATGGTCAAGGCATCAGCGGGAGGAGGGGGGAAGGGCATGCGTCTTGTCCATAAGCCAGAAGACCTCAAAAATAGTATGGAGAGGGCAAAGAATGAGGCAAGGACAAGTTTTGGCGATGACAGGATTTTTATTGAGAAATTTATCACGAATCCTCGCCATATTGAAATTCAAGTGATAGGCGACACCCATGGCCATATCGTTTATATTGGCGAACGCGAATGTTCTATCCAACGCCGACACCAAAAAGTCATTGAAGAAGCGCCGAGTCCCTTTGTCGATGAGACAATGCGGAAAAAAATGGGCGCACAAGCCATTGCTCTGGCACAAGCCGTTGGTTATTTCTCGGCGGGAACGGTTGAATTTGTTGTGGGCGACGATAAGAATTTTTATTTCCTAGAGATGAATACGCGTTTGCAAGTGGAACATCCCGTGAGCGAATTGACGACCAATATCGACCTTGTGGAGACCATGCTCCATGTTGCCGCTGGCGAGTCCCTTCCCTTCACACAAGAAGATATTCATATCCAAGGCTCTGCCATCGAGTGCCGTCTCTATGCCGAAGACTCAACGAGGGGCTTTCTTCCCTCCATCGGACGATTGCGTTATTACCAAGAGCCCATCACGACAGCATCAGAACATTACAAAGTGCGTATCGATAGTGGCGTTGAAGCAGGGAGTAGCATCACCATGTTTTATGACCCCATGATTGCCAAACTCTGTAGTTTTGCGCCCACAAGAGCAGAAGCGATCCAACGCATGTGCCTCGCCCTTGACCAGTATGTCATTGAAGGCGTCGCCCATAATGTGCCTTTCCTCTCCCGTATCATGCGGGACCCAATTTTCCAAGAGGGACAGGCGACAACCCACTATATCGATGACAATTTTTCCGATGGGTATCGCGAAGAGCCACCCGATGAAAGCCGTTCTTTTTCCTTTGTCATTGCCGCTGTCTATTTACGCTATTGCTATGCCTTACGAGAAGCGAGCATCGATGGGCATATGCCCGGCCATCAACGTGTCGCCCCGCAACATTGGTTTGCGCTAGATGGGCATAACAAATATGAGGCGTGGGTGGCATCAAGTAAGAAGAATTTCACATCCTATGTACGCTTGAGGGGACGCATATATCGCCTACAAAGTGCTTGGCAGATAGGGCAACGTTCTTTACATATAGACATCGACGGCAAGGACTATGCCTTTTACGTGCGTTGCTATGGCAACGACCGTTTTGTTCTTTCTTCATCAGGCTATAGGGTGGACATGCATGTTGTTTCCTCTAATGTGGCGTCTCTCTACGACTACATGCCCGTCAAAGAAGAAGAAGACCTTTCATCGATGCTCTTAGCTCCTATGCCGGGCCTTCTTATATCCCTTGCTGTCAAGGAAGGGGACGCCGTCCATGCGGGACAACAGCTTGCTGTGATCGAGGCCATGAAAATGGAAAATGTTCTCTCTGCTACAAAGGCGGCTGTTGTCTCCTCTATCGACGTGTCCATTGGCGACTCCTTAGACGTAGACCAACCCATTCTACGTTTCGCTGAGCGTAAGGAGACGTCGTGATGCCCCATGCCATGCGGCTCGTTATTTCTGGGCGTGTTCAGGGAGTCTGTTTCCGTGATTGGCTCACCACGAAGGCGCGCGCCCATGCGTTGACAGGATGGGTGCGTAATCGTAGCGATGGCACTGTCGAGGCTGTCTTGCATGGCAAACAGCAAGCCATGTGCTCCCTCTGTCTGGACGCCGAAGAAGGACCTCCCCTCGCCAAAGTGAAGAAAGTCGAACGTTTTCCCTATGAAGGCAAGGATATAGGTGACTCCTTTATCCGCAAGCCTGATTTTCAGTGCTGACCAGAAGGGCGCGCCAAGAGGGCTAAGGCATAATTCTATAGCCTTTTCTCAGCATCAGACAAGAACAGAAGACAAGAGTCAACGTCACAAGCGATGTGACCGCAACGCCTATCACCAAAGAACTATCACAATACCCCACAAGGCTATAGCGCATGCCATCAATGAGATAATGGAGGGGATTGAGGCGAGCAATCACCTGAAAGGCCATAGGCAAATCTTGGATAGCATAAAATGTCCCAGATAAAAACGTGGCGGGCGTGATAATGAAATTATTGATGGACGACATATGGTCGAATTTGTTGGCGTAGAGACCAATGATTAAGCCAAGGGACGCCATCATACATGACCCCATGACGCTATAGTAAAGCAATAGCCCTATATGGAGCTGCAAGGCGTCCACATAGACAATGACGGATAAGAGGAGGAGGGCATTAGTACACCCCACGAGAAGACCTCGAACAACACCACCGATGATGTAGGCAAGGGCTATCTCATGGGCATGGAGAGGCACCATCAAAATATCGCCTATATTGCCTAGAATTTTTGTATGAAGAATAGAGGAGGAGCTATTGGCAAAAGCATTTTGTGTGATACTCATCATCAAGAGACCGCTGGCAAGAAAGGCGATATAAGGCACGTCATATATCACCAAGACCGAACGTTTGAGGGCAAAGGTAAAGACAATAAGGAAGAGGAGAGAACTGATAAGGGGCGCAAAGACCGTCTGTCCGGGGACATTGAGAAAACGCTTTACTTCCTTAAAACAGAAAACGCCAAACCCGTAATAGCTGCTGACCGCCATGGGATAGAGTCCATAAGAACAACAAAAAAGGACACAGAGAGATAAGTCGACACGACTCGCCCTATACTATAGGCAAAATTCTGGTCATGACAAAGACATGACGACATGTGAGATGATGGCGCAGGCAACTGAACGCGCACAAACATCATATAGGCCACGTCATCGTTGTTTGAGCGCCTCCCAATGGCACAGACAGCATGCGTGGATGAGAGAAAAGACGCGCTCGAACCCGTCCATGCCTCCATTGTAGGGGTCTGGCACATCTTGTGGGCGCTTGTCTGGACTCAGAGCCTCTAGGAAGAGACGTATAGGCGCGCATGGCGCGGCCCCCTTAGGGGGTGTGGCTGTTGTGCCTATGGCGTCTCTTGTCGCATGCAATATCGTCAGTTGCTCTTGAGTCATGGCAAACATGACGTGATGGGTAAAAAAATCTTGTGGCGTGACAGCGCGCGCCCTGTGGCGCGTATCATAACCATACTTTTCTGCGACAGAGGCGGAACGCGTGTCCATAGGCGCTCCCTGATGAAAGTCGCTGAGACCGGCGGAATCAACGTAAAAATCCTTTTCTCTCCCTTCTTCTTTGATAAGATGACGCATAATGACCTCTGCCGTAGGAGAGCGACAGATATTTCCTGTGCATATAAAGAGGATACGATAGGCCATGGCGTTCTTATACCATAAAAGGAATTGCGATGGTGGAAAAATGCCTCTATTTTACGCCATGTTACCAAGCAACGACGTCTGGACAAGGGTGGACTCATGACAAACACACGGCGTGCGAGGACAGCTTTTGCAAAAACGCTGTTCTTTTTCAAGGGGGGAGCGTGGGGGGCTTTTTTATGCTTCGTCTTCTTCCCCTATGGTGGGTGGCATAGCGCCTATGGACAGACATCGGTGCGTCACTTGGGAACGTTCAATGATTGGAATGCGTGGAGTGACGGTACGGGGCGTAATCAGGTGTGTTATATCTCCACACAGCCCGTGCGCTCAGAAGGAAAATATCAACGTCGAGGTCCTGTGTTTCTTATTGTCGCCTTTTCACGACAAGCGCCCAATGGCGAAGTGAGCTACACATCTGGGTATCCCTATAAAAAGCATGAGAATCCGGCTCTTGCCGTCGATGACAATGAATATGATTTAGGGCTCACAAAAGGTGAGGTCGCCTTTTCTCTCGACCCTGCCCAAGACCCGTCCATTATCCTTGCTTTCCGTCAAGGGCTCGAGGCCATTGTGGACTCCGTATCGTGGCGAGGCACAGAGACACGAGACATCTTTTCCCTGAAAGGATTTTCGGCCGCATGGCGAGAGGCCATTCAGGCGTGTCCTCGTTAAGTCATGGCATCAAACACCCGCCCTCAGATAAAAAAAGTCGTCCTTGCTTATTCGGGGGGATTGGACACATCGGTTATTTTGCGCTGGTTGCAAGAACATTATGGGTGTGAGGTGGCCACATTCACGGCCGATATAGGACAAGGAGAGGAGGTCGAGGAGGCACGAGAAAAGGCTGTTGCCTTAGGCGTTAAAGACATTTTCATCGAGGATTTGCGCGATCGTTTCACACGTGATTATGTCTTTCCTATGTTGCGTGCCAATCCGCTCTATGAAGGCGTCTATATGCTAGGCACAGCCATCGCCCGTCCCCTTATCGCCCGTCGCCAGATAGAGATTGCCCATAAGATAGGCGCTGATGCCGTGGCCCATGGGGCAACAGGCAAAGGCAATGACCAGATTCGTTTTGAGCTAGGATATTACGCCACCGACCCCCATATCCATGTCGTTGCCCCTTGGCGAGAATGGGATTTAACGAGCAGAGAGGATCTCTTACGCTACGCCCAAGAACATCACATTCCCATAGCAAAGGATAGTGAAGATAAACCGCCTTATTCTATGGACGCCAATCTCTTACATATCTCTTATGAAGGGAAGGCTTTAGAGGACCCGTGGCAAGCACCCGATGACGCCATGTATCTCCGCACGAAAAGCCCAGCGATGGCTGTCGATAAAGCAGAGAGGATAGAGATAGGGTATCGCCAAGGGGATGCGGTAACGCTTAACGGGAAGGCTTATTCCCCATCCCAACTCTTGGCGGCCCTGAACGAAAAGGCGGGACAGCATGGGGTAGGGCGTGTGGATATGGTGGAAAATCGTTTCATTGGCATGAAATCCCGAGGTGTCTACGAGACACCGGGCGGCACGGTTCTCATGGCGGCCCATCGCGGACTTGAAAGCATCACCCTTGACAGAGAGGCTCTTCACCTCAAGGAATCGCTTATGCCACGCTATGCCGCATGCATTTATAACGGCCTATGGTTTTCCCCTGAACGCCTTATGATGCAAGCATTGATTGATGAAAGCCAGACATACGTCAATGGTGTCGTGCGTCTATGTCTTTACAAGGGGAACGTCATGGTGGAGGGAAGGACATCGGATGATAGCCTCTATGACACAGCATTAGCGACATTTGAGTCCGATGACGTCTATCATCAAGGAGATGCGGAAGGCTTTATTCGCCTGCATGCCTTGCGTCTTCGAGTCCTTGCCTCTAAACGTCGCAAGGCTCTGTGTGGCAACACAAAAGAGACATGACGAGACGTTCTTTTGTCAAGCCTCTCACCATTGGTGGGATGAGGTTAACATCCAATGTTTTACTAGCACCTCTCTCTGGCGTCAGCGATAGCCCTTTTAGGAGATGTGTGCGTTCATTTGGCGCGGCCCTTGTCTTTTCGGAGATGATTGCGAGCGAGGCCACCGTGCGAAGAATCCCGTCCTCTTTTCATCGTAGCGACCATTGTGAAGAGGAAGCGCCTCTTGCCGTCCAATTAGCAGGATGTGACCATGCTGTCATGGCAGAGGCAGCGCGTATCGTGAGTGCCAGAGGCGCTCAGCTCATCGATATCAATATGGGGTGTCCTGTCAAGAAAGTCGTCAATGGCTATGCTGGCTCACACCTTATGCGCGACCTACGCAACGCAACGAAAATTATCGATGCTGTTGTCAAAGCCGTGGATGTCCCCGTAACCTTGAAAATGCGCACAGGATGGGACGATAACACACGTAACGCTCCTCAACTCGCCCATATTGCCGAAGAGTGTGGCATCCGTATGGTCACCATTCATGGGCGCACGCGATGTCAATTCTATCATGGCCGTGCCGATTGGCATTTCATTGCCCGCGTGAAAGAGCGCGTCTCCATTCCCGTCATTGCCAATGGCGATGTCATGACGCTCGATGATGCGCGCATGCTGTTCGAGACATCGCATGCGGATGGCATTATGATAGGGCGCGGGTGCTATGGCAGACCTTGGTTCATCCATGACGTGTGTCACGCTTTGACAGACGGGACAACGCCACCCACAAGGAGCAGACAAGAAAGGGGCGCTATCGCCATACATCACTTTGATACAATTTTGTGCCATTATGGCATCGAGAGAGGAATACGAATCGCCAGAAAGCATCTTGGCTGGTATAGTCAGGGCTTATCAGGAAGCGCATCCTTTAGGAAAAAAATTAACGCCTATCATGGCACACAGGATGTTTTACAAGAAATAAAGCAGTTCTTCTTTGAGGAAACACAGGCATGAAGGTCATTATTTGTGGCGGTGGCAATGTGGGAGAGAGTATCGCCCGATACTTATCCCTCCATAACAGCAATGTCGTCCTCATCGATAATGCTCCAGAGAAAACAGACAGCATAGGAAAGGCGTTGGATTTACAGGTGGTATGCGGTCCCGCATCACGTCCAGACACGTTGGAGCGCGCTGATGCGGAAAATGCCGATATGTTTATTGCTGTGACGCCCTATGACGAGGTCAATATCCTCGCATGCCAGATGGCGCACACCCTCTTCAAAGTGCCAACAAAAATAGCCCGTATTCGTGATGTGGGCTACCTCGATGAAGAAAGCGCCTATGTGCGCGGGCGCGACAATAAAAACGCCATCGACGTCGTCATATCGCCCGAAAGCGAGGTGGCCCTCTCCATTTTTCGCCGCCTTAAAACCCCAGATGCCTTTGATTCCCTAGAAGTCGCCCAGGGACAAGTGACAATTCTTGGCCTACGGCTCGAAGCACATAATCCCCTAATAGGGGATGAAGACGCCTTTTCTGGCACACGCATCGACAATGTGCGCTATGTGCTGATGCGCGCCAGTCGTAGAGGGCAACTCCTTCCCCTGACGTCATCCCTTCGCTTAGAGGAGGGGGACGAAATCTATATGGCGATGGAAAAAAGTCACGTAGAGAACGCCTTGCTCGGGATGAACTATAATCCAAGCAGAACACGGCAAATTATCATTGTCGGAGGAGGCAATATCGGCTTATCCCTTGCCCACCATATTCAAGGAAGTATCCATGATGTCAGCTTAAAAGTCATTGAGCGCAATGAAACACGCGCCCAATACATAGCGTCCATCCTAGACCATACCATTGTGATGAATGGAAACGCCTTAGAACCGCAAGTGCTCCACGAGGCGAATATCAAGGCATGTCAAGCGATGGTGGCTGTGACAGAAGAAAATGAAAACAATATCCTTACGACATTACTGGCAAAGCATTACGGGTGCGAGCATGTCACAGCATTGATTAGCAACCAAGTCTATAGTGGTATGGTCACGAAGTTAGGCATCGATACGGTTGTCAATCCGCGAGACATTACGATCTCTAAAATTTTACAATATATGAGACGCGGACGTATTCTGTCCGTCTACACCGTCAATGACCCCGAAGGAGAGATTATCGAGCTCGAAGTCTTGGAAAAATCATCCATTGTGGGAAAGCGCCTGCAAGATGTGCATTTGCCAAAAGATGTCCATATGGGGGCGTTACTGCGTGGCAATGATTTAATAGCACTCCATGAGGATACGACCATTAAGGCGGGCGACCATATCACACTTTTTTCCCCTGAACGTTGGGTAAGGGATGTGGAGAAACTCTTTTCAGCACAATTCAGACTCTTTTAGTATGAGTATCCTCTATGTTCAAGGGCGTTATGTGTGGCGACATCAAGGACAGGTATCGGTTTTTGAGCGTGGTTATCAATTTGCTGACGGCGTCTATGAAGTCCTATGGGTCGATAAGGGACGATTACGAGACAAACACGCACATTACGAGCGTCTACAGCACTCCATGCATGCGTTAGCGTTGCATCTTCCTTATCCTATCAAGGTCTTAGACCTCTTATGCCAGCAAGTCATCGCAAAAAATCGCTTTCAGCAAGGCGCGCTCTATATTCAAGTGGGAAGAGGGCATCGTTTTTCTCGCACCCATGTGCAAGAGCAAGACAACGGGCGTCTCAGTGTTGTCATTATCCCTGTCTATAGCCCCAACCCTAAAAGCCTCCCCATCAAGGTTGTGACACGCCCCGACACAAGATGGCGTCACTGCCATATTAAATCTATTGCCCTTGTGAAATCGGTTCTCAGCAAACATGACGCACAAAGGCAGGGTGCTGATGAAGCATGGTTTGTGGACGAGGAGACGGGTGTCGTCACGGAAGGCGCATCCTCCAATGCATGGCTTATCGATAAGAAGGGGGTTGTTCGAACCCATCCTCCCGATCATCGTATCCTCCATGGCGTTGCGCGCCATGTCACCTTGTCGCTCTGTAGGCAGCTGGGCATTCCTTGCGAAGAAAAGGCTTTTAGCAAGGCGGATATTGCCGACGCGCGAGGCGCGTTCGCCACCAGCACGACACTCTTTATCGCACCCATCAGCCACATAGACGGCGTTGCCATCGACACGACACAGCAAGGGGACGTCATACAACGTCTCTTCCAACGCTATCAAGAGCATATCACCTCTGATGCGTAACCCAGCTCCCATAAGGATACGAGAAGACGCCCTACGTTGCATGGTGATCCACCCATGCGTCCATAGAAAGGAAAGAGAAAACGCCCCCATGCGCCTCCAAGAGGCTTGCGCGCTCACACGAGCATTGGGCAATGTCACAATCCTCCATGAGGACATCATTCTGCTACGCCACATGGAAAGTGGCTATTTCATGAGCAAAGGGATCATGCACCGCTTAGGCGAGATCATGGCGCGCCACCATATTCGGTGTATCATCATCAATGCGTCCCTGACCGCCATCCAACATCGTAACTTAGAGCGTTATTGGCGTTGTCGCGTCTTAGAACGGACAGCCTTGATTTTGCATATTTTTGCTCAACATGCCCGTAGTTTTGAAGGACGTCTACAAGTTCAATCGGCAGAATTACACTACCAAAAAAGCCGTTTGGTTCGAGTCTGGACGCACCTTGAACGTCAAAGGGGCGGCGTCTCTGCCTTGTCAGGACCGGGAGAAAGACAAAAAGAAAGCGACAGGAGGCAAATCGACCAGCATATCGCACAATTGGGGAAGCGACTGAAAAAAATCCAGCAGACACGCCACGTCCAGCGTGTCGCACGCCAACGGCGACGTTACCCCATCATTGCCCTCGTAGGATATACCAATGCTGGCAAGTCAACGCTGTTTCGCACGCTGACACATGCGCGCGTCCCTATCAAAGACCAGCTGTTCGTCACTCTCGACCCAACCGTGCGTATGATACGCAAAAAAAGGCCTATGGAACAGACGATGATGCTGGTAGACACCGTTGGCTTTATATCAGACCTGCCAACCCAACTCATAGACGCCTTCCGCGCCACCATCGAGGACATACGCGAAGCCGACATGATTCTCCACGTCCGCGACTGCCTCGCCCCCGCCCATCAACGTGAAGATGTAGAATCCATCCTACGCGCTCTTGGGTTGTCGTCTTACCTCGACAACCCTCACCGCTATTGTGAAATCCTCAACAAAATAGACACTCTGCCTATCAATGCTCAACACCGCCTATGGCATGAATTTTGCCACGCCTATGGGAGAGGAGACCATAAGCCCTTTCCCTTGTCTGCCCATCATAAAAAACACTGCGCTGCTCTCTGTGACGTCCTACAAGATAAACTCTGTCAACGATACCTTGCCTATACGGCGCGTGTGGATTATGGCCAGAGCCACGCCATCGCATGGCTCTATGCCCATGCCTACAACCTTAAACGCCAAGACGTAGGAGACCATGTCTCTCTCTCTTTTAGATTGTGTCTCGAAGATAAGAGGCATTTTGTCCATCGCTTTCCCACAATTCCCCTCACACACCATCTCAACGAGCGTCATGGGCCTTCTTTGCTCTTCCAGGGCGAAAAAGCTGTATCAGACTAGACGTATCGCTCTGCCCGTATCCCTTGTCCTGCAACGCTTGGTAGTGTGTGCGAAGACGTGTCGTCGAGGGAAGGGAACAGCCATAACGTTGTGCTTCTTGAAGGCAAAATCCTAAATCCTTCACCATCCAATCCACTTTAAATCCAAAATCGAATTGCTCTTCCGCCATCGTTTCATAGCGGTTTTTCATCTGCCATGACCCCGCTGCGCCCTCTGCCAGCAAGGGAAACAGGCGCGCAACGGGAAGATTGGCATGGAAAGCGAAGGCCATCGCCTCAGATAAGCCTTGTAAGACGCCACCAACGCATATCTGATTCACCATTTTCGCCAATTGTCCGCTCCCTGAGTCACCCATATGAACGACCTCCTTGCCATAGAGAGCCATGACCTCTTGCCCTCTAGCATAGGATGTCTCGTCTCCCCCCACCATAATAACGAGCGCGCCTTCAATAGCGCCACGCTCACCGCCAGAAACAGGCGCATCGAGAAACGACCATCCTTGCTCTTGCCCCTGTCGTGCCAATTGGCGCGCCATCGTTGCCGATGTTGTCGTATGGTCGATGATAAGAGTCCCCTTGTTCAAACCATAGAGCACGCCATCGTGAGACTGCATGACACTGAGCACATCATCATCGCCCCCTAAACATAAGAGAAGAATATCGCTTCGTTGAGCGCATTCTTTAGGCGTTTTGGCGTCAGTGCCACCATAGCGCTGACACCATGCATGAGCCTTCGCCTTTGTGCGATTATAGACAATGGACTCAAAGAGGCCAGAACAGGCAATATGCCCCGCCATGGGATACCCCATACGCCCCAGCCCTATGAAACCAACACGACATGCCATCCTCTCTCGTCTCCTCTTTTTTTCGATGATGATGTCCCCATGTTATGGCATAAAGGCCCACAGGTGAGTCTATACCATCACTGGAGGGATGAGACAAGGTGAAGAAACCCATGCCCCAAAGACCACACATGCCACAACAGCATACGCTGTTCGAAACCCCATGCCACGTCGCGCTCGATGTGTATGAAGGGCCTATGGAGGTCCTTCTTCACCTTGCGAGAGACCAGAAAGTCGACCTACTTCGTGTCAAGTTGGCAACGCTTGCTGACCAGTATCTTGCCTTTATCACATCAGTACGAAGGCTCAACCTAGAGATTGCCACAGAATATCTTGTTGTGGCGACATGGCTCACATGGTTGAAATCCCGCTTGTTATTGCCAAAAGCAGAGCAAGAAACCGATGATATTCCGGCCTATGAACAAGAAAAGACGTTGCGCTTACGTCTTCGACATTATGACATGGTACAAAGGCGAGCACAGCAACTGGCACAACGCCCACAACAGGGGTATGACGTCTTCGTTCGTGGACGTTATGGGCACAGCGAAGAAGAGGCAACACGCGCACGTGATGACGAGTCTCCTCTCTTTCATGTGACTCTCTATGACCTCTTAGAGGCCTATCGTCGTCAATGTGACGCGCCAAAAGAAGAGACGACATTGTCTATCAAGCCCTTAAGCTATACGATACAGGACGCCTTGCGCGATATTTGTCGCTACTGCGCCCATAAGGAGGTGGATTATTCTTTTCTTTCTATGCTACAAAGTCTCAGCGCCCTTAAGGGAAAGGAGAGGGAGGGAGGACAGGTGACACGACGCGAGCGTCTCATTGTGGTTTTGAGCGCCTGTTTAGAATTGAGTAAGAACGGGTTTCTCCATGTGCGTCAAGCAGATGACATGGTGGATATTCGTATGAAACGGGCGTGAGGGTAGGGGTATAGGAACGGGTGTGTCAAGCAAGAGGGTCAGAGGCATCAAGAGCATCGAGATAATGACAAAGCAATGGTCTTCTCTCCATATATTAGAGGCGTTGCTGTTCGCCCATGACACGCCCGTGACAGAACAAACGCTCCAACAATGGCTGGGAGCGGATGTGCCTGTGCGTTCTCTTCTCAAGACATTACAAGAGCATTATAAGGGACGAGGTGTTCAGCTCGTGTGTATCAATGATAAAGAATGGGCGTTACGCACCCCTGCTGACTTGTCGGCATCCCTCACAATGTTACGCACAAAAAAGCGCGCATTGTCTAAGCCATTGCTTGAGACTCTTGCTATCTGCGCGTATCATCAGCCTGTGACGCGCCATGATATCGAAGATATACGTGGATGTCGCGTGGCGCCAAAAACCATGGATAGTCTCTTGAAGAGTGGGTGGATTGCCCCCATAGGACGTAGGAAGAGCCCCGGACAACCTCTCTTATTCGGCACGACGACAGCGTTTCTCGACCATTTTTCCCTCTCTTCACCAAAGGATTTGCCCGGATTTGAGGAATTGGCGCAACTCCTTCCAGCGCGCCATGAAGAGAAACAATCATCGCTCCCCCTCGTCGCAGAGCCTCATGGGAGCACAAACCCTCAATCTATGGAGTCCCTCTCATGAGTATTGGTCCTTGGCAGGTTATCCTCATCCTTGTCCTTATTTTCGTTATTTTTGGCGCTCGCCGCCTTCCCCAAGCCATGCATGATGTCGCCGCTGGTATCCGCAGTTTTCGAGAAGGATTGAGCGGCGAGGCAACGGCCAACGAGAAAGACGACAAGCAAGCGCTCTCCCAAAAAACGACACAAAAATCCTCGTCAAAACACGCCTCCACATCAACGACAAAAGAGTCATAGCGCCATGTTCGATATTGGTGGCTGGGAAGTCCTTATCATTCTCCTTGTGGCGCTCATGGTCGTCAAACCGCGCGACATTCCGTCCGCCCTCGCCTCCATCGCCCGCGGGCTAGGACGTATCCGTTATGAAATAGACAATTGGCAACAGCAGATGCAATTCTCATGGGAACAAAAACAGGAACGGAACGCCACCAAAGACATGCCACCCGATGATAGGCTAGACAAGGAGCAACCGACACAGCATGACAGACCAACATAATACCATCGACCAGCCACTCACGGCCCATATTGCTGAGTTAAGGAGTCGCCTTCTCCGTGTTGTCTCTGTTTTTGCGGGGTGTTTTGCCATCAGTGTCTATTATGCCGAGCAGCTCTATGCTTTTCTTGTCGCCCCTCTCACAGCGGCATTCCTCGAGATGGGCCTTGTGCCAAAAATGATTTTCACAGCCTTGCCTGAAATGTTTCTCACGCATATTAAGACAGCATTTTTCACGTCCCTTATGGTCTGTTTTCCACTCTTTCTCAATCAATTCTGGGGGTTTGTAGCGCCAGCGCTCTATGCCTCAGAGAAAAAAATCTTTCTCCCCTTTTTCATCATGACGCCCATCCTCTTTTTATGCGGCGCATGCTTTGCCTATTATCTCGTCTTTCCTGTGGCGTGGTCGTTTTTTCTCGAATTTCAACATGTCAACGCAACGACAGACATTCCCTCCATCCAACTCGAGGCAAAGGTGAATGAATATCTGAGCTTGACCATGACTCTGCTCTTTGCTTTTGGCTGTGCCTTTTTACTCCCCGTCCTATGCACTTTCATGGCAAAAGTCGGTATCATTGACTCCTTGTGGCTTCGCGAAAAACGTCCCTATGCCGTCGTCGTGACGTTCATTCTCGCCGCCATATTGACACCCCCCGACGTGATCAGCCAAATCCTTCTTGCCATACCCCTCATCCTTTTATATGAAGTATCCATCATCATCACCGCACGTATATCATCTCCCGTCAAGAGCCCTCTAAGGGACTATAAAAAGACTCATGCTTGATATCGAGTGGATACGTCATAACCCCGCCAGCTATGACGATGCGCTCATGCGTCGTGATCCTGTGCTTGTCAAAACGCTAGGGGCAGAACAGATCCTCGCACGGGACAAGCGCTATCGCACACAATTGGCAGGACAACAAGAGGCTCAAGCACAGAGGCGGCGCTACGCAGAGCATATAGGAGACGCTAAACGAGAAAAAAAAGACATAGACCCGCGCATGACAGCAAAGGTGGAGACGCTGAAAGCATCCTTGCAGAAGCACGAGCAAGAAACACAGAAAGCGAGAGACCAATTGTTCTCTCTCTTATGGCAAGTGCCTAATATCCTTGCCGACGACATCGCCATTGGCAAAAATGATGATGACAATACCCTCATACGTGAAAGAGGACGCATGCCAGACATGTCTTTCGCCGTGAAAGACCATGTGACGTTGGGACAAGGGCTGGGGAAATGTCTCGACAGCGCCATGGCCGCTACGCTCTCAGGGAGTCGTTTTACCCTTTTACGTGGGGGCATTGCGCGTCTACACCGAGCCCTTGGCCAATTCATGCTCGATACCCATATCACCCGCCATGGCTATCAAGAAGTCGCTCCCCCCATCATCGTCCATCGTGCCGCGTTGGAAGGAACGGGACAATTGCCAAAATTTGCCGAAGACCTCTATCGATTAGAGAACGGACAATGGCTCATACCGACAGCGGAAGTGCCTTTGACGAATATCGTGCGCGAACGTATCCTCGACCCGTCAGCACTTCCCATACGTCTCACCGCTTTAACGCCATGTTTTCGTTCAGAGGCAGGGGCAGCAGGCAAAGACACCCGTGGCATGCTCCGCCAACATCAATTCGATAAGGTAGAACTCGTTTCTATCGTCCATCCCCATGACAGTCATCAAGAGCTCGACCGCATGGTCACTTGTGCCGAGTCCATTCTCGAAGCCTTAGGGCTGGCATGGCGCGTGGTCTTGCTCTGTTCCGCTAGCACTGGCTTTTCCGCACACAAGACCTATGATATAGAAGTATGGCTACCAGGACAGAAGGCCTACCGAGAAATATCCAGCTGTTCTCTCTGTTTGGATTTCCAAGCACGGCGCATGCAGGCGCGCATGCGTGAAGAGAGGCGTGATAAGACATCGAAGAAAACAGGCTTTGTCCATACCCTCAATGGTTCTGGCGTCGCCGTGGGAAGAGCCCTCATTGCCGTCATGGAAAACTATCAGCAAAAGGATGGCTCTATTATCGTTCCAGAGGCGCTCCACCCCTATATGGGTGGTGTGACGCGCCTCACGCCCACATGAAACAACGTTTTACTTCCCTCTCTTGAGCGCCATGCCGTCCCCTCCACTCATTGTTGCCAATTGGAAAATGCACATGACGCCGCAAGACGCGCAGACATGGCGAGAGACATGGACAAGCAAACAACGCGACGCCCATGTGACAACACAGGTCGTCGTATGTCCTCCCTTTCCCCTGCTTGCCTATATCACCCCCATGCTGGATGACACGCCATATCCTCTTGCCATGGGCGCACAAGATTGTCACTTCCAAGAACAAGGCGCCTATACAGGTGACGTCAGCCCCATGCTCTTGGCAGCGATGGGCTGTTCCTATGTCATTGTCGGACATAGCGAAAGACGCCGCGACCACCATGAACATGATGACCTTATCAACAAAAAGGCGCTCTGTGGGCAACGGCATGGGTTATGCCCCATCATCTGTATCGGAGAAAGTCAACAAGAACGCCTCGACGGTAAAACGCTGGACGTCTTAGAGCAACAGCTCGCCATAACAACCCGCCATATGGAAAAATCTTATGTGATAGCCTATGAGCCTCTGTGGGCCATCGGGACTGGTGTGGCGGCAAAAACACAGGATATAGACGATATCGGCACATGGATACATCAACGTCTCAGCACACCCCATCACCAGCATGCGCCCAAGCTGCTCTATGGCGGTTCTGTGACAACAGAGAATGCGCACGCCATTCTCTCTCTGCCAACCATCGATGGCCTCCTCGTGGGGGGAGCGTCCCTCACAGCAGAATCGTTCCATGAAATCGCCACTTATCCTTGACGTTAAAACAAAAAGCTGCTATCCCTTCACCCAACCAGCATAAAGGAATCGCCATAAGGAATCGTCATGTCGACAACACTTCTCGTTATTCACTTGATTATTGCCGTTGCTCTTGTGGGCATTGTTCTCCTACAACGTTCAGAGGGCGGAGGGCTCGGTATTGGTGGCGGCGGGGATTTTTTGTCGGGGCGTCATAGCGGCAATTTTCTCACCCATATGACGGCCGTCCTTGCCACGTTATTCATGGTCTTCAGCATGGTCTTGACCTTGACGTCACAGAGTAGGCGTGATGTTCCCTCGATCATTGACGTTGAAGACCAAGAAGAAATTCCAGTCC
The DNA here is from genome assembly GCA_014332745.1 of Alphaproteobacteria bacterium GM7ARS4. Lineage (NCBI taxonomy): Bacteria > Pseudomonadati > Pseudomonadota > Alphaproteobacteria > Alphaproteobacteria bacterium GM7ARS4. The sequence continues at coordinate 8,390 of JACONL010000005.1, read as the reverse complement.
TCCCGCCCTTACCCTCTGATCGTTTACCTCCTTTGATTCCCAGCAGTGAGCCAACTGCCCCCATCCGCTGATAACACCCGCTATGTTTTCATCACTGGCGGTGTTGTTTCCTCTTTAGGGAAGGGTGTCTGTGCGGCCGCCATTGGCGCGCTTCTCCAATCGTCTGGTATGCGTATCGCTTTACGTAAATTGGATCCCTATCTCAATGTCGACCCAGGCACGATGAGCCCTTATCAACATGGCGAAGTCTTCATCACCGATGATGGCGCTGAGACGGATTTAGATTTAGGACATTACGAACGTTTCACCAACCTACCTTGTAGACGCTACGATAATATCACCGCTGGACATATTTATGCCGCACTCATCGAGAAGGAGAGGCGAGGTGATTATCTTGGCAAGACCGTGCAAGTCATTCCCCATGTCACCGACATGATTAAAGAATTTATCACCTACCAACCACACCCCCTTGACATGATTATTTGCGAGATCGGCGGCACGGTGGGTGATATTGAAAGCCTCCCTTTTTTAGAGGCTATCCGCCAATTACGTAACGAGACGGGATATGAACGTAGTCTCTTCATCCATCTGACGCTCTTGCCATGGATTGACGCAGCTGATGAACTGAAGACAAAACCGACACAACATTCTGTGAAAGAGCTACAGAGTGTCGGCATTCAACCAGATATTCTGTTATGTCGCACGAACAAGGCCCTGACAGAGGACGCATGCGCCAAGATAGCGCTCTTTTGCAATGTCCGCCAAGACCACGTCATTGCCGCGCCCGATGTCGAGAGCATTTACAATGTGCCTCTGGGTTACCATGAACAACGGTTGGATAACATCATCCTTAACCACCTTGCTCTCGGTGAACATGAGGAAAAAATCGACCTAACACCATGGCATGCGCTACAACGACGTCTTGCTCACCCCAAAAAGCATGTGGATATTGCTGTCATCGGCAAATATACCCATAGGCGCGACTCGTATAAATCTCTCACAGAAGCCCTGACCCATGGAGGAATCGCCCATGATAGCCGTATCACCATAAAATGGGTCGATGCTGATACAATCCAAACATCGGGAGCAGAGCATCTCTTCGCGCTCTTTGATGGCGTCGGAGGCATTCTGGTACCAGGGGGATTCGGGGAGCGTGGTATCATGGGGAAAATACGCGCCATAGAATACGCGCGCATACACAAGATTCCCTTTCTTGGCATTTGCTTAGGGATGCAGATGGCAGTCGTTGAGTTTGCCCGTCATGTTGTCGGCCTTAAGGAAGCGCATTCCACCGAATTTGATACAGAATGTCAAGAGCCCGTCATCGGGCTCTTGGATGAATGGACTGACGAACAGGGAGAATCAAGAGAAGCCTTTGAGAAAAAGCATATGGGAGGCACCATGCGACGTGGCGCTTACGAGTGCATCCTAACAGAAAAGAGCCTTGCCCACACCATCTACCAGACATCGACCATTAAAGAACGCCATCGCCACCGTTTTGAGCTCAACATGCGCTATAAAGACGCGTTAGAACAAGCGGGGATGGTCATCTCAGGCCTATCGCCAGACGGCACACTGCCAGAGGTGATAGAACTACGAGACCACCCATGGTTCGTAGGTGTTCAATTTCACCCTGAGCTGACATCACGTCCCCTCGCACCCCATCCCCTCTTCGCCCAATTTATCAACGCATCACTACGCCACACCTTGCTCCTCTGATACCCCCTGTCCCTTTGACAAGACACCTATAGCTTGCTATGAATGATAGGGGAATGAACGCCATCGCCCCATCGCCTCAGAGGGGCCTCCCCAAGCACCCACACAAACACGATGTCCCAACGCCATACACAGAATAAAACCATATCATCACAGACACCATGGGCCCTTGCCTCTCGCCCTCAGCGGTGTGTGACAATAGGCGAGCATATCCGCCTAGGCCATGACGCCCCCCTTGTCATCATTGCAGGGCCATGCGCCTTAGAAAGTCTGTCCCACGCACGTATGATGGCAGAGAAACTCTGCCACATCACTGACACCCATGGCGTTCGATTGATTTTTAAGAGTTCCTTCGACAAAGCCAATCGCTCAAAATACCACGCCAACAGGGGTATAGGCATGGAAAAAGGGCTGGTCATCCTTGACGCTCTTCGTAAGGAATTTCAATGTCCTGTCATCACCGATGTCCATGAAGCCCATCAATGCGCTGATGTGGCAAAAATTGCCGATATTATTCAGATACCGGCATTTCTCTGTAGACAAACGGATTTGCTCTGTGCGGCAGCAGAGACAGGAAACGTCATCAACGTCAAGAAAGGACAATTCCTTGCCCCGTGGGATATGGCTCATGTGGTGGACAAAATATCGGCATGCGGTAACGAGCGTATTCTTGTCACCGAACGTGGGAGCAGTTTTGGCTATAATATGCTCGTGAATGATATGCGTTCCTTGCCTCTTTTAGGTCGTTTGGGGTATCCCGTTGTCTTCGATGCCACGCATTCTGTGCAATTGCCCGGGGGCGCGGTAGGGGAAGGGCAGAGTGGGGGTCACCGCCAGTTCATTGCGCCTTTGGCACGGGCTGCTGTGGCGGTTGGGATTGCGGCGCTCTTTGTCGAGGTGCATGACACGCCAGACAAAGCGCCATCTGATGGGGCAAATATGCTGACACTCACCCAATTAGACAATCTTCTTACCCCTCTCAAACAGATAGATACGTTCATCAAGCACAAGACTCAAGATACCGCATGAAACATACCCCCCACCATGCATCAATTGTGCAGGTACGCGCTAGGGAGATTCTTGACAGTCGGGGTTGGCCAACGGTCGAGGTTGATGTGCGCCTAGATAACGGAGTCATGGGCTGTGCATGTGTGCCTTCTGGCGCCTCCACGGGACAATATGAAGCATGCGAGAAACGCGACGGTGATAAGGCACGCTACCTAGGGAAAGGAGTCCTAACAGCTGTGCGTCACGTCCATGAGATGATCGCGCCAGCCTTAGAAGGCATGGCCATTGATGAACAGGCCTCCATCGATGGACTTCTCTGTGCACTGGATGGAAGCGCGCAGAAAGAACAGCTAGGGGCGAATGCTCTTCTTGGCGTCAGTCTAGCATGTCTACGGGCGGCATCACAAAATGCTCACATGTCTCTTTATCGCTATATCGGTGGCGTATGTGCCTATCACCTCCCTGTGCCTCTCGTGAATGTGGTCAATGGCGGATGTCATGCTGACAATCCCCTTGATGTACAGGAATTTATGCTCGTGCCATGGAATGCGCCCTCTTTGACTGAGGCTGTCCGTTGGTCTGCCGAATGTTTCCATCACATACGTATGCTCCTCCAAGAGAAGGGATTGGCGACATCTGTGGGTGATGAAGGGGGATTTGCTCCCGCCTTAGAGAATACACGCGATGTACTGGATACACTCAGCCACGCCATTGAAAAGGCGGGGTATCGCCTGGGCGACGACATCGCCTTCGCCCTCGATGTGGCAGCGAATGAGTGCTACAAAGATGGACTCTACCATATAGACGGCACGCCATATGATAAGGCGCAACTCGTACAGTGGTATCAGACTCTCTGTAAAGATTATCCTCTTGTGTCCATCGAAGACCCCTTCAGCGACGATGATGTCGAGGGGTGGGTCGCCTTGACATCGGCCATGCAAGGACAGAATATACAGCTTGTGGGCGATGACCTCTTCGTGACGAATAGCCAACGCTTACAGCAAGGAATAGATAAACAATGCGCAAACGCCATCCTCATCAAAGTCAACCAAATCGGCACAATCAGCGAGACAGAGCAAACCCTCCACTTGGCACAACAGCACCATTATAGGCGCGTCATGTCACATCGTTCAGGGGAAACAACGGATACGACCATTGCTGACCTCGCTGTTGGCTTTCAATGCCAACAGATAAAGACTGGTTCTATGGCGCGAGGTGAACGGCTCGCCAAATATAACCGCCTGCTCCGCATAGAAGAAGAGCTGGGAGACCACGCCATATACCAAGGGAAAAAAGCCTTCTTCCCATAAAAAGACAGCCCGCACACTTGCAATAAAGACAAAATGTTCTTAGATGTATAGGGCAGTGTGACGCAATCCTCCACCACACATCTTATGACGCCTTTGACGACATCACCCTCCGTGCCTCCTGTGTCCTCTGTTCCGTCAGATTTGGAGTCGGCCATCAACGATTTACGCATCAAACGACGCGCCGTCATCTTGGCACATTACTACCAAGAGGAAGACATCCAAGATATTGCCGATTTCGTTGGCGACTCCCTCGATTTGTCGAGGCGTGCTGCCGCCACCGACGCCGATGTTATTGTCTTTTGCGGTGTTCGTTTCATGGCAGAGGTGGCAAAAATCCTCTCGCCAGAGCGTATGGTGCTCGTCCCAGATATGAATGCTGGATGTTCGTTGGAAGAGTCGTGTCCACCAGAACGTTTTCGCCAATTTCGCGCTCAACATCCCCATCATCTTGCATTGACATACATCAATTGTTCCGCAGAGGTCAAAGCCCTCTCTGATATTATTGTCACATCGAGTAACGCCCTCAAGATTATCGAGCAGATCCCCGTGAGCCAGCCCATCCTTTTCGCACCAGATCAACATCTAGGACGCTATCTACAAAAAAAGAGCGGACGCCCTATGGTGCTTTGGCCAGGCACATGCATCGTCCATGAGCAATTTTCCGAAAAAGCGCTCCTAAAAATGAAACATCGCCACCCCAAAGCCGTTGTGTCAGCCCATCCAGAATGTCCAGACGCCATCTTGACCCATGCTGACCATATTGGCTCGACGTCGTCCATGTTACATTTTGTGCGGACATCCCCCCATGACGAGATTATCGTGGCGACAGAAAGCCATATCATCCACCAAATGCGTAAAATTGCGCCAGACAAAACATTTTACGAAGCGCCGGGTCCTGATGCCCAATGTAGCTGTGCCCAATGCCCCTATATGGCCATGAACAGCATGGAAAAGCTCTATACGGCGCTGGCGACTATGCAACCACAGGTGACGATCGCATCCCAATTGCGGGAAGCCGCATCAAAACCGCTTCGCCGCATGTTAGACATGTCGCCGCCACCACGCACGCCTTGCTAGCATTGTCAAACGCGCCATACGCTCTCTCGCCCACATCATTGGCGCACACACGGCAGGCAAAAGCGCTACGTGATGAGATGCGCACCCTCGCCACCCTCGCCCTCAAAGAAGACGGCGCCGCCCATGACGTAACAAGCAAATATAGTGCCACCAAGACAGCAGGAACGCTGACCCTCCAAGCCCAAGAAGACATGACTCTCGCTGGCAGTATTATCCTCCCTTTTTTTTATCCTTCCCCGCCATGCCATATAACGTTTTTCTGTCAGGATGGAACAAAACTGAAGGCACATACAGACTTCGCCTCCATTCAAAGCCATGATAGTGTCTTCCTTCTCTCGAGAGAACGCCCATGCCTCAATGTCATACAAATCCTCAGTGGTATCGCCACGCTCACGGCACGTTATGTGGAAAAAATACGTCATTCTCAAGCACGTCTCTTAGACACACGCAAGACCATTCCCGCCATGCGTTATCTCAGTAAATATGCCACAGCCTTGAGTGGGGGGCTCAATCATCGCCATCACCTGAAAGACTCTCTCTTCATCAAAGATAACCATATTCTCGCATCTGGCGGCGATCTCGACAGATTACTGACATCCATGGCAAAAAAAATAAAGGGACATAAAGCGCATGCGCCTCCTTGGCATAGTATCATTGTGGAATGCGACAGGTTAGAACAGGTTGCGACCGCCTTGCGCCATGAGATTTCATACATCCTCCTCGACAATATGACACCCGCCATGCTGAACCAATCCGTACGTCATATTCGAGGACGCGCTGTTGCCGAAGCATCGGGAGGTGTCACCTTAGACAATATCAGTGATATTGCCACAACGGGTGTGGATTATATCTCTCTTTCTGCCATCACGTTACAAGCGCCAGCCGTCAATATCAGCGCGCGTTGGGAGGCGCGGTAATATGCTGTCCCCCTTATGTTGCCATCGTCACGCCATCCCATGCATGGTGTCATGGAGAACATATCTCTATGGCGTCATACGTGTCCTCTTCGGGGGCGTCCTCTTCTGGAGTGCTCTATCAACGGCTCATGCTGAGGACAGACATTTCATGGCATGGCGTCATGCGCTCTATGACGAAGCAAGAGGGGAAGGAATTTCTGCTCAAACGCTAGAGGCGACATTGAACAGCATGACAGTGCCATTAGATGCTGTCCTCTCTCTCTACAATAACCAACCCGAATACCGCATCACATTAGCGCGCTACTTAGAGCATGTCGTCAATGAACAACGCATCGATAAGGGGAAAAAACATCTTATACGTCATAAAGACCTTCTTGACGCGCTGGAGACACGCTACGGCGTATCACGCTACGTGATTGTCGCCCTATGGGGGGCTGAGAGCGACTTTGGAGACCACACAGGAAGCCATGCCGTGATTCCATCCCTTGCAACCCTTGCCTATGGTAGTAGAAGAAAGGCGTTCTACCGCCAAGAACTTCTCGCCGCTCTCCACATGATAGACCAAGGATATGTGGCGTCGGAGGATATGCGAGGCTCTTGGGCTGGTGCCATGGGGCAAGTGCAATTTATTCCCTCGACCTATCGAGCCTACGCTGTGGACTATAATGGCGATGGAAAGAAAGATATATGGCATCGAACCGATGACGCCTTAGCGTCGGCAGCGTCTCTTCTGTCGTCATTGGGATGGCAAGAGGGGGAGGGATGGGGGTTTGAGGTGACTCTTCCTTCCACATTTCAACCCCATTGGGGAGGACGCCATCAGGACAAGTGGCGCGACATGGCGACATGGTGGGACAGGGGTGTGACACCACTGAACCAAGAAAAACGCCTCCTTCCTCCAGCGACCACCGCCGCCCTGATTCTCCCTGAACGAAACAGCAGGCGCGCCTTTCTTGCCCTTGCGAATTTCGAGACCATCCTTTTATGGAATCGTTCCGATTATTTTGCTATCTCTATAGGCATGCTTGCCGATGCATTGCAAGAATGAAACAATAGGGACAGAGCACACCATGCACCATACATCATACCTCTCTTGCTTTAAGGGCCTCTTATTATGTCTCGGCATTATGTTCTCCATAGCGTCTTGTGGCCTTTTGCCCCAACAAGAGCATGAAACGACATTTCATAAGCCAACCCCTCCCGTCCCTACAAAAAAGGAAGAGGTGCGCACTTTAGACCAATCCCTTAAAGCAGAACAAGGCGCTTATAAAATAGGCTCTCCTTATGAAATAGAGGGAAGACGTTATTATCCCAAAGTCGATTATGCGTATGACAAGGAAGGAATTGCCTCTTGGTATGGTAGCGCGTTTGCTGGCAAGCGCACGGCCAACGGAGAGATTTTTGACCCTGAAATGCTCACGGCAGCCCACAAAACCCTCCCCATGCCCAGCTATGTGCGTGTCACCAACTTAGAGAATGGTCGTTCTCTCATCTTACGAGTCAATGATAGAGGTCCCTTTGTTGGCGAACGTATCATTGATTTGTCCCGACGCGCTGCCCGTCAATTGGGATTCCTAGAACAAGGAAAGGCGCGTGTCCGTATCCAAATCCTTAAAGATAAAAGCCTACAGGCGGCAGCACTCGCTGGTGACGCCATTGCCCTCAAGACGTGGAAAGAGAGTCGACGACAAAGAGCCTCTACACACCACGCACTGAACCGTCAAGAAGGCAACGGCTCTCAAGCCATGTCAGACCATGGGGGAACACTGGTGGGACGCTACATACAGGTAGGCGCTTTTCACGATTTCTATCACGCCCAACGTCTCAAACTCTCTTTTTCGCACGTTGTGCCAACAGATATTAAAGAAACGCTCACCAAAGAAGGCGACACACTCTACCGTGTCCGTTTAGGCCCTTTTCGTGATAAAGAGCAGTTTCAAACCCTCTTACAAGGCTTTATCGACCAAGGATATGACGATGCGTTCGTGATACCAGCGGAGGAAGAGGGCCATTAAATACCTCGTATCGTGTATCACCTTTTTTATCACCTGTTCTGTCTGTCTCTATGGTCTCCATCCCGTATCGGCTCACAGGACAACAGAGAAGAACGAACAAAGAGACGGGAGGGAGGCACACAAGAGGGTTCTCTACCCTCCCGTCTATACGCGCGCTCGTCATGCCATGCTCATGGACTATCACCATGGCACAGTCCTTTATTCTCTCAATGCGTCTCGTCCCATGTATCCAGCGTCCCTCAGCAAACTCATGACCCTCTATATCATCTTTGAACGCCTCGCCACAAAACAATGGACTCTCGATGAACGACTCACCGTCAGCGAAAGAGCATGGCGTCATAAGGGGT
>JACONL010000004.1:62813-69850 GCA_014332745.1 Alphaproteobacteria bacterium GM7ARS4 | reverse complement strand
CCATATCATAGAGGTGCGACCATACGTAGATAGGTAGGGGCGCGTAGCTCAGTCGGTAGAGCAAGTGACTTTTAATCACTGGGTCGCAGGTTCGATTCCTGCCGCGCTCACCCGTCCTCTCTTTTTGATCCTCACAGACCAGCATGGACTACGATTCACTCTTCCTCTCCCACATCCAGACGATAAAAGATGAAGAACGCTATCGATGGTTTGTTAATCTCTATCACCAAGGAGAAGAGTTCCCCTATGCTCGCCTCGACACAAAAAGACGTGTCATTATATGGTGCTCCAATGATTACCTCGGACAAGGACAAAATCCGCACGTTATCCGCACCATGCAAGACGCCCTTGCTGACCATGGTGGCGGGAGCGGCGGCACACGCAATATCTCAGGCACAACCAATCTCCATGTCGACTTAGAACAGGAAATCGCACAACTCCATAAAAAAGAAGCCTCTCTTCTCTTTACATCAGGCTATGTCGCCAATGAGACAACCCTCACCACCATTGGACGCTCGCACCCGCACTGGATTTTTCTGTCAGATGCCTCCAATCATGCCTCAATCATCCATGGCATACGCGCCTCCCACGCACAAAAACACATCTTTCGACATAACGATATGAAGGACCTCGAACGCCATCTGCGCGCACTGCCCACACAACACCCGAAAATGATTGTCTGCGAATCCGTCTATTCTATGGATGGCGACTTCGCACCTCTGGAGGATATTGTTACTCTTGCCAAACGCTACAATGCCCTGCTCTATGTGGACGAAGTCCATGCGGTCGGCCTTTACGGCAACGAAGGCGGCGGCGGCGGCGAAAGAGCCCACGTCATGGAACATATCGATATCATCCAAGGCACCCTTGCCAAAGCCTTTGGTGTCATGGGAGGATACATTGCCGCTCAACAATCTGTCATCGACTTCATCCGTTCCACAGCCCCTGGATTTATCTTTACGACGTCTCTTCCTCCAGCCATCGCGGCGGGCGCTCTCCATGCCATGCAATTCCTCCGCCACAGGCCTCAATTACGCGCCCAACTAAGCCAACGCGCCGACGCCATGAAACGACAATTACAAACAGCCCGTATCCCGTTCTCTCCGTCACCAAGCCATATTATCCCCATCATCGTGGGTGATGCACAACGCTGTCGTCATATCAGCGACGCGCTCCTCCAGCAAGGACACTATGTCCAACCCGTCAATTATCCGACAGTCCCTAAAAAAACAGAACGCTTGCGCGTGACCCTAACGCCCCTCCATAGCGAAGAGATGATACGCTCCTTTGTGTCTGCCTTGCAGAAAATATGGAGAAACATCATCCATGCCCATGGAGAACAATAGCCCATAAAGGGACATGAGAGAAGGATGGGAGAGGCACAGCCTCACACACCATGCTCAGGGAGAAGGAGGAGGAATTAGACGCTGTGAACGAGCAATGATTTGCACAATCCTATCAAAGACCTCCTGCAATTTTTCCTTATCCTCAGCAATAAAGCGATTTTCCTCTTTCACACACTCTGCCAGAGCGGAAGACCGCACTTCCGCATCCGTCAGAAGAAACCCTACGCTATAAATCTCTACGCCCAACCTGTGCATTTGTGTACATAACTCGCGCACCATGCGCTCCCGCACTTCTTGGTACATCGCACCCACCATATGATGATTTGTCGCATCACCAGTGCTATAAATTTGAGAACGTCCGTCCGTCCGTGTACTCCCTCGCAATACGTGATACGCCGCAGGCGTGTGATGACGCGCCGCTGGCAGACAGAGACTCCGAAACCCCGTCACACCATAGTATGCATCATAAAAATCTTCGGTATAAGAACGGGAACTTGGCCCTATCATATCATCAAAACGGGAGCAACGCCGCTGAGGATGGAATCCATAAGATGACTGAGAAGGTAAATTTGACAGACCGTCTGTTAGTAAAATAATATACTTACGCACTTGACGCAAACTATCGTCCGAGCGCACTTGCCGAGCTGTCCAAGCAATGCTCTCTTTCGGCTTGTCCTGTATAGGCGCCAACGTGCGGGGCTCTAGCCATATGCCCCGCCAATCAGGAGAGAGCGCGCGAAATCCCCACTTCATGCCGTCAAGCATCGATGTCGCCCCTGTGGGTTGTAGGTGCGCGATGGACGCCAGTAAATGATCTTTGTCATACGTCAAGGGAACAACATAGCTACTCTGCGCGGCAAGAGCATCAGACGGCAAATTGCCCGGAGAGATAGCGCCATCGACATACCCATGAGGGTTAGACGAAACACGCTTATCGCAAGAAAATGAGCCATAAGCATAGGACATGTAAAAATGGGGCTGATAAAACCAGCTCGACGGTTCTGACGGGTCTGGCAATCTATCGTTGATATCGAGGAGTGTGGCAAAATCATAGCGATAAGAATCGCTACGGGTGATTTTCTGAGCCCCCGGACGCACACGATTCGCCAAACAGACAAGATGGGGATGGGCTGTAGGCGTTCGAATGTTATCGCTATGACGCTGGATCAGAAGCGCATCGGCATGGGAGCGCCCCATGCGCATGAAAAGGGTTCTCTGGGCTTGTGTAAAACCGACAAAACTCGAAAAAGGAACAAGAGAGACGGCAATGCCTCGACCACTATCACCACCACTATCATCAGACGTGTCCTCGCCAGTGAAAACGTCATTAATGAAATTCGTTGCCACTTCTTTGACGGCCTGTAGGCGCGTGCATGGCGCACCCGTAGAACAGCCATCACTCGTGCTCATGCTTGCCGAATGGTCTAGTATCAACACAATCTCTGCCGTGCTGAGCCCCCATGCGGCACGAGATGTCCAAGAAATGGGAATATCCTTGAATTGCTCGATAAGGCCGCCCATACTGACAAAATTCATGGAGAATTTTGTCTGCGCATGAACTTCGATCGTCTGTGTTTCTGCGCCTTCATCACTTGTCGTCACCGTCACCTTAAGAGGAGTCGTCCCCATATAACGTTTTGGGAACAGCGCCTTGACATAACGCTCGGCAATCTCTTTTTGCTTCTCTGGCTCACCCTGTAGGCCAGATGCCGCCAATGCCGCACTATCAACGGCCGTGATGAGGCGCGACTTCACCAAATGCATGCGTGAATAATCAACCGTTCCCCCCGCCAACGTGACAATGGCCGGAGTCGCAAGAATATACAGCGCAAACCAGACACCATGACGCCTCTTTCCTATCCCATACAACGATATGCCCATCATCCTTCTCCTTGTTCTATCCTGCCCACATGACACAACACGCTACGTGCATTTTTTCTCGTTTTTCTTGTTACGTGGCGGGGCAAGGGTGTCTAAACCTCCCACACCTAAACGATACGAGCGAACGGCGACATCGGAATACACAATATCAGGAAATGCGGCAAATGGCAAGAAGCCAGAAAAAGGAACAAACCTTATCCAACTCTCGACAGCAATGACCCGTTCGGGAAGATCCGTTGGCAAGACACCCGGTGGGCGTCCCCCATCAATGTTCACAAGGGACTCCTTGAGACCTCGCAAATTCTTATCAATTTTCGCTTGCTTGCCGACTTTTTTCCCGATGCGACTTTCCGCCTTGAGCAATCCTCGCCTGCTCTGTGCTGTAATAAGAGGCGCATGCGTCTTTGCCTCGTCGTAAATTTCTATCTCGGAAATGACGACTAAAAAATCGTCCTTTCCAAGGCGATGGCGGGCACTTACATCGACCTCAAAGGCAATCATCTGGTCCACAAAACACAAGTCAAAAGGCGTCCCCCTGCTCGCAATATCCGCAACGATATTGGTCGTGCGATTCAGACCACTCAATGTCTTGAAGTAACGCCCTACATCGACAATGAACGACAAGAGAGGAATGCCAATAAAGGTGGCAATGAGAACAAATTCTACAAGAATAGCGCCACGACGACGCCCGCCCACACGCCTTCCCTCCCTATGTTTCACACAAAAACACCCATGATAGGCCCACGCCCTCTTCATGCCGTCACTCACTCTCCTTCGTTATAGATGATGACATAGCTTCGCAAATCCCACAGACCATCTGGAACGAAGGCGATAGGCATCGCTAAATCATAATCCAATTCGTACGCCACAAAAGGACCCTTGTTTAACCGACTCTTATTCACAAGGGCTCGACGTTCATCGTCCTCATCAGCGACCTGTTCGAAGATGTCCCCCGGCTTATGTCCTATGACCGCCTTTTTAATATCCTTGTAACTCCTCCCATAAGCCATGATCCTCTCTTCATCAAAAGAGCCCTTGAGATTTTCATAGACCATGCGCCTCACCTCCTTGATGTTCTTGCATGCATCAGGCAAACCAGCTCTCGCAAGACATAGACGAGTCACCTCACGGGCAGCATCGTCAAAACGCGCCTGCATCATATAACGATACCCCAACCCAAGGGAAGACAATAACAATGTCAAACCAATCACGCTCGTCAGCGCAAACTCTAAAAGCGCCATGCCCGAACGTCGATGCCAGAAAGAGTCCCTCGCCATGCTCACCACGCCTCCTAAAACGCATTCAATGCAGAAATAATCCCGGGGCCCAAAGTGATGATGAAGAACACAGGAAGAAGAAAGAGCGCCATAGGAAGTGTCATCAAGGTAGGGACTTTTGCCGACCATTTTTCGATCTCAAAAAGACGGGCTTTGCGCATCTCTTCACTAAAGACCGTCAAACCATCAGAAATCGACGTCCCATGCTTATCCGCTTGAATAATCGTCGCCGCAAAGGATTTCACTTCGTCCAAGCCGACACGGTCAGCAAAATTGCGCAAAGCATCGGTGCGTTCATTAAGATATTGCATCTCGGAGAGTGTTAAGCTGAACTCATCCACAATATCCTTGTGAAAGTCGCCCATCTCAACAATGATACGCTGCATCGATGCCTCGAACGTCATGCCTGAACGCACACAGATGAGCAAAATATCAACAGCATCTGGTAGGGTCTTGCGCAAGCGCAAGCGACGCTTGTTGGCCAGAAAACGCACGCCAAAATCTATAGAGAACCAACCAACGGTCAATGCGCCAAAAAACAAGCCATAATCCAACGGAGTCAAACTCTCTACACCGCTAAAAATCCATATCAATGTTAACCCGCCCAAGAGAATCGCCGCAAAAATCTTCCACAAGATAAAAATGATGATGTTCTCGGTGCCGCGATACCCCGCCGCGCGTAGCTGCGCCGTCATCTTATGAACGCCCTCCTCACCTAACACCTGCACAGGCTTGATCGTCTTCTTTGCGACATGCACAACCTTGCCTAATTCCTCCTTCACCATAGACGTCACATCTTCCTCCTCCTCCGTATCACCCTGTATCCCCTTTTTCTTTAAACCTCTACGCACCTGACGCATACGCCTTTCCAAAGGGTCATCGTCCGACAAGAGCATGACAGCGACGCCTACGAGAAGGACGATGCCAAACAAAACAGAAGGGTCGCTTAAAAATTCTAACATCTTAAAACCTATCTCTGAGCAGATATTTGAAAGAGAGCACCGTGCATCCGTAAAAAATCGCGATGAGCCACAGCAAATTATGCCCCGTCGCCGTATCAAAGAGTGGCGTGAAGTGGTCTGGCTGTATCAAATTAAGGAGCAAAACCATAGCGAGAGGAGCAGAGCCAATAATATAAGCGCCACTTTTCGCCTGAGAAACACTCGCCTCCAACTTAGACCTCGACTCTAATCGACTGCGAATGGTGTTGGCGATATTCTCGAGGACGGTGCTGAGGTTGCCCCCCGTTTTCTGCTGTATATTGACAGCAACAGTGAAGAGCTGAAATTCAGGAAGATAAAACTCTTGGCTGACCTTACGCAAAGCCTCAGCAAGGCTATCGCCCAACACCATAAAGTCATTGACGCGACGAAAAATTCCCGCCAGAGGCTCGGAAAAATCACGCCCCAATACTTGAATCTGTTTGCTGATAGGAAGCCCCGAACGCACACCACGTGTGATGGAATCAAGAGCATCAGGAAACTGCACAAGAAATTTCTGTATCCTTCGCCCCTCGACCACACGCACGTAAAAGTAAAAGACGCCCCCCACCAAACCCGCCCCAAGAATAGCGGCAGGAAAGAGAGGAAAAACAGACAGATTGGAAATGATAAAACCAGTGCCCATGGACAGAACGCCATACAACATCAAGAATGTCCGTGCCGGAATATCGAGCTCCGCCCTATGGATATTACGGTCGAGCATAACGAGAAGACGCCCGAAAAATGTGTTTTTCTGTCCTGTGTGGCGCTGCTGTGCCTCGTGAGAACGCTGGCGAGAGCGGTCAATCGCCGCCTTATAATTGCCAAGAAGAAGGCGCTTCTCTATGTCGAATTCCTCCTCTTCCTGAGAAAGAACCCACCACGCCGCCACAGACAGCACAATAAGAGAAATGATCACCTCTATCGTCATCACACACGACCCGTCATCCCAACCATATCCTAACGCTCGATCTCACCCTCGAAACCAATGGCTTCTAGCAATTCGATGTGCAACCCATAGTCGCGCGCCTTGTCCAAGAAACGTGGCTTGAGACCAGAAGACTCATAAGAACCCTCAATTTTACCATCAGCTCCCACACTATTAATGGTGAATTCGTAAACGGGCTGCGTGACAATGGTATCGCCCTCCATGCCCGTAATCTCCATGATGCCAGAGACACGCCTGACGCCGTCACGCATACGCTGAACGAAAATAATCATATCGAGAGCACTTTGAATATACTGCCTGACAACAGCAACCGGCAAATGCATCCCCGTCTGTGCCATCATGTTCTCGATACGGCGCAACGCATCCACAGGATTGTTGGCGTGAATCGTCGCCATAGAGCCATCATGGCCTGTGTTCATGGCTTGCAACATATCAAACACCTCAGGCCCACGCACCTCGCCCAAAATAATCCTGTCTGGACGCATACGCAACGCATTGCGCACCAACTCACGCGTGTCTATCGAGCCAACGCCTTCTGAATTGGCGGCGCGACATTCCAGACGCGCCACATGCGGCTGTTGCAATTGGAGCTCTAACGTGTCCT
>JACONL010000004.1:40807-62764 GCA_014332745.1 Alphaproteobacteria bacterium GM7ARS4 | reverse complement strand
CTCCACCGTGAGAATACGCTCCTTAGAGTCAATCTTTTGAGAGAGCGCATTCAACACCGTCGTCTTGCCAGCCCCCGTGCCTCCCGCCACCACAATGTTTAAGCGACAGGCCGCCGCAATATCCATAACCTTCGCCATCCCCTCAGAAATACTGCCATTACGCACCATGCTATCAAGACCTATCCTCTGCTTGGCAAACTTACGTATCGATATATAAGGGCCATTGGACGCCACAGGCGGAAAGGCAATATGCACACGACTGCCATCCAACAATCGAGCATCCGTCAGAGGACTGCTCTCATCCACTTGACGCCCCACACGAGACGCCATGCGCTGGGCTATGTTCATAAGATGCTCTTGGTCACGAAATTGCACATCAATGACCTCCAACTTGCCTCGCCGCTCCACATACACCATGCTCGGCCCATTAATCAAAATGTCATTGATCGTATCGTCCTCTAGCAACTCGTCAATGGGGCCCAAACCCAACATGTCATCGACAAGTTCCTTCGTTATCTGATTCTGTTCTGTGGCATTGAGCCTTATGGAACGTTTGGTGATAGAGTCATTGAGGATGAGACTGATCATATCATGGAAACTCTCCCTATCCATCTCCCGAGCATCCTCGATGTTGATCTGCTTGATAACATCATTGTAAAGAAAATCCCTATCTTCCTTCGTGATGACGCTCCGTCTGGCTGAGCGCGTCACCTCATCCACAGCCCCTTCATAAATGCGCGCAATGTCACGACTTCTTTTCTCATGCACATCAGACGTATCGCCTTCTACCGACTGCGCACCCGGGGCGCCATGGGCGTCATGGACATTGGCGTCATGGTAAGACGCAAAATCGCGGAATGCCTCCTGCTGCTGGTCAGCGGAAGGATAGCCCGTATCTGGCATGCCTTGTGGCGCTTGAGGAGGCGGTGGCGCTTGCTCCTGTGGCGCGCTCTGTGGCTCTGCCACAGGCCTTTTTTTACCAAAAGCCATCGTCTTACCCTATTCTCTCTATCATAACGTTACCCAACACATGGTTCATGGTCTTGTTCATGGTCTTCTCCTCGCCTCTCACCCATCACGAGAACATCTTAGCAAGCGTACCCTTTTCCTTCCTTTTCGTCGGCCCTGTCTCGCCAAGAATATCACCAGCCAATAAGGCGATGCCTTGATACAATTGCGAGCGCGTATTGGAAAGAATATCACCACTATTCAAGGCATCCAGAGCGGTATTATCAAAATTGATCGTGTAGTCGATGGACGCCCCCGTCACATTGTGAAATTGCTCGGCATCGAATTCGCCTCGCCGATACATGCCCTTCTTATTGACGACAACAACGACACGCGTCTTACCACTGCCTTCATCGGTGGCAACCTTAAAGAGTTCTACGGCATTGCGAAAACCGACAATGTCCGGCGGCGTCACAATGATCAGAATCTGAGCATTCTCTATCACGGCAGCACACGCCTTATCAAGCCATCGAGGCGCCTCGCATATGGTACAACGAAAGAAGGGGTCCACATGGCTCAGCAACCCTGCATACTTCGTCGCAAAACGCCCACCTTCTGTGTCATCCTCTACCCTCCCGCTCAACAAGGATAAACGTTCGTTAATCTTCTCAGTAGAGCGGTCAAGAAAGAGGCGGTCAACCCTATCGGGATGACGCAACGCCTCAAAAATCGCCACATTAGGCTCACGATTATACATCAAGGACAATGTCGCAAACTGGGTATCAAAATCGATCACGCAACTATGACGCTTATTCATGCCCGACAAATACAAACCTACACCTGCTGTGATGGTGGTCGCACCACACCCCCCCGTTGTGCCAATGACGCCTATGAGCTTGTTTGCCCGCGACGCTCCAGAACGCACATTAAAGGCATTATATAAATTCTCCATATTGAGCGGCTTGACAACATAGTCGGTCACACCAAGACTCATCATCTCCCGATAAAGGTCGATGCTCCCGCTGTCGCCTATCAGCACCAATGATGTATCGGTGTCACACAGAGACGCCAGATGTATGACATCCCGAGCGATGTCCCTCGATTTTGATACATCGACAACGAGACGACTGGGCGATGTGCGCCCTGCCAGCTCTTTAATCGCCTGCTGAATACCGCCACGCTGAAAGTCGATGACGGCAAGACGATTCCTGTCGGCAAATCGGCTCAAAGCTTCCTCAGAGTCCTTATCGCTCAGGAACGCCAACACGCCCTCTTGGATTGCCCCTCCCGACCCCGTTCGATGAATAGCCATCACAAAACACCCTTTATTGTTTTAAGGAACACACCTCTATATACTAATCCATGATGGGGAAAAAAACAAGGACAAACTGATGACGTCCTATTGTCCGCCAAAAGCACCACCACCGACTAAACCGCCCCCCTGCTCTCCTCCACCGCTTCCTTCTTCATAACGCTCCACAGCGGACGCGCTCCGTGGCGATAGCGCTGGCTCAAGCTGCTGTGCCCGATACAAATCTTGAGGATAAGCCGCCTGTGTCGCCCGATTATGTTCCACCACACAGCCACTACGTAAATTCGGAGAAGAGATATTACCGCCTACTTGATGGATTTGCGCCACATCCAAACAGGAAAGAGGAAGAACGACATAGCGGTCCACACTCACCATGACGCTCTTGCCATCTTGGGCGGGAAGAGGCGCGTTGAGAAGATGTCCAGCGGGCGCGCCGCTCACATGGACAGAGATGTCACGCGCCCGCGCCCCTAAATCAAGAATATAGTGACGCACAGCGCCAATGGCACGATGGCTCATGTCGCCATCAAGGGGCGTGATACGATAGGTGAGTTTCGAAGGACTCCCCTGAGACTCAACGATACGGGCAATCATAGGCAATTGAGGCGCGAGAGGAGTCGCCTGAGAGAGATGAAGGAAAAAAGAACGCGTCTCACGTTTCACCATAGGTTTCGCCAAACCCTCATGGAGCTTACGATGGGACGCGGCGTCCTTAATGGTCGAGCATGACGTCACCGCAAGGCATGCCATCATAAGGATAAGAAACGTGGCACGATGACGTCTCATTTCACCATGAATCCCCCAATATCAAGATAGCCTGGCAAACGCAAAACATCCTCGCCGCGTTCTTCCGTATCTGGCTGATATTCAAAGATACGACGGGTGAGGACACGCTCCACTTGCGTGTTAAAATGCCCGTCATCAAGAGGTGTGCGTAGCACCTCGGTCGATACCGGCTCGACCACCAGAGGTGTGACGATGATCACCAATTCGCTCTCCCGACGACGAAAACTATCAGAACGAAACAGCGCGCCAAGAACGGGAATATGACTCAAAAAAGGATATTGGTCCACAGCGCTATTCAAATCGCTCTGCAACAAGCCGGCGATGGCAAAACTCTGCCCGCTGGCCATATCAACGGTCGTGCTGGCGCGACGCGTGCTGAGGCTCGGAATCCGCAACCCATCCGCTGTTACCAAATTAGAGGAACTGACATTGCTCACCTCAACATTGATATTGAGGGAAATCCGTCCAGATGTCAAAATGGTTGGCGTAAATTCCAGCGACACACCAAAGGGGCGAAATGTGACAGATGTCCCTTGATTGTTGCCACCAGCGGTAGGCACACCGATCTCCCCTCCCGCTAAGAAACTCGCTGTTTCCCCCGACAGGGCTGTCAAATTAGGCTTTGCCAATGTCGTGACGAGATTTTCATCCTCTAACAAGTCCAGCATGGCATAAAAAGCGCCCCATGCCCCGCTAAAACCTAACAGCAAATTCTCAGCGGATGCGCGACTCACCTCCGTGATGATGTTGCCCGTAATATCGACAATGTCCGATTGATTTTGTTGGGAGGATGACGAGCCGCCGCCCTGCTGTGAACGATCCTGCCTGAACGTGCGGCGAAATGCCGAAAAGACTTGGTGGTCGCCAGCCGTGCGCGCCCCTTCTAAATTCACACCGATGAGCTCCCCTACCTCACGACTCACCTCCGCCACCCTGACCTGTAGATTGACTTGATTCGCACCTGCAACCGCTACATTGTCTATCAGCAAATCCGACTCAGCCCCTAACGCTTGGAGATATTGCTCCGACAATCGACGCGCCGTGAGCGAGCCTTGCGGCGTATCCACCTGTCCCGTCAACATAATGCCACGAGGCGTCGATAGGACATCGATACGAGAATCGGGAAGCAACGTATCAATGGTGTTTTTTAACTCAGAGACGTTATAGGCAACGCGTAAATCCAAGACGCGCACAACTTTTTGATTGAGGCCATAACATATCACGGTGGTGCGCCCGGGCTGGCGACCGTAAATGTAAAAGGTGTTTGCGGAACTCACTTGCACATCGGCAACAGAAGGGTCAGCAACAAAAATGTCAAGGAGAGCATCCTCTGTGGCAACGACTTTTGCCTGTGAGACCTCAACCTCGACAATGTCATACTGATAGTCATCGCCTAGCTCGGGGGGATTATCCTCACCATAAAGGGGCATCGCCCAATAGCCTGCCCAACACCCCAGCACAACAGCACAGAGAGCTGTCACCCGCAAGCCTTGTCGCCAAAGCCTATGCCCGACAGCACGGATGGACGTGTCGTTATAACGTATCATTCGCCCCGCCCTCCCCGAGAAACGCTGGGAAGATATGGCACAATCTCTTCACCTAATGCCTCTGTATTGCCGTGCGTGCCACGTTGCGCCTCTTGCTTGTCCACTTTTTCCTTGTGAAGAACGAAATTAATAGAGCCTAAACGGCTTGACACCGAGAGTTCTTCCGCTTGGCGCGGCGTGACCTCAAGGGTTGCGGTGAATTGACCCCCTGTCGATGGACTCGCCTGCTCGCCCGAAGACACAGCATTGTCGATGATCGAGACACCGCCAATGGCAAGCACCCGAATATCACGCAATAATGTGCGACTAGAGGGAAGAGACGTCCCCGCCCCTTGTCCGCCACCACCGCCCCCCAAAAATGTCACGATGACATCAACCCTATCATCAGGCGCAATGCTGTCACTGACACTGGCATAAGATTCCACAGGCACGGTGATGGCAGACATGCCATACGCCATGAACGCCTTGAGAGGACTCCCATCCTCACTGGGAATATGGACTTGCTCCCGCCGTAAGAATGACCCCGCCGCCAGATTCTCTAGGACAACACTCCCTATTAAATCCTCCACCGTATAGTCGGCATCACGCAAATAATCGTCCCGCATATCGTCCTTAGGCACAGCCTCCAATGTTAAACTATTGACACCGATGACCGTGCCCCGCTTGAGGGGAACGGGAATGACAAGGACATTCTCCGTCTCGATAGGAACAAAAATATCCTCATCCCCCACCAACTCCTCAACACTCACCGTCTCCTCCACCGGCTCTTCATCCGAAGAAAAGGGCCTGATGACAAGCAAGATAAAGGCAAGTCCACCCACGACAACTAAAGCCAACTTCTTTTGTTTCTTATTAAGAGCCATCGCTTCCTATGCTCCCTCTCTCACCCCTACGTTAAACCTCTCGCCACAAAATGACAATCCACACCATCTCCACGCCTTTATCCACATCTCTCACCCTAGCCATATTGCGCGCCTATGGCAAGAAAAAACGACCATAGTGCATCCATGCGACAAGACCGCCAGCACAGGCTATGGGAAGGGCAAAGGGAAATGGGTAACCACGCATAAATCCTATGAAGGGACGCCCATCCCTTCGTGCCCGATACCATAAATATGGGACAAAAAAACACACAAAAACACCCCCCAATAAAAACGTCAACATCACGAGAGACACCACATAGGCTTCGCCAGCCCACACAGACATGGCTGAGAGCCATTTGACATCACCAGCGCCAAAACCGCCAAGATGATAGAGCACAAGCCCACCCATAAACACGCAACCACCATAAAAGAGCGGCATGACAATGTCCCACCATGGGATGGCATGAGGCACAAAGATAAAGGAGACCCCCCACAAGAACAAAAAGACATAGGAACAGCTGTTAGGGACGATACGATAGGCCGCATCCGCCACCGCCCCCACCAGCAAAACCGCCAAGGACAACGCCAGCAAGACACCCCCGCCAACAGCATTAATCCCCACAGCACTGACGTCGTAACCTGTCATCCTTCACCAGGTCCCAGTCCCTGACGCCCCACACGCCCTCTATGCCCCCCCTTTATCTCCCCCTCCATTTCCCATGAGCAAGCCCCCCCCTCACAAGGCACAACCAACCCCTTAGGAAGCGCAATCAGACTTGCTAGTAGCACCCTGTTTACCCTTCGTGGAGAGACGGCACTCGACTTCCTTCAAAGCCTTGCCTATCTCATCACCCACCACCACTATCAGCGCAAGCAGACTTGCTGGCAGCACCATCTTTACCCTTCGTCTTGAGACGGCACTCGACTTCTTTCAAAGCCTTGCCTACCTCTTCACCCACCAACGCCAACGAGGCGATGGCAACAACCGACACAAGAGAGCCTATCAGGGCATACTCTATCATCGTCACTGCCTTACGGCTCTTCCAAAATAACTTCAACATAGCGTATCCTCACTTTTTTATGTTCACACCCCCCTTATCGTTGTTTATAACCTCTTTTTTTCGTTTTGGCAAGGAAATTTTATCATATTCACATCATATCCACATATATCTCCGCATGCGTGTGACAGCGATGGCACAACTATGACGATGTCTCGAGGCGCACATTGCCTATGGCGGGAATGGGCTGTTTGTCCAACATACGGGCAACGTGCAAGAGATTGTAGGTGAGAAACTGGGTATTACGCTGGGTGAAGGCGTTGTCTTGCCCCTCCTCAATATAAGAGGGCCCCGGACCCGCTTCACCCACCCAATAGGCGTCAGCTTGGGGAGGAATGGTGAACCCCATATGCTGTAAGGCATACAGAACAGAGCGACAGGACTCCTTGCCCCCATCCTCGTTGCCTGTGGCGATGACACCCGCTACCTTATTGTAGTAGATATACTGCCCGACATCATTTTTCTCGGCACTGAAGGCATAGAGACGTTCAATGACCAACGACGCCACAGAGGATTTCTCGCCGAACCAGATGGGAGTCCCAATGATAAGAATCTGCGACGCCATGACTTTAGCAAACAAAGAAGGCCAATCATCTTTCGAGTCCACACGCTCCTTCATGCCAAAGGGGATATAATAGTCGACAACGCGTATATGCTCGCATGTGACGGACTCTTTCTCGAAAATCCTCTGAGCGTAGGCACAGAGTGCCTGTGTGTTCGACTCTTCATCGCTCTTTTTGAGCGAACAATTCAAAAAAAGTGCTTTCATGCGTTTGTCCTCACCTTATGAATGGTCTCCCTTCACATTCTCCTATCATGGAGACCGCCATGTTGGTAGAATGCCCTACCCGCCAGAGAGGATACTATACCCATACCATACCCTATGTACCCCCATAAAGAACATCAAGACGTTACACTTTTATCTCCTCTTATCATCCATAAAAGGTGACGTCCTATGCCTGCTATGCCTCTCATCCGTTCCCACACACTCCTGTTGAGTGTCGCCATCTCGCTCCTCTTTTTGAGCTCATTCCTCTTGTTTGCCATCCAACCCCTCATAGGGCGAATGACGTTACCCCTCTTAGGGGCAGCACCCACCATATGGGTCACCGCTGTCCTCTTTTTCCAAATAACCCTCGCTCTTGCCTACATGTATGTGGACATTGTGACACGCTATACAAGCTTGTCGGCGCAAATGTCTCTCCATTTTTCCCTCATGGTGGCGGCGTTGCTTTCTCTCCCTTTATCGCTAGGCGTCTTAGAGGACACAGAGACAGCCGTTGCGACCTCCATGCCCGTTCTGTTTCTTCTTCAACTCTATATCCTTGCCATTGGCCTGCCTTTCTTTGTGAATGCCACAACAGCGCCCCTCTTACAAAAATGGTTCAGCTATACACGCCACGCCCATGCTCGAGACCCTTTTTTCCTCTATGCATCGAGCAACGCTGGGAGTCTCTGCGCCCTCGTTGCCTATGTCGTCATCATAGACCCCTCCCTCACAATCCCTGAACAAAGCCACGTATGGTCTGTCGCCTTCATCGTCTTCATGGTAGGGGTGGCGGTGTTTGCTCTCTTCGCATCGACTCACACCCCTCTTCCTCCCACCTATCAACAGGCACAAAGCCCTTCCCAACCAGCGCCTCCCCCCTCCATCACACAGCGCATGGCATGGTGTCTCTATGCGTTTCTCCCCTCGAGCCTCCTCCTCTCGACAAGCGTCTATATCACCACAGACATCGCTGCCATTCCCTTCCTCTGGGTCCTCCCCTTTATCCTCTATCTGCTCACCTTCATCATCGCCTTTGCCCGTAAGCAACGTATTGGCTTGCGCCTCATCCTCCATCTCCATACGGCCTTTGCCATCCTCTATGCTCTCACACGTTTCGCCAATTCACTCTTCGATACCATCCTCTCTATCGGTATCGCCTTAGGCGTCCTGTTCAGCGCATCCCTCTTGTGCCACCATAGGCTCTTTAATGCGCGCCCCGCCCCCGACTATTTAGGACAATTCTACGTATGGCTCGCCGTGGGCGGCGCCTTAGGCGGACTCTTTAATGTCGTCCTCGCCCCCCTCCTCTTCGACTCCCTCATAGACTATGCCATCATCATTATCCTCATATGCCTCTTCCGCCCAGCGCAAATCTTCCAATGGCGCGCTCAAACGACAACAGCGCCATCACCCCCCACGCCACACCATGCGCTACGCTTACGCCTCTATGATGTCATCATCCCCCTCGCCTTGTGCATCATCCTCGCCATCGCCATACACCATGCCTCCCTCAATAGCCTGGTTGCACAAGGCTTTGCCTTCGCGCGAGAACAGCCCGTTATCGCTATCCCCGTCATCATATGGTCTCTTATCCTTATCTCCATGACGGCTCACCGCCCTTTGCGCTTTGCTTTAACCCTTGCGTGCTTTGCCTTCCCTCCATTCTTCGAGACAGCGCACAACGTGGAGAATGTCTTCGAAAAGCGCAACTTCTTTGGTGTCTATCGCATTGTGAAAAAAACAACAGAAGAAGGCTCTCTCCACCTCCTCAGGCACGGGACAACCATCCATGGCGGACAATGGTTAGACGAAGAAAAACGCACACTGCCCGCCATCTACTACGAACCAAGCAGCCCCTTTGGCGCGATTTTCCGCGCCTTGCGAAAGCATAAGGAGGCGCTCTCTGTTGGCGTCCTCGGACTCGGCGCTGGCACCATCGCATGCTATGCAACAGACAAAGATCGTTTCACATTTTTCGAACTCGACCCACTGGTGGCACAGATCGCGCAAGATGACTCCCTCTTCACGTTTGTGCGCACATGCGCACCAGAGGCGCGCCTACAAATAGGCGATGCGCGCCTCTCCCTACAACAAGAAGACGATGCGTCCTATGACCTTCTTATCATCGATGTCTTTAGCTCCGATGCCATTCCCGTCCACTTGCTCACCGAAGAAGCCATCGACATGTATTTCCAAAAACTCGCCCCCCATGGTGTCATGCTCTTTCATACCAGCAACCGTTATCTCGATATTTCCTTGCCCCTTATCTCATATACGGCCAGCCACAACATCTTTTATCGACAAACCCACCATATCCCGACAGCCCTCTCGAGAGAAAAATATGCAGCGGAGACCGGAAGCTTCGTCCTCATGGCACAGAGCGACGCCTTCTTGGGCGACTCTTTCACCCGCTCACTCCGTTGGGAAAAAATTCCCCCGCCACCTTATATACGCCCATGGACAGACAATTATGCCAATGTCCTCGCTACGTTCCTGACAAGCTATACGACAAAGAAAGATATGCTGGCCCTGTCCGATATGATTCGCACCCATTATTTTACCTATACGCCCACGCCTCCCCCCACCCCGCCGACAACACCCGCCCTCACGAAGTAGCGCGATAACGTTGTAAGCCTCGCTCAAGGTCTGCTAACAGGTCATCCACACTCTCAAGCCCCGCATGGAGACGTATCAGCACGTCTTGCCCTACAAAGGCGGGAGGAAAACGCCTCTCCTTATGGGCATCAGAAGGCATGATAAGGCTTTCATACCCCCCCCAACTATAGCCAAGACCAAAAAATGTCATGCCATCCACCATAGAGGCCAGCGCCTTCTTGCCTCTATCCTCCAGCGTGAAGGCAAAAAGCCCACTGGATCCCGAGAAATCCCTCTGCCATAAGGCATGGCCCGGACATGAGTCGAGGGCGGGGTGCAAGACAAGGCGCACATCTGGATGCGCCTTGAGCCATGACGCCAACGTCAGCGCATTCTCCTCATGCTGTGGCATACGCACAGCAAGGCTACGTAGGCCCCTCTGCCCAAAATAGCACGCATCAGGGCCAGGGGCGTTGCCAAAAGCAACCACAGCCGATTTGATACGCTTAAAGTCACAAGGGTTGCATATCACGACACCCAACATGGCGTCAGCATGCCCCGTGATATATTTTGTGGCAGCCTCGATGGTGATGTCCACGCCATGCTCGAAAGGATTGAAATATAATGCCCCCGCCCATGTGTTGTCTATGACGGTCATGATGTTCCTTGCGCGCGCTATGCTCGTGATGGTCGGCACATCTTGCACCTCAAACGTCAGAGAGCCCGGCGACTCCATGAAAATCAACCGCACATGGTCGTCCATCGACGCCACAATGTCATCACCAGCGGTTGGAGGGTAAAAGATTGTCTTGACACCAAATTGCGTGAGGTATGTCTTACAAAAACGCCTCGTTGGCTCATAGACATTGTCAGCAACCAAAATCGTATCGCCAGCGCGCACATAGGCGAGTAACACACACGCAATGGCCGACAGCCCAGAGCATGTCGCAACGCCCTTCTTATCCTCCCCGTAGAGACATGCCACCCCCTCCTCAAGAGCAAAAATGGTGGGAGTCCCCATACGACCATAAAAGGTGCGCCCAAAAGGATTGCGACGCGCCTCTTCCAAGAGCGCAAGGGACTCAAAAAGCACAGTAGAGCCATGATAGATGGGAGGATTGACAAGCCCTTGATAGAGGTGGGGACGCCTGCCGCCTCGAACCGCTATACTATGCCAATGGGAAGGCAATTTTTTCTTAGACGCCACGCATGTCTCCCGTCCATATGTTGTCACGACATACATCGCCCCATTCCGCCCAAGAACCATCATAAACACGCACAGAGTCGTTGCCAAGCATGTGAAAAACAAAGGCAAGAAGACATGCCGTGATACCAGAGCCACAGCTCGTTATCGTCTCCCTATGGATGTCCCCTCCCACAGAGTCAAGCAAAGCCGCTAAGGTGGAAGGCTGGTGAAGACATCCTTCAGTGTCCGTCAGCTCAGTGAAAGGAAGATTGATACTATGGGGAATATGGCCACACGCCAAGTGAGGACGAGGCTCACGCTCACGCCCTAAAAAACGCTGACGAGGACGCCCATCGACCAGCTGCACACGAGGATTGTCTAACGCTTGGCGCACATCATCGAGAGTCGCCCGATAGCGCCCACGTCTATCCTCTGCCAACGCCTTCATGACGCCCACATCCCCGCTTGTGTCCCCGCCTCTATCCTGATGGGATGTCACATGCCGATGACGCATGGCTCGTTCCTCCATATCACCGCTCACCACAGGATAGCCCGCCTGTTTCCATGCGCTGAGCCCGCCATCAAGGATAAAAACATGGTCATACCCAAAACAACGCAACATCCACCATAGGCGCGCGGCCGACATCATGGTCGCATGAACATCATAGACAACAATGGACTGCTGACGTATCACGCCATGACATATAGCCCATGACGAAAACCTCGCTATAGAAGGCAACATATGGGGAAGAGTGCTGTGACGACACGCTACGTCATCAATATCAAAAAAAGATGCGCCTTCAATATGCCCTTGCTGATACGCTAACAACCCTTTCGACTCTGTACGCGTGTCATCGCCTAAAAACCAACTGGCATCGAAAATCTTGTGAGAGTCCCGTTCACGAAAAAGCCTATGGACGTCTATCAAAGAAGACAATGTCATCATATCGTCCGTCATGAGGCGGTCAGCCAAGGCGGTGTAGGCAAACCTTTGTCGTGGAGAAAAGTCGGGTTAAACAATTTGCTCTGATAACGACTACCTCCATCACAGAGCATGGTCACGATGGTATGCCCTCTCCCCATGTCGCGCGCCAAGCGGATGGCGGCGGCGATGTTAATACCACTCGAACCACCAAGAATAAGCCCTTCTTCCTCTGCCAGCATAAAGAGTGTCTCGAGAGCCAAGACATCGTCAATTCTTATGGCGTCATCAATGGTGATACCCTCAAGATTGGCGGTGATACGTCCTTGTCCGATACCCTCTGTGATGGAGTTGCCTTCTGCCTTGAGCGTGCCATGCTGATAATAATGGCATAATGCCGACCCATAGGGGTCGGCAAGAACGATACGAACAGACGGCTTTTTTTCTTTGAGGGCAAGACTCACGCCACCGATCGTCCCACCCGTTCCCACAGAACAGACGAAAGCATCCAGCGCGCCGTCCGTCTGCTCCCATATCTCTTGGGCTGTCGTCTTCCTATGGGCTTCTCGATTGGCACAATTATCGAATTGATTTGCCCAAAATACTTTTTTTTGGCTCTTTTCTGCCAAAGAGGCCGCTAACGTTTCAGAATAACGCACATAGTTTTTCGGGTTCTTATAAGGCACAGCGGGCACTAAATGGAGGCGCGCGCCACAAAGGCGGAGCATGGCCTTCTTTTCCTCGCTTTGCGTCTCAGGCATGACGATGACGCTGTGACACCCTCGCGCCCGCCCAACCAAGGTGAGGCCGATACCCGTATTGCCAGCTGTGCCTTCAACGATCGTGCCGCCCTCCTCTAAACAATGGCGGGAAAACGCATCCTCGATAATCCCCCGCGCTGCCCTATCCTTGATAGACCCGCCCGGATTGAGAAACTCCGCCTTGCCTAGTATGTTACAGCCCGTGCGGTCAGACGCCCGACGCAAACGAATAAGAGGCGTGTTGCCAATAGTCTCGATGAAGCCGTCTTTTACTGCCGACACTTATTGTTCATTGCGTAGTTGATTGACGAGCTGCTTCGCATCCTCGTATTGGATAGCGCCTCGAACAACCGTATCACCAAAAATAAAGGTGGGTGTGCTGGCAATCCTCAACCTCTGACGTAAGGCATAGGTCACGGCAAGGGACGCATTGACGTCCGATGCGTTGGCATCTTCTCCAAGACGTTCGATATCCGCCCCTAACGCTTGCGCCGTGGCGATGGCAACATCCTTGTCAACGCGCCCCTGATGCTCATAGAGGGTGTTCGTCAACGCTGCCGCCAACCCCTGCTTGTCAGCGGCAAGAGCAACACGCGTCGCCTCCCACGAGACATCACCGCCAACGATGGGAAGGTCGCGATAGACAAGGTGAATGTCCTTATCCTCCTCCACTAAACGAAGAAGAACAGGATGGGCTATGCGACAATAACCACAATTGTAATCGGAAAACTCCACAATGGTGAAACGACCCTCAGGATTCCCCATGCTCACACCACCTAACGCCAGCAAATTCTCGGCATGAAGAGCGCGCACCAACTTGCTCTTCTGGTCATCGAGGAACAGACGTTCATCGATGTCGATCAACTCAGGCATGATGACCTGCAAACGGTCAATAGCGCCCAACATCTGCTCCACATCACCAATAACACGCTTCTCCTTGCCATAGACATCAGGCACCGCCCAACCTCCCGCCACAAAAGAGACGCATAGACTCCACAAGGCAAAACGATACCCGACGCGCCCCAGCCATCGCCCTCCGAAACGCCTCCCGAAACCCCTCCCAAAACCATGTGATACGATTGTTTCTAACATCATTCTCTCCTTACCTCCCATGCTCATCATCCTCCCTTATCGACCTATCCATACGCCCCCCCTGTACCCCCCCTGTACCCCCCCTGTACCCCCATGCCATGCCCCTCATTTTATGATTGCCTTCCACACGACTTCCCTTATATGTAAGAAATATGTTAAGGGAATGCCATCCGTTGACGGCAACATCCATATCGTCTACATACCTCTTTTACCCCGACTATACCATAGTATTTTGAAAAAAGAATTTCCTCGTTCACCCTTCGCCCCACAGCAATTTCCCTCTCTCCTCCCTATCACAGGATTGTCCATGAACGCCCTCTCGAGCGGCGTGAAAAAGCATGGCGCTCTCGACCTTGCCCTCTTCCTGTTGCCTGAGGGGAGTCACGTGGCTGGGATTTTTTCTTTATCTGATTGCGCATCCCCTGCCGTGGCATGGTGTCGCCATATCCTGCCACGTTCTAAGCCTCGCGCCATCATCGTCAATGCTGGCAACGCGAACGCCTATGTTGCCAAGAGTGGCGAAGAGAGTCTACGCCTTATCACAGAAGCCCTCTCCCATAAACTCGCCATTGCCCGAGACTCCATCTTCATGGCATCCACAGGCGTCATCGGCGTGAAGCTCCCCACGCAAACCATCCTGTCCCAACTGGAGAGGCTCTGCGCAACCCAAGAGCCTCACCAAGAGGCATGGCATCATGTCGCTCAAGCCATCATGACAACAGATACCTACCCAAAAGGCGCATGCGCCACATGCGCTATCAACGGCAAGACAATTACGCTCAGTGGAGTCGCCAAAGGCTCAGGCATGATCGCGCCCAATATGGCCACCATGCTCGCCTTTATCTTTACCGACGCCGACATACCAAAGGGAATCTTACAAGACATGCTCTGTGCCCATAGCGAAACGACATTTCACGCCATCGATGTGGATGGCGACATGTCGACGTCCGATACCGTCTTGCTCACAGCAACCCACTCCGTGCAGACCGACCACGCCTATGACACCATGCATGACCCCGCCTTGCAGGATTTCCGCAAAGCCCTTCATCACGTCATGCATACGCTCGCCCTCCATATCGTAAGGGATGGCGAAGGCGCGCAAAAATCTATCGACATCCATGTCACATCGGCATCCTCACACGTGATGGCGCGCGCTATCGCTACCCATGTGGCGCGCTCACCCCTCGTCAAAACCGCTATCGCTGGCGCTGACCCTAACTGGGGACGTATCATCATGGCGGTGGGGAAAGCGCGACAAAACATTAAGCAAGACGCTCTCTCTCTCACCATGTGCCATATACCCATTATCCAGAAGGGCGTGTGCGTCCTCACCCCCGAACAAGAAAAAAAACTCTGCCATGCCATGAACGGACGACATATCCCTCTTCATATTGACCTGAACCTCGGCACAGAGTCTTTTACCATGTGGACATGCGACCTCACCCACGGCTATATTGACATTAATGCTGACTATCGCTCATGAGAGCTATGCGCCGCCCTTTGTTCTCGCCTCGACCTTGTCCATAGACAAGAGACTCCCATGCAACCATCCCCTTCCTCTCCTTACGAAGCGACTCGCCTGCCGGGCTCTCCTTCCCTAGAAGAGTCAGAAACAAAGCCTGTGTCATGGCGTCCTCTGGGGCGTCTCCTCGCCATGACATTGCGTTATTGGGGAAGGCTTATCGCTGCCTCTGTTGCCCTCATCGTTGCGGCCTCCCTCGTCCTCGGTATCAACTTTGTCATCAAACATTTTGTCGATGGCAACCTTATCTCTGAGACAACAAGTTTTGCTATCACCCTGACGTGGGTGTTTATCTTCATGGCTGCTATCGGTGTCAGCTCGTCCCTACGCCTCTACTTTGTCGGGTGGATAGGTGAGCGTGTGGTGGCGGATTTGCGTTCAAGCGTGTATCGCCATATCATCACGCAATCGCCCTCCTTTTTCGAACTCAATCATAGCGGCGCTATCCTCTCTCGCTTGACGACAGATAGTGGTATCATCCAAACCCTTATTGGCTCTACGGCATCTGTCGCCATTCGCCATGTGGTCATCCTCGTCGGCGCTGCCCTGTTGCTCTTTTTCCAAAATTGGCGTCTTGCCTCCGTCACATTGACGCTTGCTCCTATCACCGTCCTTCTGCTGTTCTCCATTGGACGCAAGGTACGCACCTTGTCTCGCCATTCACAAGATCGTATTGCCGACATGAGCGCCTATGCCGAAGAGAGCTTACGCGGTATCCGCACATTACAAGCCTATAACCGCCAAAACGTAGACACACAACGCTTCGATGACCATGTGGAGTCCACATTCTCCACCGCCACGTCACGCCTACGCATGCGCGCCTTGATGATTACTATGGTCATGATAGGGATCTTTATTGTCATCTCGGCCATTATCCATGTAGGCCATCAAGAGATTATCGCTCAGCGTCTCAGTCTGGGTGAGTTGGTGGGCTTCCTCTATCTTGCCTTGCTGGCGGGCGGCTCAACAGCGGCCTTGACGGAAAGCTTTAGCGAAATTTTACGCGCGGCAGGCGCTGCCGAACGAATCTTCGAAATTAAAGACAGCCATATCGATATTCGCTCGCCTGAAAATCCCGTCCCTCTGTCGACAAGCCCACAAGACACCACTGAGATTACAGAAGGCATCCGTTACTCAAGCCCACCTCCTGGACACGATACCCCTCAACAAGAATACACCATCGAATTCGACGGCGTCTCCTTTACCTACCCCAGTGGTAAAGGTATCGCCGCCCTCAGTGATGTCTCCTTCCATATCGACCATCATGAGACAGTCGCCATTGTGGGCCCCTCTGGTGCTGGCAAGTCCACGCTGTTTCAACTGCTCTTACGTTTCTATGACCCACAGACAGGCTGTGTGCGCCTCTGTGGAAAAGACATACGCACCCTCGACCTTAAAGTGCTACGCCAATGCTATGCCTTCGTCAGTCAAGACCCCATTATCTTCGCCGCCAGCGCCCGTGAAAATATCGCCTACGCCCGACAAGACGCCTCCATAGAAGAGATACGTGACGCCGCAAAAGACGCCGCCATCCTCGATGTCATCGACGAATTTCCTCAAGGATTCGATAGCTATCTGGGACAAGGGGGAATCCTCCTCTCTGGCGGCGAACGCCAACGTATTGCCCTCGCCCGCGCCTTCCTCAGCAAACCCATGATTCTCCTGCTGGATGAAGCAACAAGCGCCCTCGACTCAGAGCGAGAAAAACGCATACAAGAGGCTATCTATAAAATCGCAGGACAATGCACATCCCTCATCATCGCCCATCGTCTCTCCACCGTCATGCATGCCGACCGTATACTCGTCCTCGATAGGGGAGGCCTCATCGCCCAAGGCACGCATAAAGAACTCATGCAATCGTGCGACCTGTACGCGCGACTGGCAGAAATACAATTCGCCAGCCAACCCCATCCATAAACCTCAAAGCACAGGAGACACTCATGGCACTTACCTATACACCGCAACAGCACGCCCTTGGCACAAAAGCGCCCGACTTCTCTCTTCCCGCAACCGACGGCAAGACCTATGAACTGGCGCAATGTCGAGGAGAAAAAGCAACCATCATCATGTTTATCTGCAATCATTGTCCCTACGTGAAAGCCATTCTCAGCGCCATTGTCCAAGACATGAACGACCTCCTTCGCCTCGGTGTCGCCTCTGTCGCCATCATGCCTAACGACACGCAACGCTACCCCGAAGACTCCCTTGAAAATATGAAAGCCTTGAGCCACCGCATGCGCTTTCCATTTCCCTACCTCATCGATGAAAAACAAGAGGTGACCCGACGCTATGGCGCTGTCTGCACACCCGAATTCTTTGGCTATGACCATGCCCTCACATTGCGCTATCGAGGACGTCTCAGCGATAAGACAATGGCACACCATGATAGCCCGCAAAAGACAAGAAAACGCGAACTCGTCCACAGCATGGAACGTATCATTCAAGGAGAGACAGACATACCACCAGCACACCCCGCCATGGGCTGTTCTATCAAATTCCGCTAAATCAACGCCACAGGGTATGTCTGCTCGTTTGTCTATCCCTCTTGTTTTTGTGTCTCCCTACGTATATATATGGTTATCATGCCTCTCATTGGGTGGGGCATAGGGTAACACATCCTCTTTTTATGGCGCTCTATGGCTGATCCTTCATTATTACGTGAAATAGAACAAGACCTCCGCAACGAGAAGCTGAGGCGTCTCTGGAGACGCTTTGCGCCATGGATTGTGGGGGGTGTCGTCTTTGTTGTCGCTAGTGTCAGCGTGGGTGTGGGTTACCAGCATTATCAGACCCATTTACGCGAGAGCTGGGGCGACCTCCTCATACGCTCTCTCTCTGACACCGAAGAACAGAGCTGGCAGGACGCCAAGATTCCTCTGAAAGACCTCATAGGACAAGCCGCCGCTGGCTATGATAGCCTCGCCCGCTTCCAACAAGCCTCGCTCTATATTCAAGACAATAAAATAGAGCAAGCCATTGCCCTCTATGACCAATTGGAACAGCGCGCTGCCACAAAGCCCTTGCGCGATCTTGCCGTCCTCCTCTCCACATATTATCAATTGGACCAAGAGGATACGGATGTTCTTCTCCGTAAACTTGCGCCCCTCCTCGACAAGGATAATCTATGGCACGACTCAGCCTTGGAAATGCAAGGCTATCTCTTCCTCAAACAAGAGCGCTATCCTGATGCCCGACAAGTGTTCACCCATCTTCAAGACAATGACGCCGTCCCCCAAGGTATTCGCAATCGCGCCCGTGATATGCTCCTCTTCATCGGCAAGCAAAACCCCACACCATGATGACAAGCCCCCATACCCCCTGCCCCGTACTGCCCCGCCCCGTACTCCCCCACCCCGTACTGCCATGACATATCGTGCTATCGTCCTCGCCATAGCCTCTATGCTCGCGCTGTCTGCTTGTGCCGATGACGCGGTGCGTCTCCAAGGTCAACGTATCGACATCCTCACCCAAGGGCTTGCCTCGAAGACAATAGATGTCATGCCAAGCAAACAAGGCACTGTGACCCTCCCCGCCATGAAACGCAACAAATTATGGCCGCAAAAAGGCTTCACCGCATCACGCCGTGGCGACCACCTCTTCTGGCATAGGGATTACGAGGTTCTATGGAAGAGAGACATTAGCGACGGCGACGCCCATACCCTCACCTCACCCCCCGTCGTCGCCAGAGAGAGCGTCTTTGTCACCGATGAATACGCCAATGTCACAGCCTTCAAGGCATCAAATGGAGAGACGCTGTGGACAAGAGAACTCCTCGATGACGCCGACCATGTGGGCATTAGCGGCGGTATCGCCTATAGTAACAATATCCTCTATGTCACAACGGGTTTTTTCTCTATTTTTGCCCTCGATGCCACAACGGGAGAGACCCTATGGACATCCATGGTCAGCACACCAGCGCGCGCCGCCCCCACCGTCATTGGCGACACACTGCTTATCCTCACCATAGATAATCAACTCATCGCCCTTAACAAGAAAAACGGGCAGTTGCTATGGTCTCATCTCGGCATTGTGGAAGACATCGCCATGCTGGGGAGTGCCACGCCTTCCGCCAATTCGACAATTGCCGTCGCCGCCTATTCATCTGGCGAAGTCTTTGCCCTCAAACTCTCCAATGGCGCTGAGTTTTGGAATGATACCCTCGTCCATCAACAGCAGGAAGGAAAAGCGCTTCCCGTCTCCGATATTATTGCCTCCCCCGTCATCGGCGACAATGCCGTCTATGTCGTCAGCGCAAACGGCAACATGGTTGCCTTCGATGTGCGCTCAGGCAACCGCCTATGGGAACGCGCCATCCCAAGCAACCAAACCCCTTGGCTCAGCGGCGACTATCTCTTTACCATCATCGGCAATACAAAAATCGCCGCCATCGATAAAAAAGATGGGCATGCCGTATGGGTCAAGTCACTTCCCTCCACCCTGAATAATGACCCCGACCAAGAAGTCCACTGGCATGGGCCTCTTGTCGTCAGTCATAGCGTCCTCATCATGTCATCCTATGGCTCTATAAGACGCTACCACGCCGCCGATGGACGCTCCTATCGAGAAGAAAATCTCCTCTATGAACCCCTCTTCCTGCCACCAGTCGTCTCCAATGGTGTCCTCTACGTGCTCACAGGGGAAGGCACACTCGCTGCCATACGCTAGTGATACAGCAAGAAGGACACCATACCATCCCATCCTTTCATATTGCCCTCATAGGACGCGCCAATGTGGGAAAATCGACCCTGTTTAACCGCTTCATAGGGAGCAAAGACGCCATAACCCATGCGCACGCGGGAACAACACACGATAGACGTTATGGTACGATACACAAAGGCAACGCACGCTTTGTCTTCTGTGATAGTCCCGGCTATCACGCTCGTGATACAGAACGCCTCTTCGCCCAAAGCAGACACGCCTTCGAAGAGTGCGACCTCGCCCTCCTCGTCGTGGATGGACGCGAACCCCTCCATCCCGATGATGATACGCTCGCCAAAGACCTCCGCCGAGATAGAAAAAAAATCCTCGTTGTCGTCAATAAGTGCGAAGGACGGCACGGACAAGACACCCAACAAGACGCATGGCGCTTAGGACTAGGCGAAGCAATCCCCGTCTCGGCACTGAATGGAGAGGGAATCGATAGGCTTTACGACCATATGGCACAATGCCTCGACATCCCCCCTGAGGAAGAGCGTGAGGAAGAGTGTGACGAAGAATGTGACGAAGAGAAAACACCGCCAAGCACCCACGACAAGAACCAAAGACACCATCGCCACACCATAGAAAAACAGGATGTTATCTCTTTCGCCCTTATCGGCAGACCCAATGTGGGGAAATCGACCCTCGCCAATGGTATCCTCCAAGAAGAGCGCATGCTCACAGGCACAACGCCCGGACTCACGCGTGATGCCATCTCCCTCCCGTTCACACGCGGGACACAAGCCTACTGCCTCATCGATACGGCCGGCATACGCCGCCGCCACGAGAAAAGACACTCCATCGAAGCCTATAGCGTCTATGATTCCTATCAAGCCATCAAGCGCGCCCATGCCGTCATCTTAATCACCGATATTCGTGACGCCCCATGCCACCAAGACCTTGCCCTCGCCCACGACATTGAACAGCAAGGGCGTCCCCTGATCCTCGCACTCAATAAAGGCGACCTACGTGGCTTCTCCTCTGCTCATTGCGCCCTATGGCATGCGCAAAAAGAGCGCGGGCTATCTTCCCTCGCCAGCGCGCAAATGATCCCTATCAGCGCAAAGACAGGACGCAATGTGCATGCCCTCTTTACCGCTATGCATAGAGCCCATGACCATTGGCATCGCCACATCCCCACAGCGCCCCTCAATCGATGGCTGGGCCATGCGCAAGACGAACATCCCATACCCCTCAAACATGGTAAACGCCCTAAAATACGCTATATGACACAAACGGGACAATGTCCCCCGCAATTCCGTTTGTTCTCCCCACGACCACAGGATATTCCTCCCCACTACCGAAAATATCTCCTACGCCGACTCAAACGTCACTTTCACCTTGATTTTACGCCTATTCAGCTTCACTTTGTGACGTAATGGGATGGGATGGGCGCGACGCCATAGTCGTTTCCGCATGAATCACCCATATATATTATGATAACACATATGATGATACGACCATCATGGCATCACACCATCGCCTGCGTCACCCTGTTGATAGGGGTGATGTCATGTCCCGCCATCGCTGAGGATAAAACACCATCTATCGAAAGCATCGCCAGAAACTGCATGGCATGCCATGGGCGAGAGGGAGAGAGCGTGACACCCATGATGCCGTCTATCAGAGGCATGGCGCACGATGACCTCGTCGCCACGTTGCGCGCCTTTAGAGATAACACAAAGGATGCCACCATTATGAACCGCCTCATGGCGCCCTTTAGCGACAATGACATAGAAAACCTCGCTCGCTATTTTCAATAACCATGCCACAGCACACACACCAACCAACGTCATGGATAAAGGGAGAGGGGATAAAGGGAGAGGGGATAAAGGGAGAGGGGATAAAGGGAGAGGGGATAAAGGGAGAGGGGATAAAGGGAGAGGGGATAAAGGGAG
>JACONL010000004.1:0-40784 GCA_014332745.1 Alphaproteobacteria bacterium GM7ARS4 | reverse complement strand
GGGATAAAGAGCGGGGAACGTGTCACATATTCCCGTCGTCATTTCCTCAAATGGGGCGTCACAACAAGCCTCGCCTTAGGGGCCTGTCCCTTCATCCATGGCTGTCACCGCCCATCTTCCTCCCCTCATATCGCCATTGTTGGCGCTGGCTTTGGCGGCGCCACCGTGGCGCGCTATGTCAAAACCTACCACCCCGACATACGTATCACCCTCATCGAGCAATCTCCTGTTCTTCACACATGCCCTTTCAGCAACTATGTCCTCGCTGGCTTCAAACGCATGGACGACATCACATGGACATGGGACGGATTAAAAAACATTGGCTGTGACACCATCCGTGGGAAGGTCATCGCCCTCGATGCCCATCGCAAGACACTCACCATCGAACATCATGGCACGCTGAGGTGGGATAGGCTTGTTCTCTCTCCCGGTATCGATATGCAATGGGACGCCATCGACGGCTATGGTCCAGAGACAGCCAACCTTATGCCTCATGCGTGGAAAGCAGGCGAACAGACTCTCTTGCTCAAAAAACAGATAGACTCTATGGAGGATGGCGGCACCATGATTATCACCGCGCCAGAGATGCCCTATCGTTGCCCGCCAGCCCCCTATGAACGCGCATCCGTCCTCGCATGGTATCTCAAACGCCATAAGCCACGTAGCAAAATCATCATCCTCGATGGGAAAAAGAGTTTTACGAAAAAAGCTCTCTTCGAAGAGGGATGGAAGGCACTCTATCCCGCCATGATAGAGTGGGTCCCTGCCGACCAAGGAGGGCATGTCGTCGCTGTCTCGCCACAAGATCGCGCTGTCATCACCGCCGACGGACGCCTATGGCATGGCGATGTCATCAATGTCATACCACCGCAAACAGCAGGAACACTCGCCCTCGAGGCGGGACTCGCCCCCCATGATGAATGGTGTCAAATCCACCCCGTCACCTTCGAATCACAAGAAGCGAAAAACATTCACATCATAGGTGATAGCACGGTGGCCGGCGCTATGCCAAAATCCGCCTTCGCCGCCAATAGTCAAGGAAAAGCTGTCGCCCTCGCCCTGTCCGCCCTCCTTGACGACAACACGCCATCTTACCCGTTACTCATGAACACATGCTATAGCCTCCTTGCGCCAGACTATGGCATATCTGTCGCCGCCAGCTATCGGCCAAGCGCCACATCCATTGTCGCCATTCATGGAGGAAGCGGCACAAGCCCCCTACAGGCATCACAAGCGTTTAGAAAAAAAGAGGCAGACTATGCCCATGCTTGGTATCAACAGATGCTCTCGGAGATTTATGGGTAACACAAGACAGACCACGCCTCTCATCGCTGAACGTCACCCATGTCATGGGGTAAAACACAACGGACGCGCCCCGATACGTCATGGAATGTCCCATGCAGGCTCTGTCCAGCTGTCAGTAATGACGTAAGACGCGCCATAACGGCATGAGGCTCAACGGCACAACGCATGCTTGCACCACACCTCGTGCGGTTTTGGGTGCGCATCGCGCCCGGGTCAAAGACGTTGATGTTTAACCCGTCACGCATATGCTCCAATGCCCAACCATACGCCATACGCTCTAAAGCGGCTTTACTCAGAGCCAGAAGCCCCCAATAAGGAAGGGACATCGCCTCACGGCATGTCATGAAGAGGGCATGGGCATCCTTCGATGCCACAAGCAAAGGGGTCAGTGCCTTGATAAAGTGCCAATAGGCTGTCACATTGATGGCGATGGTCTCCTGCCAATCCGACGGCGATGCTTGGTCCAAAGGCATCAAGGGCGGGTGATAGGCGGCATTGGCAATGAACAGGTGAAGACGCCCAAAACGCTTCGCCATCGTCTCGACCATCATCGCCATGCCGCCAGCATCACGTATGTCGAGAACGACAATGCTACTGCGACCATCAGTGGCGCAAATGGTATCATGGACCTCTTCCAACGCCTTTTTGTCACGGCCCAACAACAGGACATGCATGGCATGGGAGGCAAGATAGAGCGCAATTTCTCTTCCTAAACCGCGCGATGCGCCCACAACAAGAGCAATCCTTCCCTCACCAGTGTCATGTGGACGTACCGCACCCATAAGCCTCAAGGCGTGGAAGGCGTATCCATAAGGGGAAGAACACTCTTCGCATGGCCTACATCAACAAGGGGAATGGGATAATGTCCCGTGAAGCATGCGTCACAAAATCCCTTGCCTTTTGGGGATGACGAAGACGCAGCACAAGCCGTCTCTTTCCCCTCATGGATGGCGCGATAGAGACGCTCAAGGGACAAAAAGGCGATACTATCCACACCCACCTCTCGAGCAATAGCCTCATCATCCAGCTCTGATGCGAGCAGCTCTTCTGAGGACGGGGTATCGATGCCATAAAAACATGGATGGCGCACATGGGGACTGGCAATCCGTAGATGGACTTCACGCGCGCCAGCTCGCCGCACCATCGCAACAATTTTCCTCGATGTCGTCCCGCGCACCAAACTATCATCGATTAAAACGACAACCTTGTCCTTGAGAACAGCACTATGGGCATTGTGCTTGAGACGAACACCAAAATGACGGATATTCTCCATAGGCTCAATAAAGGTGCGGCCAACATAGTGGTTACGGATAATACCCATATCAAATGGCACACCCGATTCTTGTGCATAGCCAATGGCACATGCCAGCCCTGAGTCGGGAATGGGAACGACAACATCCGCCGCCGTCACTTTGTTCTCGCGTGCCATCTCACAACCAACACGCTTACGTATGGCATAGATACTCCTCCCCTCAACGACAGAGTCAGGACGAGAAAAATAAATATACTCAAAGAGGCAAAAGCGCTTCGCCACCGAAGGAAAGGGACGATATGAACGCACACCCTCCTTATCGATGATAACCATTTCGCCAGCCTCAACATCACGCCATAAATCACCCCCCAGAATATCGAACGCACAACTCTCAGACGCCAACATCCATGATGACTCTAATGTGCCTATGGAGAGGGGACGCACACCAAAAGGATCACGCACCCCTATCAACATAGAAGGCGTCATGACAACAAGAGCATACGCCCCATGCACTTGCGACAAACTCTCCACAAGCTTATCCTGCACAGAGGACGCCCCGCTCATCGCCATCAAATGCAAGATGATTTCCGTATCCGATGTTGTTTGAAAGGTCGCACCCTTTTTAGCAAGGGAACGCCTCAGAGAATGGGCATCGGTCAAATTACCATTATGGGCCACCACCACGCCACCCGATGCTAATTGCGCATAGAGAGGCTGGATATTCTGCATATCGGATGCGCCCGCCGTCGAATAGCGGTTGTGGCCTACCGCCATCGTCCCCTTTAGACGGTCGATAACATGTTGACTGCTAAAAATATCGCCAACATAACCAAGCGCCTTATGGGTGTGGAAACTGTCGACGCCATACAGACAGCTGACGATACCGCTCGCCTCTTGTCCTCGATGCTGAAGGGCATGCAACCCCAAAGCCGTGACGGCAGACGCCTCCTTATGGTCGAAAACGCCAAAAACCCCACATTTCTCCTTCATCTCCTGTGGTGATGTGCGCGCCATGCTCTATACCTCTCCTATCATCGCAAAAAAAACGCGACCCCATCCCCTCGCACCCCCATCCTGTCATCGATTATCTGGGTTCCTCTTCCCCCGCACGCAACACCTTACTCGCCCCCTCCTCTATGTCTTTCATATCGAGCCCCTGACGCAATAATGTGAGCTTGATCATATTTGCCCCATACATAATGAGGGGACGCGTCTTTGCCGACAAAATAATCTCTGGCTCGTTCCTCCCCGGAATGCCAGGGACAATCGTCAACAATAGATAGGCAACACAGACAACACCAAAACCACGCGCCAAACCAAAGACAAAACCCATCATCCTATTGGTAAAGCCCAACGTATCACCACTGAGCACATGCTCGACAACACGACTCAGTAAGCGCACAATGACAAGGATGAAAATAAACACAACAGGAACAAGGACAAAATATCCCACAAGCACAGGCTCTATCCCGACAATAGGCACCAAAGCAGGGACCGCAAAATACGTGGCAATAAACGCCATGACCCAAGATAATAATTTAGAGATCTCTCGCAAAAAACCATACAAGTAGCCCCAAATCGCCGAAATGAGGACAAACATGATGATTAAAAAATCAACAAAATAGGAGGATAGCATGTGCATCGTTCTGTCTCGTTCTCTCTCTCACATCGCTTCAAGCCACGTATCCGTTCATCACCACACGATACCTTATCAAAGAACCCCTCACCGATACCCTCTTCCCAGCGCATACCTGCCAACACCACCCCTCCCATGAGCAACCTCCCCTCACCCCCCTTAAGACCCTCCCCTTAAAACTCATGGGTGTTGCTCACCTTGACACCCCCTCTCACGTTTGTCAGCCCCTCCTTGTGTCGCAAGGTAGTCCGTTCCCCAGAAAACACAGAGGGACTCTAGCACATTTCTCACATGAGATAAAGAATAAATCGTGAGGCTTTGTCCTGTCACGCTTTCACGCTCTTGACGACTCTCTCGATGGGGACTTTGCGCCGTATAGACTTCCCGAAAGCCAAGATGTTGCGCCTCCTTCACACAGGAATCCAAGTGAGGGACAAAACGTATCTCACCAGATAAACCGATTTCACCACAAAAAACAGCATGGACGGGAAGAACGTCATCCATAAGGGCAGAAAAGAGTGATACAGCAACCGCCAAATCAGCGCCAGCATCACGCACTTTCATTCCACCCACCACATTCACATAGACATCATAAGAAGCAAAAGAGACGCCACAACGGGCCTCTAACACAGCCAACACCATAGACAGACGAGCGCTGTCATACCCCAAGGCGCTGCGACGAGGCAAACCAAAGGATGTCTTAGACACCAACGCCTGCATCTCCAACAGAAAACAGCGACGCCCTTCTTGTGTCGCAAAGACAGCGCTTCCACTATGTGCTTCGCGGTGGTCTGATAGAAAAAATGATGACGGATTGGGTAATTCTTGTAAACCTTTCTCGTCCATCTCGAAGAGGCCGACTTCGTTTGTCGCGCCATAACGATTTTTTATGGCGCGCAAGAGACGAAGACGCTCCCCCATGTCATGCTCGAAGTAAAGCACCGTATCCACCATATGCTCCAACAATTTAGGCCCTGCTAATGTCCCTTCCTTCGTGATATGCCCCACAAGAAGCAAAATGATGTTCGTGCGACGGGCAAATTCTATCAATGTCGCTGTGCTGGCCCGTATTTGCGCAACACTCCCCGCCACTGACTCCAGAGCGCCAACAGCAACGGCTTGAATGGAATCGATGATGACGACACGAACGCCTTCATAGGCGTAGAGACTCTGCACAATGTCCTCAACTTCGTGATGATAGGCAAAACGCACATGCTCTGATGGCGTCAAGCCCATACGCCGAGCCCTCTGTGCCACTTGCTCTTCCGTCTCTTCGCCAGAGATATAGGCAACATGGTGCTCTTGTTGCGACAAGGCGTACGCCAGCTGCAACATGAGCGTCGACTTGCCGATACCGGGCGCACCGCCCAATAAGAGAGCGCTCCCCACAACCAAGCCACCTCCACACACCCTATCGAATTCTTTTATCAACGTTTCATAGCGAAAGACGCGACGCCCATCCACAGGGGAGGCGACAGACGCACTCTTTACGTTGGACCCGCCATCAAGGACAGAAAGCACATCGCTGGCTGACGTCTTTGCCTTTTTTGCTAAGGCATGCATATCGACCCCGAAGGGATTGACACCCCTCTGCCCGCCCTCAGTGTCCTTCTCGATCGTATTCCAGCGACCGCAATGGCGACATTGCCCCTGCCACGATAGATGTAACGTACCACATGACGAGCAACGATAGGATGCCTCCTTGCGTGTCAAAGCGACATCCTCACATCACGATGTCAAGGCATCGGCCTGAGTCTGAATGGGGCCATCAGCAAGACCATTGACGAATTGATGGATATAGTCGCTTCCAGAATTGTCAATGTCGCTGATCTTGCCAAACCATTCTATCTTCCCGTTATAGAGCATGGCGACAGTGTCGGCTATGGCGCGCACACTGGACATATCGTGGGTGATCGTCAGTGTCGTGGCCCCGATCTTCTTCGTGCATTCTCGAATCAAATTATTGATGACGGCACTGGAAATAGGGTCTAATCCCGTTGTTGGTTCATCAAAGTAGAGAATCTCAGGACGATTAAAGATCGCGCGCGCCAAGGCCACACGTTTCTGCATCCCTCCCGATATTTCCGATGGCGTAAGATTGGCAACCCGTTCATCGCCTTGGCTGGCCAATCCCACAAGATTGAGATTCTCCAATGCCTTTTCATAAATCTCCCGTCTGGACAATGTCCTCTGTTGCAGAGCTTGAAACCCCACATTTTCCCACACCTTAAAACTATCAAACAATGCGCCGCCCTGAAAGAGCATACCGACCTTGCTATAGTCACGAGTGATGCCCGATGCAAGACCCAACGTCTCTCGCCCATTGATACGAATAGAGCCACTCTCAGGACGAACGATACCCAGCAAGCATTTAAGCAAGACCGACTTTCCCACCCCTGACGGCCCTATGACGACCAACGATTGCTTCTCCTGAATCGATAGGGATACGCCATCAAGCACTTTCTTCATGCCAAAGGCTTTCTTAAGATTGGTGATTTTTATCTTTTCCATATCGACATCCTCGCTCTAACGGGAGAAGAAGAGCCCTGTCAGCACGTAATTGGAAAACAAAATGAGGATGGACGAGCTGACCACAGACAAGGTTGTCGCCCGTCCCACACCCTGCGCGCCACCTCCCGAGTAATAGCCATTATAACACCCCATGACCGTGATGATGAAGCCAAAGGCAGACGCCTTCACCAAACCGAGCGTCACATCGGACGGCTCGAGGAATTGCCATGTATGCACCAAATAGAGGGAGGGATTGAAATCCAGAGAGATGGTGCTGACGATATACCCCCCCAACACACCAATGGTATCCGCCAGCAACACCATGATAGGCATCGAAATGACACCAGCAATGATACGCGGGGCGACCAGATATT
Source organism: Alphaproteobacteria bacterium GM7ARS4 (assembly GCA_014332745.1). NCBI lineage: Bacteria > Pseudomonadati > Pseudomonadota > Alphaproteobacteria > Alphaproteobacteria bacterium GM7ARS4. The sequence continues at coordinate 33,706 of JACONL010000004.1, read as the reverse complement.
TGAAAGGATTGACCGACAACGTGATGAGAGCATCAATCTGTTCTGTGACCTTCATCGTGCCAATCTCGGCAGCAATAGATGCCCCCACACGACCCGCCACCATCAAACCCGCTAACACAGGCCCTAACTCACGCGTCACAGCAAGCACAACGATATTGGGCGTCGCGCTCTCAGCGGAAAAACGCGAAAAACCAGAGTAACTTTGCAACGCTAACACCATGCCCGTGAAAATAGCCGTCAAGCCAACAACAGGAAGAGAATAATACCCAATGATAAGAATTTGGCGAAAGAGCATCTTCACGTAAAAGGGAGGCGTCACACAGTGCCACAGAGAGACCGCCACAAACGCCGCCAAACGCCCTATTGCCGCTAAGGCATCAAAGAAAACACGACCAACAATGGGAAAAAATGTATGCATACAATAAAAATGCTTTTGATACGTCTGACAAGAACATCAAGATAATGGACGAGGTGTAGCACATGGCACGCCCTCATGTCAAACATGAAGTGAGGAACTCTCCACTATTCTCGATAGAGGTTGTAAAAACGCGTGGTGCTTTCGTCAAAGACCATATCGATATTGCCAACACTTCCGTTCCGTTGCTTGGCGACAATGAGGCGCGCCATATTATGGATGTTTTCCATTTTCTTCTGCCAGTCACTATGTTCGGGCGTCCCCGCCTTTGGTTCATTTCTTCGTTCATAATAGGCTTCCCGATAAATGAAGATGACAACATCGGCATCTTGCTCGATAGAGCCAGATTCCCTTAAGTCAGACAATTGGGGGATTTTATCATCGCGTCCTTCTACCTTGCGAGAAAGTTGAGAGACGGCAATGACGGGCACATCCAATTCCTTCGCCAACGCCTTCAAATCACGGCTGACTTCCGAGATTTCTTGCACACGATTTTCATGCTGTCTTTTGCTACTGCCTTGCACAAGCTGCATATAGTCAACGACAATGAGCGCTAAGCCTTTAAGGCGTTTCAAACGCCTTGCACGGCGTCTGAGCACGGCAACGGAGAGTCCGGGCGTATCATCGATATAGAGGGGAACATTGTCGATATACTGCGCTGCTTCGCGAATGCTGAGGTATTTCTCTTCATCAATAAGCCCATTGCGCATGGCACTGGCGGGAACACCGCTTTTCTCAGAGAGAACACGTAACGCCATCTGGTCAGAAGACATCTCTAGAGAGAAAAATGCCACAGGATAATGCTCTTTGCCCTTCGTCGCATCGCCAGAGGCAATAGCCCATGCGATATTCATCGCTAAAGCGCTCTTCCCCATAGACGGCCTCCCTGCCACGACAATAAGGTCGGATTTTTGCAACCCTCCTAACATCTTATCCACGCCAACAAAGCCAGTGGCAAGACCGCTGACACCATCCTTATGACGATAGGCATCCTTTGTGTCTTTTAAGGCGCGCGCCAGCACGCTACTGAAAGGCTGAAACAGACGCTTTTCCTCCACCTCCGACAAGGTGTAGAGGCGCTGTTCGGCATCCTCAGCGATGGAGGGCGCCGGACGCTCAAGAATCGACGCCTGAGCATCACTCGCCATATCTTGGGCAAGGGCTATCAGAACACGACGCTGATACAAGTCGAGAATCACATCCCCATAATGACTCACATTGGCCGTCAAGACAGCAGACTCCACCAAATCCACAAGATAGGCATCGCCACGCCCATCAGCAAACAACCTCTCCATAGGAAGATGGTGCTGTAATAATGTCACATCAACCGCACGCTGTTCCTCACCGATAAGACGAGCAAGGACATCATAGACCGACCCGTGAAGACCCGTCTCGCCATCAGCAAAATGAAAACCTCTGAGGTCATCGCCAACACGCTCATAAGCAGCATTATTCACCAGCAACGTCCCTAAGAGCGCGCGCTCTATATCATAATTGTGCGGCCATGTGAATTGCTCACCGCCAACGGACGCTGTCTCTAAAATCTTAGCCGATGTTTTATCCATCCCCATCCTCCTTGCTATACCTTATCACGTCTCCCCCCCTTCCTTATAGACTATGTAGCATGAAGACACGCCTTTGCCTAAGGCGAAAACGCACACCATCCCTTGCAATCTGTGGATAACCCCCTCAAGAAGAACGTGGACAAGGACACAACGTCCACACAATATCAAGGCATAAAGGGAAAAAAAGAAGAGGATAGATCTGTGGATAAAAAACTTCTCATCGCAAGCCACAGGCCATAACAGCACAGCAATGTCACACCAAACGGGCGGTGCATCATGCCCCCCCTCATGACCCGCCAGAGCCATAGCGCCATGATCATCGTCAACATCACGCTATCAAAGGACATACGTGGTTCGGGTGGAAAGGACGACAGCATGGAAGCAATCCCTAAAATGCCTAAGAGATTAAAAAAACAACTCCCCATAACGTTGCCGATAATCATGGCATGCGCGTCATGGGGAGCGTCACCAGCCTTGTGCTTGAGCGCGGCGATGGTGGCAAAGAGTTCAGGAAGCGATGTCCCTAAGGCGAGGAGCGTGAGTCCGATAAAGGCTTGAGACAAACCGAAGACCAGAGCAATTTCCACCGCCCCATAGACCAGCAATTCCGCACCAAGGGCAAGGCTCACAATACCTACCATGCTCAAGAGACTCGCTCGTACCAGAGAAGGCGCGCCATCGCTAGTGTCAGGCTGGCATGGCCGCGTATCATCAAGGACATGCCCCCCAGAAGAAGTGTGAGACGTGTGAGAAAGATGGGACGCATGGGAAGGGCGCTCAGACATAAGAGACCAGAGATACCATGCCATCGTCGCCAACATCATCGCCCCTGTCACCCACCCTATGCCTAACCATATCACCATCGGCACAAGGAGAAGGGTTGCCACCCCTAGAACAGCGCTCTGCTGAACCAAGGCGTGATGACGCAAAGAAAAGGCGGATGTCGACATGAGAAGCCCACATCCCAAAATAAGACCCACGTTGGCGATATTACTTCCCACCACATTGCCTAAAGCGAGGGCGGAGGCATCATGCATATGCGCATGGAGCGTGGCAAAAAATTCAGGAGCAGATGTGCCAAAACTAATGACAAACACGCCCATGACAAAAGTCGACCATCCCAATATACGTCCCAAGAGGACGCCGCCGCGCACTAGCCACTCCCCACCCCATAACAGCAACGCCCAGCCCACTACCAAAGCGACACCGATCAACACGATGTCCTCTTATCCATGGTCGCGTTCGGTGGGAGCGTCCTTTTCCTTGTCTTCTTGTGGGATGTCTGTAGCGCCATGCAGGGACGCCCGCCCTTGTGGGGCTGTCGAAGCAGAACGCCTCTCCTTGCCTTGCTCGCCTGTCTTTGACGATGAAACAGGCGTCGCGTCTCTCGTCTTTGCCGTTTTTTTATGCCCCTTTTGCGCTGTGGAGTCTCGCGCCTTCTTCTCTTGTAACGTCGCCGCATCCATCGAACGCGCCACATTGAGCGTTATGTCAACCCACACATCAGGATGTAACATCAGGCGACATGGGTGCATGCCAAGATCCTTTATCTTCGAACGCAACAGGACATGTGAGCCCGTCAAGGACACATTCTTTTGCTCTTTTAAAGCTGTGAGAACATCACGCACAGAGACAGAGCCATACAGGTGACCGCTCTCACTGGCCTTACAGATTATGGGAAGTGTCACGTTGCCAATATGCTCGGCCAGCTGTCGCGCCTCATCTTTAACCTTGTCGTTGCGTTTGCGCATCTCCTCCTTGCGCGCCTCGAAATAGGCGATCGTCTCCTTATTGGCGCGCAGTGCCTTCTTTTGTGGGAGAAGAAAATTGAGCGCATACCCGCGTTTCACCTCGACATGCTCGCCTATCGCCCCCAAGCGCGCCATAGGTTCTAATAAAATCACCTTCATGTCTCGACTCACTCCGCCACATAAGGCAGAAGACCCAGAAAACGCGCCCTCTTCACCGCCTTGACAAGCGCGCGCTGATTCTTGCGCGATAACGACGTCACAGACGCCGGCATAATCCTTCCCCTCTCCGACAAAAAGAGCTTCAACATCCTCACATCAACGGCCGCCGTCTCGTGACAAGCAAAAGACATCGACGCCACCTTCTTACTATGGGGTGATACCGCCATTATGATGCCTCCCTCTCACGCTCTCTCTCCCGATGTGATTGCGCATCGAGAAACGCCTTCATAGGTGAAGGAAGCGTAATGTGCTTTTTGACAGACAATGTCAGGCAACGTATAATGTCCTCATCGAGACGCATCGCCTTCTCCATCTCTTGCACGGCACGAGGCTCACCCTCAATATGAAAGAGGTGGAAATGCCCGCTCTTGTTCTTACGCATAGGATAGGCAAGGGGAACAAGCCCCCACGACTCCTGATTCTTGATTTTTGCCCCCTTCTTCGTCAGCACCTTCACATATTTTTTCACCACATCCTCCACAGCCCGCGTCGTCAAATCTTGACGAAGAATAAAAATGCTCTCATACAACATCAATGACCATCCTCTCTCACAACCATAGACACGCCTACCGCCCCATCACACGTCATACCCCCAAACACTCTATAGCATAGTCCAGACATGTTCACAAAATCCTTTTTCCCCTATTCCTTATCCCCCTCTCCTCTCACTCATGTGCTATAGAACACGACATCCATAGAACCCTCCTTCAGTCACATCCGTCCTTTGTTCCCTTTTTGTCGCCCATGCCCTTTTACGTCCAGCGTCGCTTTCTGCCTCTCTTCATATGCCAATTTTTCGGCGCGTTCAATGATAATCTCCTCAAAAGTGGCTTGTCTTTTCTCGTTGTCTATCAATGGCACAACAACGACCCATGGCTTTCTCCCGCCCATACCATCCAACTCGCCACAGCGTTCCTCGTTCTTCCCTTCCTTCTCTTCTCCCACAAGGCGGGAAGTCTTGCCGATACGTACGATAAAGCGCGCATGGCACGCGCCATCAAAGGGCTAGAGATTGTCATCGTCTCCATCACGAGTCTCGCCTTTTATTGGCAGAATACAGCCCTTCTCCTCTTCTGTGTCTTTCTCATGGGAAGCCAATCGACATTCTTTGGCCCCATAAAATATGCTCTTCTTCCCCTTCACCTGAAGGGACGGGAATTGCTCCTTGGCAATGCCTGTATCGAATCATCCACCTTTATCGCTATCCTCATAGGCAGTGTCGGGGGAGGCGTCCTGTCCCTCTTTCCCCATAGCACTTTTCTTATCAGTAGCACCGTCATCTCTTGCGCTCTCATAGGCTGGCTGGCGTCCATGTTTATTCCCCTACAAACACACGCCATACAGCATGGCATGCCTCATGCCTCACCTTATAGGCAAGACCTGTCTTGGCGAGAGACATATCGACTCATTGCCCGCCATCCTCCTCTCCTCTCACTCATTATGGCGATCTCATGGTTTTGGTTCTTCGGCGCCATGTTGCTCTCACAGCTGCCTCTCTTCACAAAACATCATCTCGCTGGCGATGAAAGCCTCGCCACCATGTTCCTCGCTGTCCTGACGGCAGGCATTACGTGTGGGGCGTTCTCAGCGCCTCCTCTCCTCAAACGTTTCCGCCTACCCCATGTGCTTATCGCCTCATGCGCCATCATGGGGGGGGCGTCCCTTGTCTTCTCGTCCCTTGCCTCTTCCATGCCCACCGCCATCCACACGGCTGTCCTTGTCAGCGCCCTGTTCACATCAGCATGGGCTGGCGGCCTTTACTCCGTCCCACTCTATACCGCCCTACAGAAAACGAGTCCTCCCGCCATCCTCTCGCGCTGTATTGCCACCAATAATATCGTCAACGCATGCCTCATTATCGGTTCAGCACTCTGCGCCCTCACCCTTCTTCACCTCAGCGCCACGATCCAAACAATCTTAATCCTCAATAGTATTGTTCCCCTCACACTCGCCCTTTATTATGGACTCCACAGGATAGGAAAGACATCCCACCCCCTCACATCCCTTGACGAACGCCATAACATATGAGAGTCATGAAGCCACCCCTACGGACAACATCATCAGCCATGTTCAAGCACGTTATTCTCCTCTTGTCCTGCATGGTCCTCGCCCACGCATGCACACAAGGCCTCCTCGACCGCACGCCACCCGGCGATACCCTCGCCACTGGCTCGCTCTTACGCCATGCGATTCTCACGGCTGGCGGTGGCGCCATCAATTTCGCTGAAAAGCACATGCAACAGAAAAACAAAAGGAGACGCCAAAAATGCCACGAGTATCAAGTCTTGCAAACTGTTATCAGCGACGAGCCCCTGGTCGCCGAAGAGGCATCACCTTTCTTACGCTTTTTTGGCTTTGGCGGTGATGAAGAAGACACATCAACAGAACAAACAGAAGACGACACAGACAATCATGATAACAACACACAAACGCCCTCTCAAGAGGAACAAGCACAGCAAGGCGATGACGACACGCAGGCAGGCGTGCTTGACGCACAAGAACAACAGGACACAGACATTGTCATAGAGGAAACGGTGAGCGAAGCCGTCTCAAGGCAAGTGGAAACCTATTTGGAAGCCGAACAGGCCATCATTGAGGAGTCCGTTAACTCGTGGAAAGAACTATGGGTCATCAGGGCATGCGGTGTCGTCACGCAAGTCGAGCTACGCTTCATTGCCGATGGGAAAGGGGAGACCCTTGTCCATATTCCCTTCGAAGCGATCGCTCTCTACACACCACCCTAAGCCTGCCACAGGAATATCTGCACATCAGCCACGTTTGTCCCCGTCGCATGCCACGCTAAAGCATCATGGTGTGCCGTCAGGAGGGTATATGTATCATTGTTATCCAAGAAACATCGTGGGTTATCGCCAGCCTGTTGCCACCTGTCATAGCTCGTCTCGTCAATGAGAGCACCCGCCACATCAGTCGGCCCATCACGTCCATCCGTCCCCCCCGATAAAAATGCCCACCGCCCCCTCACGCCATGACGCGCACACGCCTCAGCAAAGGCAACCCCCAATTCTTGATTACGACCGCCAAGCCCCGACCCACGAACACGCACCGTCGTCTCGCCGCCAAAAACCCACGCCCGCTTTTTCTCCCACCCCTTCTGCTGACCGTCACGCATCAGCGCATCAACACATTGTTGCGCCACAAGACGCGCCTCACCAGACACATCAACACGCCACAAGGTTGCGTCAAAACCCAACGACGACGCATGGGCAAGAGCCGCATGGACACTCATGCGATTCGAGCCTATCAATGTGGCTGTGCTGTGGCGCGCTATCACGTCATCGTCCTTCAATGTCTCTGGACGCTTTCCCAAGACGCCTTGCTGAAGGTGATACGTGACACTGGCGGGAATGTCTGCCGTGAGGGCATATTTTTCTAGTATCTGAAGGCTCTCTCGAAAAGAACTAGGGTCTGGCACAGTCATACCGCTGGCAATAGAGGATACATCATCACCAACCACATCAGATAAAATAAGCGCATGGCTACGGGCGGGATAGATGTGACGCGCCAACCATCCTCCCTTAAGGCGAGAGAGATGTTTACGCACGACATTCACCTCATGGATTGTCGCACCACTCTTGAGGAGCGCATTCGTTGTCGCCATCTTATCCTCAAGGGACACCCCTTCCACAGGAAGAGGCACAAGGGCTGACCCGCCGCCACTCACTAAGAACAGCACGACCTCTCCCTCTTGTCCCTGTTGCGCATCTTCATAGAGGGCTTGCGCCGCCGCCATGCCCTCCTGAGTAGGCACGGGATGTCCACCCACATAGACAGACACGCCATAGTCGTCAGCCCAACGGGGATGATGAACGGAAAAGAGCGCCATATTCTCCTGAGTCGTGATCGCGATGGCACGTCCCACACGTAGCGCCGTGGGAATGACATCCAACGCCGCCTTCATCATCAAGAGAGACGCCTTGCCAACGGCATAGATACGCAATTTGTGGATGTCATGCCCTTTCTCACCCTTCTTCGCACCGATGACAAGGCCACCATCCTCACCGATGTGGACATGAGAGGCAACACACCGATACGGGTCTGCCGCCGCCACCGCCGCATGAAAGCATTCCTTTGCCTGTTCTCTGAGGGGCGTCCGCTCCATCCCGCGCGCTTCCCGCACAATCCTGCTATGCCACCCTGTCCGCTGGCTCTTGTCCCTTAAAAAAGGCATCGACATTGGCAAGGACACGCATGCCCATGGCTTGGCGTGTCTCGGTCGAGGCGCTCCCTAAGTGAGGAAGTAAAACGACATTCTCCATCTTCATAAGGTCGCTATGAACTTTCGGTTCACGTTCATACACATCCAATCCCGCCCCAAAAATAATCTGTTCACGTAACGCTTGTACCAAAGCCGCCTCATCGACAATGTCGCCACGCGCTGTATTAATCAAAAATGCCGTAGGTTTCATCTTCGCAAAAGATGACGCATTGATAAGGTGACGCGTCTCAGCTGTCGAAGGACAATGAAGAGAGACATAGTCGGCTTGACGTAACACATCATCGAGCTTGTCACACGATGTCGCATGGACATCCGCCGCCAATGTGTCCTTTCGCACATAGGGGTCATAATAGAGGATCGGCATGCCAAAGCCTAAATGCGCCCGCCGCGCCACAGCTTGAGCGATACGCCCATATCCAATTAAACCCAATGTCTTACCGCTCACCCTCTTCCCCATCATATGGGTCGGACGCCACCCCGTCCATGCCCCCGTCCTGAGATGACGCTCTCCCTCACCGATACGCCGTGCCACCGCTAACAGCAAAATCATCGCAATATCGGCCGTGCAATCCGTTAGCACCTCTGGTGTGTTCGTCACGACAATCTTGGCAGATTTTGCCGCCTCAATATCGATATTGTTAAAGCCAACGCCAAAATTACCAATAATGCGCACACGCCTATGAGGCACACCGATAACATCTTTGTCGATGCTATCCGTCACCGTGGGTAGAAGCGCATCGGCTTCACCCATCGCCTTCATCAACGCCTCCTTCGTCATAGGCACATCGTCATGGTTGAAAGTCGCGTCAAAGGCGTCTCTCAGCTTCTCCTCCACCAACGCCGGCCAACGACGGGTCACAATGACTACAGGCTTTGTCGCCATCCCTTTAACCTCTGCCAGATGTCACGAATTCTCTCACATCCTCACCCATCAAGGCTCTTACGCCAGTATTCACCAGCAACAGCCAACGCACTGCCGGGCTTGACATCGATACCGCTGTCGCGCAACGCCATTTCACATCCCGCCAAAGCTGCTGCGGCTTGCAACTCGTTCAAGTCGCCTAAATGCCCGATACGGAAGACTTTTCCCGCCACCTCGTGCAAGCCCGCCCCTAAAGACATATGGTATTTTCGATAGGCCGCATCGATGACCTTGCGCGCATCCTTGCCATCAGGAACACAGATAGCACTCACCGTGTCGGACTCCCACGTCTCGTCCTGAGCGCAAAGACGCAAACCCCACCCTTCCTTGACAGCGCGCCTCACGCCCTCGGCAATACGCCTATGACGCGCAAAGACATTCTCTAGACCCTCGTCCAACAGCATATCCACAGCAACGCCTAAGGCGCGCAACATGGGAATCTGAGGCGTATAAGGATAATAGCCATCCTTGTTTGTCTTGAGCATATCCTCCCAAGAGAAATAGCAACGCTTCAATGTGGCGTGTTTGTGCGCCTCTAAAGCCTTCGGGCTCACCGCCATGATCGCCATGCCAGCCGGCAACATAAAACCTTTCTGCGAGCCAGAAATGGCACAATCGACACCCCATTCATCCATGCGAAAATCAATGCTCGCAATGGAACTGACGCCATCCACAAAAAGCAACGCAGGGTGTCGCGCCCTCTCCATCGCCTGACGCACAGACGCCACATCACTCGTCACACCCGTCGCCGTCTCATTGTGCGTCACACACACGACCTTATAGGCATGCGCCTTGTCAGCAGAGAGCTCTTCATAGACATCATCTGGCGGCGTCCCCGTCCCCCACGTCCTATCCTTGACATGAACATCCAAGCCCAAACGAGACAACATATCCGCCCACAACATGGAAAATGTGCCAAAACGATAAATCAACACCTTATCACCCTCAGACAACGTGTTCGTGATACATGACTCCCACGCCCCTGTCCCTGAACCAGGGTAGATAAACACATTGCCTTCCTTCATCTTAAAAATCTTCTTGACCTTCTCGTAAAGAGGAATCGTCAACGCAGGGAGGTCAGGACTCCGCTGGTCTTCTGTGGCAATATGCACAGCATTGAGCACATCATCGGGAATATGCGTCGGACCGGGAATAAACATGTGGCGACGTCCATAACTTTTACGTGGCATCAGTCTTCTCCTCTCTTAAGATTCTGTATCAAAACATGGCATAACACGGCATGCCCCCCATCCTCCCCCACCATCCATGTCTTAAAGATTTATGCGAGAAAAAGCAAATAGTATCTTACCGCCCACAAGAGGCTTATGACACGAGGCGCCGCCCACCATAAAAATAGTAAAGACGCATCCCTATCAACCCCAAGAACAAGAGAGAATAGAGGAGAGCAGAGAAAATATCACTACGAGAAAGCCACAGATAATGCACACACGCAAACACGACAACGGCAAACACGATTTTATGGAGGCGACGCCAATTTTTTGCGCCCATCCAACGTATCAAACGCGGCAAGCTGGTGACCGCCATGATACTCAACCCCACCCATCCCATAAAACCCACAAGAATATAAGGACGTTCCGCCAGTTCCTTGCCAAGATTGGCGATGTTAAATTCGATGAGAAGACTCACAAACACCAACACATGCAAACAGACGTAAAAGTAGCACCATAAGCCCAATTGGCGTCGATAGCTCACAAGACGCGGCATACGCAAGTATTTCGAAAAAGGACTCATACAGAGGCATAATAAGAGAAAATTTAATGCCCAAATCCCTGTCTCTAACGACAATGTCTTTGCCGGGTCAGCCCCTAGATTCCCCGTGAAGATATTCATCAACAGAATCACCGCTGGCATGCTACAGCCCCAAAAAACGCCATGCCATAAAAAGCCCTTTGCTCGTGCCGCCATCGTCTTTTCCTCCTCTGAGATTAATCGTTCTGAGATTAATAGTAACGGCCTATGAGGTCCATGCCTGTGTAGAGACTGGCAACCTCCTCGCCATAGCCGTTGAACATCAATGTCTCGATACGCTTCGTATTGAACAAGCCACTGGCGTCAGTAAAACGACGTTCAGAACTCTGAGACCACCGCGGATGGCTACGTTGCGGATTGACATTGCTGTAAAAGCCATATTCCCGAGCCGATTGCTTATTCCACGTCGTCGCAGGCTGGTCTTCCGTGAATGTGATACGAACAATCGATTTTGGGCTCTTAAAACCATATTTCCATGGCACGACAACCTTGATGGGCGCACCATTCTGTGGATAAAGCCGCCGCCCATACATGCCAACGGTGACAAAGGTGAGGGGATGCATGGCTTCATCCAAACGCAACCCTTCCACATAGGGATACTCGATGACACTAAACAGACTCCTCTGCTGAGGCATTTCCTCAGGACGATAGAGCGTTTGCATGGCCACATAGCGCGCCGACGCCATTGGCTCTACCCGTTTAATGAGCTGGTTCATCTCGAAACCAATCCATGGAATCACCATAGACCAGGCCTCCACACATCTGAGACGATAAATACGCTCCTCTAAGGCATGGGGACGGACAATATCATCAAGACTATAGGTGCCTGGGTGATGACACAGCCCATCGATCTGCACAGCCCATGGCTCGAGTGTCATCTGATGGGCATGGCGCGCAGGATCTGTCTTGTCCGTCCCAAATTCATAAAAGTTGTTGTAATTGATGGCGATGTCCAAAGGCGTTACCTTGTCGCGCGCGCTCTCGATGTAGCGCGCGCTCTTCTTATGGCGTTGCAGGTTCTCCCGTAAGGCTGACCCATGACCATGCCCCGTCTCATGACGAACCTCTCCTGTCCCCTGTTGTCCTTGTCCCTTGTCTACGTCTACATCTACAGAATACGCTTGTTGTCCAGCCCCTCCATCCATCATACCCTCGCCCCCGTCTCCTTGTTGTGGTGCGGGTGTCACCCCATAACGTCCCGCAAGGAACAACCCGCCCGATACGACTGCCGATGCGGCAATAAAACGCCGACGCGCCTTATAGACTGATTCTGACGTAACGTTATGCTCTTTTTCCTTTGCCATCTCACAATCCTCCTTATGCGTTGAGATTCAACTTTGTGCTTTGCTTGTCCAAGACATCGATAATCTTACTGGCGGCGTCTGCAACATTGGTGCCCGGTCCAAAAATTTCTGCTACACCGACATCATAAAGGAACGCATAATCCTGAGGGGGAATAATGCCTCCACAGACAACAATAATATCATCCGCCTTGTGTTTCTTCAACTCCTCTATGAGCATGGGCACTAATGTTTTGTGTCCTGCGGCCAAGCTAGAGACACCAATAATTTGAGAATCATTATCGATGGCTTGGCGACAGACTTCTTGAGGCGTCTGAAAGAGAGCGCCTATATCCACATCGAATCCCATATCGGCAAAGGCGGTCGCAATGAGATGCGCTCCCCTATCATGGCCGTCCTGCCCCATTTTGACGACAAAGAGACGAGGCGGACGCCCTTGCTTATGGGCAAAATGTTGCAATTTCTCGCGCAAGGCATCGAATTCCTTGTCGCCATGACGAGAAGACGCATACACACCCTGTATCGTGCGGTGATGTGGCTGATAGCGTTGATAGACGCCCTCGAGGACGTGTGTCACCTCACCCACCGTCGCCCGACAACGCATCGCCTCGATGGTGAGAGCAAGCAAATTCGTGGCAAAAGTCGTCTCCTGAGACGACGCCGCCAGACGCAACGCGTCCAGCGCTCGTTGCACTTGTGACGCATCGCGGGTTTTACGTAAATTGTCTAGCTGCGCCTTTTGTAGCGCTAAGACTTTATGATTATCGATATCCCGTATATCGATAACGCCTTCATCATCACACTGATATTTATTGACACCGACAATAACCTCTTTGCCTTGGTCGACTCGCGCTTGTCGGCGCGCTGAGGATTCCTCGATACGTCTTTTAGGAAGTCCCTGCTCGACAGCCTTCGTCATGCCTCCTATGTCCTCTACCTCCTCGATGAGAAGACGCGCCTTCTGCACAAGAGTATGGGTCGTGCTCTCCATGAAATATGAACCCCCAAAGGGGTCGATGACACGCGCCATGCCTGCCTCCTCCTGCATAATCAATTGGGTGTTGCGAGCAATACGAGACGAGAAGGCCGTGGGAAGAGAGAGCGCCTCATCAAAAGAATTCGTGTGCAATGATTGCGTCCCTCCTAACACAGCCGCCATAGCCTCGATGGTCGTGCGCACCACATTATTGTAGGGGTCTTGCTCTGTTAAAGACACGCCTGACGTCTGGCAATGGGTGCGTAATGTGAGACTACGCTCGTCCTTTGGCGCAAATTGCCCCATGAGTTCCGCCCACAACACACGAGCCGCACGCAACTTAGCCACCTCCATGAAAAAATTCATGCCAATGGCAAAGAAAAAAGAAAGACGCGGGGCGAATGAATCAACATCTAAACCACGCTTCACCGCACAGCGCACATATTCCAAACCATCAGCAAGGGTATAGGCGAGCTCCTGCAAGGGAGTCGCCCCTGCCTCTTGCATATGGTAACCCGATATAGAGATGGAATTAAAACGCGGCATGCGTTTTGCCGTATAGTCGATGACATCGGCAACAATACGCATGCTCGGCGCTGGAGGAAAAATAAACGTATTACGCACCATGAATTCTTTCAAAATATCATTTTGAATGGTCCCTGAGAGAGCCTCTTGTTTCACACCTTGCTCCTCAGCGGCAACGACAAAAGAGGCTAAAACAGGCAAAACAGCGCCATTCATCGTCATAGAGACGCTCATTTTGTCTAAGGGAATGCCGTCAAAAAGACGCTTCATATCTTCCACAGAGTCAATGGCAACACCCGCTTTACCCACATCAGCCACAACCCGCGCATGGTCGGAATCATAGCCACGATGGGTCGCTAAATCAAAAGCAACAGACAGACCAGTGACGCCTTGTTTCAAGTTATGGCGATAAAAGGCGTTCGACTCCTCTGCCGTAGAAAAGCCCGCATATTGGCGAATCGTCCATGGCTTGTTGGGATACATCGTTGCCCGAGGGCCGCGCAAAAAAGGCGGGAAACCCGGAAAACTGCCAAGATAGGGAATATCACGCACATCATCCTTGTCGTAAAGAGGCTTGAGCGTGAAACCATCTGCCGTGTGCCACGCCATATCATCGATGGAACGACCACGTAGCTCTTTCTCTGCCTTGTCATGCCAACGTTGCCTATCGCCTTGTTGCCAACCATCTATGGCGCGCTTGTCATGATGTTTCTGTTTCTTTGCCACGTCTCGATGTCCCTTGAATGTCTATGCCGCCCCTTCTCCCCCCACGGTGATGTTGGCGATTCGTAAGGACGGCTGTCCGACGCCTACAGGCACCCTCTGCCCTTCCTTGCCACATGTGCCTATCCCCTTATCGAGGGCCAAATCATCACCCACCATCGTAATACGTGTTAAGGCATCAGGCCCATTGCCGATGAGCGTCGCGCCTTTCACGGGTGAGGTGATCTTACCCTTCTCGATATGATAGGCCTCTGACGTGGAAAAGACAAACTTACCCGATGTAATATCCACTTGTCCGCCACTGAAATTCACCGCATAAATCCCATGCGCCACCGACTCGATCATCTCAGCCTGAGGATAATGGCCGTTGAGCATATAGGTGTTCGTCATGCGCGGCATCACGTTGTGGGCGTAACTTTCGCGCCGTCCATTCCCTGTGGATGATGTGCCCATCAAACGACCATTGAGCCTGTCATGCATGTAATTGACAAGAATGCCATCCTCTATGAGAGTCGTACACTGACTGGGCGTGCCTTCATCATCATAGCGTAAAGAGCCACGTCTATGGGGACATGTGCCATCATCGACCACAGTCACCCCTCGAGACGCAATGGGCTGTCCCATCAACTCAGAGAATGCGGCTGTCTTTTTTCGGTTAAAATCCCCCTCTAGCCCATGGCCTATGGCCTCATGGAGGAGGATACCAGGCCAGCCAGACGCTAGCACGACATCCATCTCGCCAACGGGCGCTGGCTTGGCATCGAACAGAACGTGGGCATGGCGTATGGCCTCGTCGGCAGCCACATGCCACGACGCTTCTTTGAAAAAATCGTCATACCCCATGCGTCCGCCCATCCCATAGACGCCCGTCTCCACATGACGCCCTTGACGCAAACCGACTTGCACATTCATACGCACCAAAGGACGCACATCGCAACAACGCCCCTCTGACAGACGCACAATCTCTACCGCTTGGAAAGAGCCCGTGAGCATGACAAGGACATGGACGGCATGAGGCGCGCGCTCTCGCACATATGCCTCTACCTTCTGCAAGAGCGCCAACTTCTCCTCGAAGGAATACCCATCAAGAGGATTAATAGAAGCATACAAAGGCGACATAAGAGCCCCCTCCATGCCTCGTGAGGAAGACTCTGACGACACCGCACCAGCAACACGCTGAGAACGCCCTAAGGCTGACGCCACAGAAGAAGACGCCTGTTGAAAAGACGCATCGTCAATGACACTACTATAGGCAAGGGCTGATGCCTCACCTATCAAACCGCGCATGCCAAAACCACGCTTCGTATCATACGAACCATCCTTGAGACGCCCATTCTCCCACACGAAACGTTCAGAGATGTGATGCTCTAAAAAAATATCGCCATCATCCGCACGACACAATCCCTCTTGGGCATATCCCTGCAAGGCATCACGCGTCACGTCCCCAGACGCAAAAAAAATCCTGTCACAAAGAGAGTCACTCACCCCCGAAGAACAATGTCCCGATTTTCCCATCATGGCCTCCAAACGCATGGTCGTCATCCCCTCTCACGACTCTATACCACAATAACGCATAAAGGTGAACACATGGTCGCCACATGCATGCCGCCGCACCACATGGTACGCGGAAGGGACAGAGACATCATCCTCCTGACGCGCCGTCTCGACCATGCCTAACGCATGGCGGTGAAGCCATCGCCCCGTATCAAGACAGCATAAAGCATCATACGCCATGTCCCCATGCCACGGAGGCGTGAGAAAAAACACATGGTGGGATGGATAGGCACGCCAACGACGAGGTAAAGACGTCATATCATGACAGAGACACCGCGCACGGGAGTCGAGACGTAAAGACGCAATGTTGTTGCGTGTCGTCATCAGCGCCACAGAATCAAGGTCGATAAAAGACACAGAAAGACATCCCATAGAGAGAGACTCAATCCCCAACGCCCCACTGCCACAAAAACCATCGAGGACAACACACTCATGCCAGCATGACGCATGGGAACGTCCCACAGCGCTATGAAACAGCAGGTCCAACAAGGTCTTGCGTCCACGCATGGTCATCGAGCGTGTCACCTTCTGGGATAAACTATCGATGACACGCCCCCGATACGTCCCTCTGAGCAGCCGTTGCTTCATGCCTCACTGACTCCCACAGACGTCCACGGGCGATGTCATGTGGTGCCAGACAGCTTGGGGAATTTCCCACAAGACAGGCATCTTCTTCTTAGGCAGAGACACACCACCAAACGCCACGCGAATCAAACGCACAACAGGCATATGCCAATGGGCAAGGACGTTACGTAGTTCTCGATTTTTCCCCTCACTGAGGCGCGCCGAGAGCCATTGCGTCCCTTCACGTTGGCGTCCCATCACGACATAAGGCGGAAGAAGGGACGAGACAGAACGACAAGGCTCAACGAAGATAGGACGATAATGAAAGCCTTGCACCATAGCCCCTTTCCTCATCGCACGGGACGCCCGCTCTAACAGACGACCACGTACGCACACAAGATAGTGACGCACAAGCCCATGGGTTGGGTGTTCCAAGAAACGCGCCAAGCGCCCATCATTCGTCAGCAATAAGAGTCCCTCAGACATATAATCCAAACGTCCCACCGCCATCAGGCGCCGCACGCCCAGACGCCCATAATGGGGAGCGAGCATGTCAAAAAGGCAACGCCTCCCTTGTGGGTCACGGGTCGTTGTGAGGACACGCTGTGGCTTGTAACAGGCAAAAAGACGCATGGGCATAGGCTCTGGCAGAGGCATGCCATTGACGATAATATCCGCATCGGATGGCGGTTGGAAGGCGACGTCGGTGATAGGCTTACCACGAAAGAGAACGCGTCCCTCTATAATCCATTGCTCCGCCAATCTACGGGAACATAACCCTCTTTGGGCAATCATGTGAGCAAGACGCATGGGCTTGTCCCCCTCAACGCCGTGGGGTATATGGGGCATATGGGGCATAGGATGATACATGCGCGACAAATTCCTTAAACAAGAGCATGTCCTTATCATCCACCCGATATTCGGGATGCCACTGCACAGCAAAACAAAAACCTCGCTTCTGCCTATCCTCGTCCTCGATAGCTTCGATGATGCCGTCATCCGCTCTGGCACTGATACACATGCCGGGGGCGACATGCTCTACCGCCTGATGATGTGCCGAATTCACGTCCATCCTGTCCTTGCCAACCCACGTGCGTAAAACACTCTGTGACTCGAGAAAAACCCGATGTCCTACTTCGTCCCGAGGATTGGGTTGCTCATGGGCAATCGCTGTCTCCACAGCATCGGGAATATGCTGTATAAGTGTGCCACCACCGACAACATTGAGCAATTGCATGCCGCCACAGATACCAAAAACAGACTTCGAACGTTCTCTCATGGCACGAACAAGGGCATATTCGAATCGTGTGCGTAGGGGATGGGTCTGCACGCTAGGATGGCGACAAGATGTCGTATAAAGTGTGGGCTCAATGTCAAAATCGCCACCCGTCACCAAAAGGCCATCCAACAGGGACGCATACGCCTGTACATGCGCCATCCCATAAGGCATCATGACAGGAACAGCGCCACATTCCGCAAGACATGCGCAATAATTATGGCGCACCATGTAAAATGGCTTGGTGGGCGGTGATGGTGTCGTCTCACCATCCATCGTGACGCCAATGAGCGGTTGCTTTGTCCTTTTTTCTTTCATCGCCAGCAAAACCACAAAACGATAGAGAATGCCCCACCATCATATCCCTTTTATCACGTCATGGATAGTCGCCCTATGACGAACGAGAAACCTCTCTCAATCTATGCCGCCATGGATCTTGCCTTGACGCAAGCCGCCATCGCCAACCAACAAGGGGAAGTCCCCATAGGATGTGTCATCCTTGATAAGAACGGGACGCCCATCGCCCAATGTCATAACCGCAACCGCCAATGCCATGACCCCACAGCCCATTGTGAAATGCTCGCCATTCAGCATGCATGTCGCACCCGACAAAGCCGATACCTCTATCAATGCTCTATGTTCGTCACCTTAGCGCCATGCCCTATGTGCTTTACCGCCATATGCTTTGCCCGTCTGCAACGTCTCTATTTTGGCGCTTATGATACGCGCCATCCCGAACGCGCCAACGCCTATCTCTCCTATCCAAACAACAGGCTAGAAATATACGGCGGTATCGAAGAGAGACGCTGTCAAACCATGCTGGACATGTTTTTTGCCCAAAAAAGGTAAAGATGGAAAAGATAAAGATTATGGTGGCGGCAAAGATGTTGATGCCAAGCTCTCTGCCAACATGGCACATTCTCGGTCCAAAAGACCGTCCACGCATTGAGCGCGAAAATGCCGTTGAAAGGCCGTCACCACAGACGACATGTCATAGAGATCGACAGCATAACCAACATGTCGTAGGACATTTTCTGTCCTCTGACGTTGTGCCATGTCGAGAGGGATACCACGTCCCTCTCGCGCATGGCGTTCCTCCCGTTGTGACGGGACAACGCCGATGCCTCTCTCCGCAAGAAAACGCCATGGGAAACGATGCCCCGGGTCATCTTTGCGCATGGGCGCCACATCACTATGCCCCACACAATGGCATGGCATGATACGCCAACGCTTCATAATACCTTGTGAGAGACGACAGAGCGTCTCTATCTGCCTTGAGGGATAAGAAGGATAGCCATCACGATAGCCCATATTCACCAACTCAATGCCGATAGAGACATCGTTGATGGCGCGCTCCCCATGCCAGCAACTCTCACCAGCATGATAGGCACAAGCATCCTCCGCCACAAGAGACGTCACATGCCCATCCCTATCCACCAGATAGTGACTGCTCACGCATGCCTCCTCATCGCACAGACGAGACAAGGCTTCCTCATAGGATGGAAGTGCCGTATAGTGAAAAATAAGAAGCCAAGGCTTGCCAGTCCCCGCCCGACGACGCTGATTAGGAGAATGGTATATGTCCATATATGTCCATAGGGCTTAAAATTGACGTTCTCCTCTGTTTAACCTCTCTCCATCCCCATGCGATGACTCTTGACCAACGACAGACGCTCTTTGCCCGTATGGATGCTCTGGAACAACGTCTCGAAGAGACGCGCGCCATCCTACAGCAACGAAAAACAAAAGACCATCACACCGACACAAGACAGCAAACGCCCGACAACACCGCACAGACACAAGAAGAAGACGACGCCCACACGACATGGAAGAGACGTTACCAGACATTATGCAAGCGCCACACACAAGCATCCCTCCACTTGACCCACGCCATCAACGCCATCAAACAACTGCTCACACGCCTCGATGGGTAAGATTATCCTCACAATCAACAAAGCCGATTATACCATCGCATGTACCGACGGCGAAGAAGACCATGTCCGCCAATTAGGCGCTCTTCTCAATGACAAGGTCGCCATCTTCGCCCGCCAATTTCCCCATGCTGAGGATAGTCTGCTCCTTATCATGGCGGGCTTGATGATTCTTGATGAAAAAAAGGCGCTCATGGAGACATCATCTCTCACACCACAGGATATTGAACAGCTCACCAGACGTCTCGAGAAAGCAACCCATACCATCGAGGCACTACAGCATGTGGTTAAAAATTCTCCCTGAGGGGGCGCACAGGCGGCCTGTCGAGGGGAATCGTCCTCCCTATGGCCATATCCACCACAGCTTGTCCTAGCTCGTCAGCGGCTTTGAAGAAATTGTCTTCAGGTTGGGTGAGTGTCTCCTGTCCCAGACGTATCGTCCCCCAATGTTGGCCAACAAGAGCGTTGCACCCTAATTCTTGTCCCATCTGCACAGCTGTGCGCGGCGTCATGTGAGAGCCACGCATCACGGCACGAGGAAGATAAGCCCCTATCGCCATAATGCCAATGTCGCAAGAGCCCATACGTTGAGCAATCTGGCGAAACAATGTGGGATGTTTATCACTATCGCCACTATGATACACCACATGAGTCTTTCCCGCTAAAGCAAAAGACGCCCATAACATCTCGTTGCCATCGAACAGCCCACGCCTCGACCAATGCACAGCCGGCAACATGGTGACGGTGATACCATCCACCTCCACGTCATCCCACCAATCAAGTTCGATGACATCCTTATACCCTCTCTCCCGAAAAAAATCCCCCATCTCTAGGGGAACAACAACGGTGATAGACTCCTTGTTCGCCATATGCGTGATACTCCAGTCGCATAAATGGTCGTAGTGATTGTGGGACACAACCATGATATCGATGGGCGGCAATCCATGAAGGGCAATGGCTGGCGGAATGAGGCGTCTGGGACCCGCCCATGAAACAGGCGAGGCGCGCTCAGCAAAGAAAGGATCTGTGAGAATGCGCTTGCCATCCAACTGCACAAGAAATGTCGCATGCCCTATCCATGTCAGGCTGTCCTTTCCTTCCACAGCCTTCAATTGTTCCTTGACGTCCACTGCCGACAGCACATGGGACGAAGGGACATGGGCAAGAGTCCATGTGTCCTTTGGTGTCGTCGATGTGAGGGACGCTAAAAGGCGCGGCACGATAAAGGAGACCCGCTGCCAAAAGGTTGACCCCCGTTGCGGCGAGTCGGGAAGATTGCGAAAGCCACCCTCCACATGGTGCCATGGCTTGCCTTCGATATGCTCTGGCGCAAAAAGACGCAAAGAACAAGACATTAACACAAGCCCCAATAATGGTACGACCATATAACGCATCGTTCATCCTCTATCCTGATAGGTTATGCCCCCGCTAGCCTTATGACACATTGTTCGCAAGAATTTATCCCTTGCATGCCTCTGACCTCTGTGCTACTCTAACGGGCGATGGGATGGGGAGCAAGGAAAACAACGTGGGAAACAACGCGCATACGTAGCGTGCTCGCGCGATAGGCAACCAAACGGGGAGACACGCATGGCTTGGGGCGATCACTTCATCAAAAAGCGGGGGCTTTTCGTTGTCTTAGCCGTCATCGCTGCCGTCTATTCGGTCTTCCAACGGCAAGATGCGCCTCTCCCTCTCCCGTCCCATGCCTATGAATCGCTCCCTCCGCGCGCGTCCCTTGTCCATAGCCACCATGAGGCGGGACAGCTGTTCAACGCCCGCCATGCGGCGTATGAAGGCGAGGAGGATGGACGTTTCTCCACCATTAAACGCTCTAACGCTCGCATGCGCATTATCACAACCCGCTATGGCGACAACCTCTATGGGATTCTCCATCATAACGATGTCGACAGCGCCACAGCCGACCTCATCATCAAGCGTCTACGTCCCGTCTTCCACATACAGAAACTCAAGGCGGGAAGCAGCATCAATATCGTCTTTGCCATTAATGCCGCTGGGGACATCGTCTATCCTCACCGAGTCGAACTTACCATCGAGGGAAAACAAAGAGTAGGCGTGGCAAGGCTCAACAATGGCGACTACCGAGCCTATAAACGCACCGCCCATACAACCCGCACGCGCTATCGCGCCGAAGGCTCTATCTATCGTAGCTTCGTCCGTAGCCTACGCCAAGAACATGTTCCCGCTTCTGTCACCGAAGAAGCGATTGCCGCCCTCAGCTACGATATCGATTTCCAACGGGAAATACAAAGAGGAAACAACTTTCAACTGACATACGACATCATACGAGACCGCGACACCAACAGCATCATCGAAACACAATTGATGACGGCAAAACTACAAACAGAAGAAAAAAATATCGCCATCTACCGATTCGACTCGTCTCGAGAGTTTCTCCCCTTTTACAAAACGTCAGGAGAGAGTGTCGTGAAATCTCTCTCACGCACACCGCTCAACGGCGCCTATATCTCATCGTCCTTCGGAATCCGTAAAGATCCCATCGTCGGCTATACGCGTCTTCACAAAGGTGTCGATTTCGCAGCGCCTGTCGGCACGCCCGTCTTCGCCGCTGGAGATGGCGTCGTCGTCGAGGCAACATCAAAGGAATATCCGGGCAACTACATTAAGATAAAACATAACGCTGCCTACAGCACACTCTATGCCCATCTCAGCGGCTTTGCCATCGATATCGAACCCGGAATAAACGTCAAGCAAGGGCAAGTCATTGGCTATGTGGGAAATACAGGCTACTCCACAGGGCCCCATCTTCATTATGAAGTCCAACGCTACCATGGCAATATCAACCCCCTCCTCTTGTCTCTCCCCAGCACAGACAGACTGCAAGGAGATGAACTACGTCGATTCCAAAACCTTATCACCGCCTATAACCAAGAATATGACACCCTCGATACTATCGCCTCTCTCGCCCTCGGCGGGAGCGAGTGAGAGTCATATCAGGCAACCTTATCGACGTTCCTTGCCTCACCCACAATCTCGTCGGCCCCTTGTGTGATGGAGACCGTCAAGCCTTGTTGCCCTTGATGACGCTCTTCTCCCCCCTTCTTTCCCGATACCTTGACGGTTGCACCAACAGGGGGACGTTCCTCGCGTAACAGCAATGACGCCAGCGGGCTTTTGATATGCTTTTCGATAAGGCGATTAAGAGGCCTTGCTCCATAGGCTTCATCATACCCATGGTGGGCAAGCCATGTCGCTGCCGACTCATCAACGTCCAGCATTAATTCACGCTCACGCAACAACGCCGCTAACGCCTCAAGGCGCACAGACACGATAGTCTCCATGACATCAGGCTTGAGGGCATGGAACAAAATAATATCATCAAGACGATTCAAAAATTCTGGCTTAAAGTGCGCGCGGACGCGCGCCATGACGTCATCCCTCTCATCATGCGTCAACGCGCTCCGCTCAGAAGAGCGCGCATAGACATCACTGCCCAGATTAGACGTCATAATAATCAAGGTGTGGCGGAAATCGACGGTGCGTCCCTGTCCATCAGTCATACGCCCGTCATCCAACAGCTGGAGGAGAATATCGAAGACATCACTATGGGCTTTCTCTATCTCATCGAAGAGAATCACTTGATAAGGACGCCGACGCACAGCCTCACTCAAGGCGCCGCCTTGTTCATAGCCAACATAGCCGGGAGGCGCGCCCACCATACGCGAGACGTTATGCTTCTCCATATATTCTGACATATCGAGACGCAAGAGAGCATGCTCATCATCGAACAGAAAAGAGGCTAATGCCTTCGACAGCTCCGTTTTCCCCACACCGCTCGGTCCCAAAAACATGAAAGAACCCGTCGGACGTGTCCCGTCTTGCAGGCCCGCCCGACTACGACGCACCGCTTCGCTCACGGCTAACACCGCATGGTCTTGTCCCACGACACGCGCTGAGAGCTCCTTCTCCATCCCCAAAAGACGCTGATGGTCGCTACTTTGTATCATTTTATCCACAGGAATGCCCGTCCAACGAGACACGACAGTGGCAATGTCGGCTTCTGTGATGCTCTCATGGAGCATGCCTTGGGCGGATGCGCGTTTTTTCTCCTCTTCTTCCAAGTCTTTTTGATAGGCGGGAATCGTCGCATAGCGCAACTTGCCCGCCCTATCATAGTCGCCTTGCCGTTCTGCCACCTCTAGGTCGCCTTTTGCGCGTTCGATCTTCGCTTTCACATCTTGGACGAAAGAAAGGGCGCGCTTTTCTTCACGCCACGTCTCTTGGAGCGATGCCGCCTCAGCCTCGAGGGACGTCAATTCTTGGGTAATCTTGCTCAGACGTTCCTGTGTCTCATGGCCCGTTTCTTTCTTCAATGCTGCTTCCTCTATCTTCAGAGTCATGATGGCGCGTTCAACCTTGTCGAGAGGCTCTGGTTTCGAATCGAGGGACATGCGCATACGCGCCGCCGCCTCATCTACAAGGTCTATCGCCTTGTCTGGAAGAAAACGCCCGCTGATATAACGCTTCGCCATTTTAGCGGCCGCCACCAACGCCCCATCGGTGATATGCACCGCATGGTGTAGTTCATACTTCTCTTTCAAACCGCGTAAAATAGAAATACTCTCTTCCACAGATGGCTCCTCCACATAGACCGGCTGGAAGCGCCGTGCTAGTGCGGGATCCTTCTCCATGTGCTGACGGTATTCATCGAGGGTGGTCGCGCCAATACAACGCAACGTCCCACGCGCCAAAGCAGGTTTGAGCATATCGGCAGCACCCACAGAACCAGATGTCTTGCCCGCCACCGCCAATGTATGAATCTCATCAATAAACAACAAGACCTCCCCCTTTGCTTCATCTACTTCCCGTAGGACAGCCTTGAGACGCTCCTCAAAATCCCCTTGATAACGCGCGCCCGCCATGAGAAGCGCTAAGTCTAAGGCCATCACACGACGCCCCTTCAAACCATCAGGCACATCCTCTGAGACGACACGTTGGGCGATGCCTTCGACAACAGCCGTCTTGCCAACACCCGGCGCCCCTATCAACACGGGATTGTTCTTGGTGCGGCGCAAAAGAACCTGAATGGTGCGACGAATCTCCTCCTCTCTGCCAATGACGGGGTCAAGCTTCTGCTCTCGCGCCTTTTGCGTCATATCCACAGCATATTTCTCTAGGGCTTGATACATGTCCTCGCCATGAGAGGACTGCACAGAGGCATTTTTACGTAGATTTTTCACGCCTTGTTCCAGCTGCGACAAGGAAACGCCTTGCTGTTCTCGCAACATGACACCAAGGGGCGTCTTATCCTCCAAAACAAGAGACAAAAAAAGCGTATCGACGCTGATGAATGCATCCCCCCAATGGCGCGCTCGTGTCCTCGCCCCTTCGAAAAGACGCCCCACATCGTCATCCGCACGCAATGGCGACGCCTCTTGCACTTGAGGCATATCCGCCAAACGCTTTCTCACCTCTTCCTGTAGGGAAGCACCATCACCGCCCGCCTGACGCCACAGAGGAATGATCGTCTCATGGGCAGACTCCAACATGCCATGGAGCACATGGGTCGGCGTTATGACAGCATGGGCGCCATGACGCGCCATCTTCTCAGCAGACTGAATGCTGGCAAGTGCCTTCTCCGTAAAGTTATAACGCTCCATTATTAATGTCTCTCCGTCCTAAGGTGGATATGTCGTCGCCCCCCGCGCAACCATCATCGCGCCATGCCCCTCTATGACACGCTCTATGGCAACACGCCCTCTATGCATATAATACAGAGAGGAAAGAAAAAAAGAGTTGTTATGCCGATACTTCCCTATCTGGTGGCGCAACAGCGACACGCTGTGACGTCTGGGGAAATTTGCGACGATAATGCCCTTTATCCGTCTCAGCACGGCGCGCAAGGCGCAAATAATGCTCGGCATGCTGGTAGTAGTTTTCTGCCTTCACCCTGTCTGTATTGGCGGTCTCACGCGCCAATGACAAATAGCGTTCGGCGATCTGCGCTATCGTGCCACGCACCTTGACGTCAGGCCCATGGCTCTCCACCGTTGTGCCAGCGTTCCACTTTCTCTGCCCATTGGAACGAGAATAGCGACTACGTTTCTGCGTGTTCGACGCATATGAAGATGAATAAGGTCTCATAATGCCCTTCACAATTTTAAAGAATTAACCCATAACGGCTCATGCGCGACAATGGACGAAGCCCCTGTTGCCCTCTAACCCACACCCCTAGCCTTGCTCCCTTCCCCGCCATACACCCAACCTCCCTCAACCCATGTATGCTATGCCTGCCGCTTCTGCCCCCCTCTACTCTGCCCCCTTGCTCCCCCCTTGCCCTATGCCCTCTTATGGTGTCACTATGGCATGGCTTTGTTTCCTTTTCAACATGTATTTTCTGTGGTTCCTCATCACCAAGCCTCGTATCTTTCCACTGAGGTCATAGGCGTAAGCCACGACACATAGCCCAACAGGCCTTATCAAGGAAGCAACAAGAGGAGCATAGCCATCACCAATTTCGAGAATAAGCACGCCTCGCACCGATAACACATCAACAAGGGAAGGAAGAAGAGAACGATAGGCATCCAAGCCGTCCTCACCGCCATCGAGGGCGCAACGTGGTTCGAAACGCGCAAAATCCGCACGCCTATAGGCATGGTGTGTCACATAGGGGGGGTTACAGAATATAACATCGCATTGCCTTGTCCCCCACCCATGTCCCCAATGACCACAGAGGGCAGTCGCTCGATGTGCCAATCCCAATCTGTGCCAATTCGCCCGCGCCATAAGACACGCACCAAAGGATATATCGACGCCATAGCCATATGTTTGCGCTCTCTCATGTAAAAAAGCCGCTAACAGACAACCACTCCCCGTGCCTATATCAAGGACAAGGCGCGTCTCTGGATGGGCATGACGCAATGCCGCCTCAACCAAACTTTCACTATCGGGACGAGGCTCTAACGTGTGGGCGTTGATGGCAAATGTGAGACTCCAAAATTCTTTCTCACCCTTGAGGCGCGCATACGATTCCCCCGCACAACGTCTCTGCGCTAAAACCTCTAACGCACCCCACATAGAGGAAGGTAAAGGCATATCTCCCATACAAAAAACACGCTCCATCGGCATATCCAAACACAAACCCATCAGCAAGCGCGCCTCCCTGAAGGGCTGTTCGATATGCGCCTCTTTGAGCCATGCCGCCACCATCGAGAGACCATCATCAACACTCACCTCTGTGGCGTCGTCTAGCGCTCTGTGTGACGTGTTAGTCGTCATAAGCCTTGTTCCACTGCTGTTCCTCATCCCATGCCTGCAACGCCTCTATAAGGGTGGCTATGCCCGTCCCCGCCATAATGCTGTCAATATGGTGCACACTCAAGCCGATACGATGGTCTGTCACGCGCCCTTGCGGGAAATTATAGGTGCGTATGCGCTGAGAGCGGTCGCCGCTCCCTATCTGTTGCTGTCTCTCCTTATTTTGCTGGGCATGATGTTGCTGACGCTGAAAATCATAGAGACGAGCGCGCAACACAGCCATCGCCCGCGCTCGATTCCTATGTTGCGACTTCTCGTCTTGACACTGCACAACAATGCCAGACGGCTTATGCGTTATCCGCACGGCACTATCAGTCGTGTTCACCGATTGCCCGCCGGGCCCCGAAGAGCGATAGCGATCGATACGCACATCTTGCGGGTCAAGAGCAATATCAACCTCGCCCATCTCAGGAAGAACAGCAACCGTCGCCGCTGACGTGTGAATGCGCCCCGATGATTCTGTCTGAGGAATACGCTGAACACGATGAGTCCCCGATTCATATTTCAGCTGACGATAAACATCACGCCCCTCTATCTTCATACATGCTTCCTTAATCCCGCCTATATTGCCCTCGTCCATCGAGTAGACGCGCCACGACCATCCCACCATGTCAGCATAACGCTGATACATACGCAATAAATCGCCAGCAAAAAGAGAGGCTTCGTCGCCTCCCGTTCCCGCCCTCACCTCGAGCAGAACATCCCGTCCGTCATTTTTGTCGCCTGAGAGCATAAGGCGACGCAAACGCTGACGCTGTTCCTTATGAAGACGAGTAAGACGCTCCACATCCTCATGGGCTAAGGCGCGCAACGCCTCATCATCGGCATGCTCTTCTAGCACCATGCGCGCCGACTCCAGTTGCTTCTGCGTCTTCTCCATCGCCTCTATGCATGACACAGCCTCCTTCGTGGACGCATAGTCACGGGATAACGCCTGATAACGTTCTTGGTCATGGACAGAGCGCGCCATGTCTTCTTGAAGTTGCTGGTGACGCGCCACAACCTCCTTCACATGGCGCTGCCACTTCTCCTCTTGTGCCGTCATGACATAGTCCTCGTCCTCGCACCACGCCAAACACTGGAGGGATATGTCGCCCTGAGATATGTCACCAACTGGTCTCGCGCCACACGCTCTTGCGCGCCATCACGTAAATTCCGCACAATGACATCACGCCCCTTCATTTCCTCCTCGCCCAATAAACATGCCGCACAACAAGACATTTTATCAGCGCGCTGTAACCCCTTGCGTAATTGTGGTTTAAAACCATAATCCACCTTAACCCCATGCCCGCGTAGGAAACACGCAAGAGCCAACGCCTCCCGCCCATAATCCTCATGGCTCGCTATCACCGCCACCGACGGCGCCTTCTTGTACATCGTCTTCGAGAGCAAAGCGAGACGTTCGATACCGCATGCCCATCCTATCCCCGGCGTCTTCTTACCGCCCAACGTTTCAGCCAGCCCATCATAACGCCCGCCCGCCAAAAGAGCATTGTGACTCCCCACATGGTCGGTAACAATCTCGAAAGCCGTGTGCCGATAATAATCCAAACCCCGCACCAAAGACTCGTGATGACGATAGGGAATGCCAAGATGGGTGAGCCCTTCACAGACATGGTGAAAGAAACGCTGTGACTCTGGACTAAGGTAAGCGCGCACGAGAGGCGCTTCGGCCTTGAACTTCTCATCCTGCTTTTCCTTAGAGTCAAGGATACGCAAAGGATTACGCCTGAGGCGTTGCTGTGATAAAGGCGACAGTTCTTTCTCGTAACGAGAAAAATAGGCATAGAGCGCATCCCGCCAACGTTGCTTGCTCTCGTCATCACCAAGCGTATTCACTTCGAGAGTCACACCCACATCACCCACATCCAACGCCCTCAGCACATCCCAAGCACACGCCATCACCTCCACATCCATGTCTGGCGACGCACTCCCCAATGCCTCGACGCCCGCCTGATGAAATTGCCGCCACCGCCCTTTCTGAGGACGCTCATAGCGAAACATAGCACCACGATAAAACCACTTCACAGGAAGAGATAAATGCTGTCCATGATTGATAAAGGCGCGCATCACAGCAGCTGTCCCTTCGGGACGCAACGCCAACATGTCGCGATGCTCGTCCTCCTGAGAGGCGCTTCCCCCCACCACATGATACATTTCCTTCATGACGACATCAGAGCCATCACCAAGCGTGCGGACAAAAACAGAACGCTGTTCAATGAAAGGCGTCGCCATCGGTTCATAACCATAATTGTCGGCGACTCGCTGAATCACCTCCATCATGTGAAGATGCTGTCGATACGTATGCGGTAAAAGGTCTTGGGTGCCACGCACCGCTTGTTGTGCCATCATCACAGCACGAAATACTTACGACACGACATTATCCGCAACGGATTGGGCACGCGCAGCTTTCTCCTTTCGTTCTTGTGCCTGTAGCTCTTCCGCCTTGCGTTCCACAAGCTCCACAAGATGGTCGATGATGTTACCCTCACGCAAAATATGGTGTTTTTCCCCATTCAAATAGACTTGGTGACCGCTCCCGCCACCTGTGAAGCCAATGTCTGTCTCTCGCGCCTCGCCCGGCCCATTGACAACACAACCAATCACCGACAATGTCATAGGCGTGCTGATATGACTCAAACGTTGCTCTAACTCTTGGACGGTGGGAATCACATCGAATTGCTGTCTGGCACATGACGGGCAAGAAATAACATTGACACCACGATGACGCAGATTGAGGCTCTTGAGGATGTCGAATCCCACTTTTATCTCCTCGACTGGGTCAGCAGAGAGAGAAACACGAATGGTGTCGCCAATGCCCGCCCATAACAAAGAGCCTAAACCGATAGATGATTTGACCGTGCCACTCATCAAGCCGCCAGCCTCCGTAATCCCCAAATGCAGAGGATAAGCGCATGCGTCGGCCACAGCATAGTACGCCGCCACCGCCAAAAACACATCAGAGGCTTTACAGCTAATCTTGAAGTCAAAGAAGTCGTTATCTTCCAATATGCGGATATGACGCAATGCCGACTCCACCATCGCATCGGGACATGGCTCGCCATATTTCTCTAGCAAGTCGCGCTCGAGACTGCCCGCATTGACACCAATACGCATAGAACAGCCATGGTCTTTTGCCGCCTTGACAACCTCGCGCACCCGTTCGGCACTTCCAATGTTGCCCGGATTGATTCGCAAACAAGAAGCACCAGAGGAGGCAGCCTCGATGGCGCGCTTGTAGTGAAAGTGAATATCGGCAATGATAGGCACCGTCACTTCAGGCACAATCTCTTTCAACGCAAGGCTCGACTCTTCATCGGGACATGACACACGCACCATATCAGCGCCCGCCACCTCCAATTGACGAATTTGACGAATGGTCGCCTTGATGTCAGTCGTCAAACTGTTCGTCATGGACTGGACAGTGATCGGCGCATCACCACCAACGGCAACAGTGCCCACGTGAATCTTCTTGCTCTTGCGTCTCTCAATATCACGCCATGGTCGTATACTGCTCATGATGATGTTCCTCAGAATGCTCCAGATTTATCACAGACAAATGCCCCCCTCTTCGCTATAAAGGGACGACTCACCTTGTCCCCACCATATGTCTTTTATTTAAGGTTTGCAACCGCCTATGTCGACTTCGAATTCTACGTCCCCTCCCTCGCACATTCATGGCATCAGCTGTCTGGTGAATGACTATGATGCCCTGTTCTGCGACCTATGGGGTGTCGCACACAATGGGGTTGCCCTCTTCCCCCATGTTCTCCATGCGTTACGCCAGTGGCAAGACCATAAAAAAAGGCTCGTCTTTATCTCGAATGCCCCCCGCCGCGCCTATGCCATCGCCGCCCAACTCCGCCATATGGGCATGGCAGACGCACTCCATGATGGCGTCATCTCGTCCGGCGAAGAAGCATGGCATGCCTTGACACGAAACGATAAGGACGCCCCCTATGGCCAGTGGGGAAAGAACTTTTACCATATAGGCCCTGAAAGAGACCATAATATGTTCGAAGGACTCCCGCAAAAACCCGTCCGCTCTATCGATGCATGCAGCTTTATCCTCAATAGCGGTCCATGGGGCGACCTTCAGGGGAGCGACCTTCAGGGAGGCGACCATCATGACCTCCATGCCTATCACGCTATTTTAGAACAAGGCTTGCGTCAGAAGAAACCCATGATATGCCTCAACCCCGATATCGATGTCATCAGAGGCACAAAGCGGGTGCTCTGTGCTGGCGCCCTCGCCCGCTCTTACCGCCAAAGAGGAGGTGTCGTGTCCTATCACGGCAAGCCATACCCATCCATCTACGCCATGGCCCACAAACGGATCAATGAACGCCACCACGAACCCATCCCAAAACAACGTATCCTCGCCTTAGGCGACTCCCTCACCACCGATATTGCTGGCGCTGACTCTTACGCCATCCATAGTGTCCTTGTGCTCAGTGGACTCCACAAAGCGCCCATAGGCAACAGCATCGATGACGCCTATCTTGCCCAACTCGCCCAGACACCACCCACCCCGCATTACGTCATGACGCAACTGGCATGGTGAGCCAATCCGAAAGAGCCTAGTCCCCAAAAGAGCCTAGTCCCCAAAAGAGAATGTCTGCATGCGGACAACAGCCACCGAACGCACCCCTGGCTTGACTTCGAAAGAAGCATGGGCAAAGGGAGGCGCTGATAAAAAAGGCTTCACATTGCGACTAAAGCCAAAATTCTCTAAGGGCAAACCAATAAAGGACGTGTCAAACTCGTCATTGCCGTTCTCGTCATGATAGAGCGCAATGGCATACCACCCGTTTACCAAATTCTTAAAGACAATCCCCCCCTTTGGAATGTCCTTCACCGCCACTCTGTGCTCACGCAACGTCTCCCCTTCAGGGAATTCATCGGCATTATTGTACAGCGCCAGACTCACCGCCCCTTTTTGACTGCGTAAATCCTCCACAACCAAACGAATTTGCCCCGCCCAGCCACAGGTCGCCCATAAAAGACCTGCCAACACCATCGTCCCCCCAACCATCACATTGTTGCTTGCTCTCATCATCGTCCTCCTGCGTCCCCCTTGCTCTATGACCATCATACACCCTCCTCTCACCTTCTTATCTTATATGGCATGTCTTTGCATGCTCTTTGTTGACAATTTAGAAAGGTTGCATATCGATGACAAGACGTAAATTTTGCCCCGCCCTCAAGCGAAAAGCCGCCTCCTTAAAGGAAGGAGAAGAAAAAAGAGGTTCGGCATTGCGACTAAAGCCATAGGACTCCTCAGGAATTCCGAAGATGTTCGTATCTAATTCGCCGTTATCGTTCTTATCATGGTAAAGGGCAATGGCGTAATAGCCAGCGGGAAGTTCCTTGAAACGCGCCCCATCGCTCTTGACAGACGGAATATCCAAGGTAAGAGAGCCCCCTTCATCGCGTATGCCTTTGACAAGGACATGCAGTTGCGCCGACTCGCCATCCACAGGGTATGGCGAGGAAGAAGGCACAGAGTCTGTGGCATACGCCTCACCCACAAGAACAATCAAGGCAACATAATGACATAGCAGAAAACGTAGATTCATGACACGCACCCTAGATGGTTGATATGGCCTGTTATGACGTCTTGTCACTGACAGATGCATCGTGAAAAGAGTCCATGCCATTATGGCACATAACAGCGGCACGGACAATGCCTAAAGCAAGGACAGCGCCACTCGCCTCTCCTAAACGCATATCGAGAGATAATAAGGGCGATAAGCCCAGTAGGTCTAAGAGACGCTTATGTCCTTTCTCATAAGAGAGATGTCCCGCCCAACAATGACTCAAAAGGTCATGGTCATAGGCAAACAAGCATGACGCAGCAGCACAACAGACAAAACCATCCAATATGACAGGAATGCGTCGCCGACGCGCCGCTATTAACGCGCCCACCATCGCCGCCACTTCATACCCACCCACAGCACAGAGGCAATGCCATACATTCTTGCGCGCATTCTTGCGCGCAAGGGCGCTGTGATGATAGGCAAGCGCTGTCTCGATGATATGGACTTTGTGCTTCCTCTCTTTCCCCTCAAGACCAGTGCCAGCCCCAACCCAATCGGCCACATCACCCCCAAATAAGGCACAGCACAAGGCGGAGGCGCATGTCGTATTGCCTATCCCCATTTCACCAATGGCAAGAATGTCCTCCTCACCCGTCACAGAGTCGAACCCGTAACGTAACGCCGCAAGACAGGACTCTTCGTCCATCGCCTGCCCGCATGTGATGTCTTGGGTTGGCGTGTCGAGAGACATCTCATGGATGGTGAGGGACACGCCATGGAGCGCGCTCAATTGACTGACAGCACCACCCCCCTTTTTAAAATGGGCCACCATTTCTTTTGTGACAGCACTGGGATAAGCTGACACAGAGTGTACGGTCACCCCATGGTTTCCCGCATACACACGGGCAAAAAGGGTTGCCGCCTTGGGATACGTCCTCTGTTGCCAGCCAGCAAGCCAACAGGCAAGCGTCTCTAAGCGCCCAAGAGCGCCTTGAGGCTTGGTGAGGGAGTCATTATGACGACGCGCCGCTGAGGCATAAGACGTATCAAAAGAAGGCACATCCCGTAACAATGCCTCAATATCGAGGAAAGAGTCCCACTCTGCTATCGCCGTCACGGCACGCGCCTCTTATGTCTG